>NZ_CP118100.1:2557892-2877628 GCF_028747645.1 Microbacterium esteraromaticum
GTATCCGTTGCCGGAGGCCCAGCGCGACCGGTTCATGATGCGGATCTCGATGGGATACCCGGATGCCGCGTCCGAGACTCTCATGCTGCGCCAGCGTGAGACGTCCAACCCGCTGTCGGCGATCGTGCCGGTGACCGACGCGGCGACCGTTGAGCAGTTGATCGCCTGGGCGCGGCGCGTGCACGTCGCCGAGTCGCTGGAGGAGTATGCCGTCGCGCTCGCACAGGCGACCCGCATGGACCCGAGCCTTCACCTGGGGGCGAGCCCGCGCGCGACCCTGCAGCTCGTGCGCGCGGCGAAGGTCGCGGCCGCGCTCGATGGGCGCGACTTCGTCGTTCCCGACGATCTCGCCGACCTCGTGATCCCGGTGTTCGCTCACCGGTTGCTCGCGGCGCGTGGCGTGCACCGTGCCGGGGCGCAGCCCGTCGAGAGCGCCCTGAAGCAGATCGTCTCGCGCGTGCCCGTGCCGTTCGCCGGCGCACGCGTCTGAACCACGCAGACCAGATTCGACCACAGAGACCATGAGACGTCGTAGGTTGACCGCCCGCGGATGGGGATGTCTGGTCATGGGCATCCTGCTGGCGATCGCGGCCAACGTCGCCGGCGCTCGCCCGCTGCTGTACCTGGGCGTGCTGCTGGTGCTGCTGCCGCTGGTCTCGATGCTCGTGGCGTACGCGCCGCGGCGCCGCGGCGTCGTGTCACGGCAGATCTCGACCGATCTGCTCACCGTGGGCGAGTCCTCGCGCGTCGCCCTGCGGTTCGATCTGTACGCCCCGGGCGTCCCCCGTGGTATCTGGCGCGACACCTTGCCGGATGCCGTGCGCGGCGATGCGCAGGGCCAGTATCCCGGTGACTCCGCGCTGCTGCGCTATGAGCTTGAGGGCGTGCAGCGCGGCATCTCGACCCTCGGCCCGCTGGTGCTGCGCACCGTCGACCCGTTCGGTCTCGCGCAGCGCGAACAGGAGTTCGGTGACACGCGCACGATCACGGTCGTCCCTCAGGTCGTGGCGCTGCCGTCGCTCCCCTCGAAGGTGGGCGCCGCGGGCGGTGCTGCTCAGACCCGGTCCACGCGCCTCGGGCAGGGCGCCGACAACCTCATTCCTCGGCCGTACGCGTCCGGCGACTCCCGCCGACGCATCCATTGGCGTGCGACGGCGCATCACGGCGAACTCATGGTGCGCCAGGAGGAGGAAGAGGCCAGTCCCGACGCCGTCGTCGTGCTCGACCGTTCCGCCGCACGCTGGGACCGGCCCGCCGACGGGCCCGATCCGGAGTTCGAGACAGCGGTGTCGCTGTGCGCGTCGGCGGCCCTGCGGTTCGTGCAGGACGGCTACAGCGTCGACGTCATCGACAGCGCGGGCGGCCTGCTCGGCGCGCTGCGCGGACACGAGGACGACCGCGAAGACCTCATGGTCGCTTTGGCCACCGTGACACCCCGCGGTGAGGCGCGCGATCTGCGCGCGATCGTCGGCAGCACTCCCCCAGGACCACTCGTCGTGATCACGGGGCGGATCTCGGTGGCGGATGCTGACCGCTTGAGCACCGCGGGGGCGGCAGCACCCCTGCTGTTCGCCGCCGGCGCAGAGCGCGGCGCGCTGAGCGCGGCGTCCGCGCACGGCTGGAACACCGCCGCGGTCACGTCCGGCGATGAGCTGGATCAGACGTGGGCGGATGCCCTCCCTCAGGCGCAGGTGTCCGGTGTTTGATTCGGTGACGGCGGACTCCGCGGCCACCCGCGCCACGGAGCGTAGGGGAACCGCCGATCTGCGTCCCGTCAGCCCCATCGTCCCGGGATTCCTCGCAGGAGCGACGATGCTCGTCGCGCTCTGGCCGTACACCGGGGCGATCATGCCGGGCACGTGGACGTTCGTGGCCTTCCTGGCGATCATCGTCGCCAGCGGCGCGGGTTCGCTCGGGCGTGTGATCTTCCGGCGGCTGCGCGCGGGCATCCGCGATCTGCTCGCCCTCGCGGTGCAGGTCACCATCACGATCATGGCGTGCACCGCCCTGCTGGCGAGCGATACCGCCTTTCTCGGGCTGATCCCGACGCGACTTTCGGGGCAGCTGATCGCCGTGCGGATGCAGCAGGCGATCGATGAGATCGCCGGCGGTGTAGCACCGATCGCGGCATCCGCCGGGCTCGCGACAGCAGTCGGAGTGCTCTTCGCCGGCGTGACGATCCTCGTCGACCAGCTGCTGGCGCACCGGCAGATCCTGCTCACCGTGCTGCTCACCTCGGTGATCGGGGTGCTGCCGATGCTGGTCTCGTTCGGCTCGCTGAACATCGCGTGGTTCCTGATGCAGGCTGTCATGATCCTGATCATGCTGCGCTTCGGTGCCCGGCACGATGCGTCCGCGCCGCGACGCACCTCGGCGCTGGCCGCCGCGATCGCCGGTGCCACCGCGATCGCCGTGACTCTGCTGGTGACGCCGATGCTACCGATGGGCGCGGCGCTGTCGGGCACCGGCCCGACGTTGACGGTGCGGGCCGACCTGCGCCTGGGCGATGATCTTCGCCGCCCCGAAAGTGTCGAGGCTCTGACGCTGGTCACCTCGGGCACCGCTCCCCCGTACCTGAGGTTGGCCACGCTGTCACGGTTCGACGGCGAGATCTGGCGACCCGACCGCACCGATCTGCAACCGCTCGGCGAGGGCTTCGGCGAGCGCGACTGGGGCGAAGCGATCGAGACGGCTGAACGTCGGGTCTCGATCCGGGTGCTCAACGTGTCCAGCGACCGCCTGCCGGTTCCCTATGCTCCCGAACGCGTCACCGGCATCGACGGCGACTGGCAGGCGATGCCCGCGGGACGCACCGTCATCAGTGCGACCGAGAACGCGGCGGGCGCCGACTACACGGTGCGCACGGCGACCGCGGCGCCGACGCTCGAGCAGATCCGCCGGGCACCGGCATCCGACCTCGGACGCGCCCTCCCGCGCACGGTGAACCTGCCACCGGTCATTGCCGACACGGCCCGCTCGGTGACGGCCGAGGCCGACACCGACTACGACCGTCTGATCGCCCTGCAGGACTGGTTCCGCAGCGAGTTCACCTACTCACTCGATGCGCCGGTCGACGAGGGATTCGACGGTACCGGTGCTGACGCCGTCGCCACCTTCCTCGACAAGCGCACCGGGTACTGTGTGCACTTCGCGGGCGCTTTCGCGCTCATGGCGCAGGCCCTCGACATGCCGGTGCGCATCGTCGTCGGATATCTGCCCGGCACCGCGACCGACCAGAGACGCGACGACGACATCGTCTACTCCGTCTCGAGCGACCAGCTGCATTCGTGGCCCGAGGTGCACTTCGACGGCATCGGATGGGTGCCTTTCGAGCCGACGGCCACACTCGGTGTGCCCACCGCTTTTCTGTCGGAGACCTCCGCGGGTGGGAGCGGCGACGGGCCCGACGCACCGACACCCACCACGGCGCCGACGACAGCACCGTCCGACGTGCCGACCGGCGGACCCGACCGCCTCGATGAGCAGTCCATCGGTGATCAGCAGCTGCAGACGCTCAATCCGCTGCCCGTCGTGCTGATCGCCCTCGGAGCGCTCCTGCTCGCGCTGCTGCCCGCCCTGGTGCGTGGGGGCACGCGGATGCTGCGCATCAGCCGAGCCCGTCGAGGAGACGCCATGGCGGCGTGGCAGGAAGTGCGCGACACGATGGCCGACCTCGGTCTACCGTTGCACGCGGCCGACACGGCTCGCGTCCGCGCTCGCTATGTGGTCGCCGAACGCGGCGCGGACGCCGACGCGATGCGGCAACTGGTGGAAGCTGTCGAACACCGCAGCTATGCGCCGATGGCATCCGCTGATGATGATCTGTCCGTGCCGCTGCGCGGTGTGCTCACGGCACTCGAACGCAGTGTCGACGGCCACCGCCGCGTGACGGCACGATTGCTGCCGGCGTCGCTGTGGCGCCGCGCCGCTTCGCTTCGCGGACGCGTTCAGGAGGCGTGAGCGCGGTGCTCGTCGCAGAGCACGACGTCGCAGCTCTCGCAGACGACGAACTGGCGCCGGCACGAGAGGTCGGGGCAGTTCGCGGTGCGCTTGGTCGCACCTCCGCAGCCTATGCACTCGCCGATCACCGCGGCATGGTCTGAGAAGTCGATCGACCCGCGCCCGTCGAACACGTACAGCGATCCCTCCCACAGGCCGTCGTCGCCGTACTTCTCGCCGTACCGGACGATGCCGCCCTCAAGCTGGTACACCTCGCCGAACCCGCGCGCGATCATCAGACTCGACAGCACTTCGCAGCGAATACCGCCGGTACAGTACGTCACGATGGGCTTGCCCTTGAGATCGTCGTATGCGCCGGATTCGAGCAGCCCCACGAAATCGCGGGTCGTGTCGGTGTCGGGCACCACGGCGTTCCGGAACCGGCCGATGTCGGCCTCCAGCGCATTGCGTCCGTCGAAGAACACCACCTCATCGCCGCGCTCGTCCATCAGCTCGTGCAGCTGCTCGGGGCTCAGGCGCGCTCCACCGCCGACGACGCCGTGATCATCCACCGCCAACTCGCCGGGGGCACCGAACGAGACGATCTCGTCACGCACCTTGACGCTGAGCTTCGGGAAATCGGTGCTGAAGCCGTCGGCGTCGAGGCCAGTGCCCTCGCTCCACTTGATGTCCGCGTCCTTGAACGCCGGATAGTCGCGGAACCGCCGCAGCCACTTCTTCACCGCCGGCAGGTCACCGCCGAGCGTGCCATTGATGCCGTGCTCCGAGATCAGGATGCGCCCGCGCAACTGCAACGACGCGCAAAGGTCGCGCTGCCACAGTCGGATCGCATCGGGATCGGCCAACGGGGCGAACGCGTAGAACAGCACGATCTTCGGAGTGGGCATCAGCCGATTCTACGTCGCGTGGCTCGGAGTCCGCCGTCGCCGACGGATGCAGAAAGGGCCCCGTAGATGCGGGGCCCTTTTCGGCGGTGACGGAGGGATTCGAACCCTCGGTTGCTTGCACAACACACGCTTTCCAAGCGTGCTCCTTCGGCCGCTCGGACACGTCACCAGGAACAACCTGTCCATCCTATCCGATGACGAGGGCGGGATCGAACCAGCCCACTCAGTCGACCAGGTGCACCCCGTACACGACGGTGTCGGCATCGGCCTGCAGACGCTGCATGCCCAAGCGGTCGTAGAACGCGCCCGCCCCCGTGTTTGTGGCGTTCATACCCAGGTGCAGACCGGGAACGCCGCGCCGCTTCAGCTCGGTGAACAGCGTCTCGATCAGCTGTCGCCCCAGCCCCATCCCCTGGGTCTCTGGCAGCAGGTCGATGTGCAGGTGTGCCGGGTACTCGGCGGCGTGCGCGTTCGTTCCCGGCGCCCGCCGACTGGCGTAGCCGATGATGCCGTCCTGTCGGGTCGGCTCCGCCGCACCCGACAGCGGGTACGCGCCCATGCGCGTCGGCCACCACTCCTCGCGGAACCACTGTTCGAAAGCCTCGGTGTCATCCGTCGCGACGACGTAGCCGATCGTGCGCCCGTCGTCGGATTCGACGACCCAGGTCAGGCCCGCGTCGCGCACCGCGTACGGCACCGCGAAGATGTCGCCCCACAGGCGGTCGTCGGTGAACATCCCGGTCGCATCGCCACCGGCATCCGCGGTCTTCACGCAGATGTCGTAGAGGGCGTCCCGGTCGGCGTCACGGTAGGGTCGGATCTTCGGCACGGGGGCTCCTCGCTGATGCGGCTGGCGGACCCGACCAGCCTAGCGAGGCCCAGCCCCACAGCATCCCCGCCACGAGCAGAGCCGCCGACGCGCCGACCAGCGCTCCCCCGATCGTGTCGGTGATCCAGTGCACCGCGAGGATCGTGCGCGACAGCGCCATGACGAGCACCCACAGCACACCGACCACCGCGACCCAGACACGGGGGAACACCAGCCACAGCACGACGGCGATGGTCGCCGCATTCGCGGTGTGCCCCGAGGGGAACGATCCGAAGTCCGATGCGACCAGCATGTCATCAGGGCGCGCACGCGCGAACAGGTTCTTGAGCAGCTGGGTCAGTCCCGCGCTCACGATGAACGCCGAGGCCGCGAACACCGCCGATCGCCACCGTCGTACCGCGACCAACGACGCCACGATCAGCAACGGCACCAGCAGCACCGCGATCCACCCTCCGCCGACGCGGTTCATGAACAGCGCACCCCACAGCACCCACGGTTCGCGCAGCTGCGCCGCCACGCCGTTCCAGAACTCGTCCAGGGCGTTCGTCGCCCCGGCGGGCACCGTCACCACGAGGATGCCCAACGCGATCGCTGCGGCGAGCAGCGCCCCTCCGGTGATCAGTAGCGCCCGTCTCGTCATCACCCCATTGTGCCCGGTTCGGGCATCCGCACCAGAGCGAGGGCTATCCTCGGGGCATGAGCGCAGACCAGCCGTTCCTGCTCGCGGCTTCGGCCGCCGACTTCGTCGCTGCCCACCCGGTCGAGGCCGGCCGGGTAAAGCCACACCGCACCCTCGACGGCGACGGATTCAAGATCCGCACCCTCGTCATGGATGCCCGAGCCATCATGCGGGAGCACCGCGCCCCCGTGCCGATCCTGGTGCAGGTCGTGTCGGGGCGCATCCTGTTCCGGGCCGGCGGAGCCGAGCACGATCTCACCGCGGGTGGCGCGATCCAGGTCCCCGCCGGCATGCTGCACGAACTGGAGGCTGTCGACGCCTCGCACGTGCTGCTGGTGTTGCTCGGCTGATCACCCCTTGGTAGAGCCGGCGAGCAGGCCGCGGACGAAGTACCGTTGCAACGCGAAGAAGACGATCAACGGAACGATGATCGAGACAAACGCTCCGGCGGTGAGCAGGTGCCAGTCGTTTCCACGGGTACCCGTGATCTCGGCCAGCAGCTTGGTGATCGGCGCGGCGCCGCCGTCGGCGAAGACGAGGGCGACGAGCAGGTCGTTCCAAACCCAGAGGAACTGGAAGATGGCGACCGAGGCGATCGCCGGCATCGTCAGCGGCAGAACGATACGGAAGAAGATCTGCCCTCGCGAAGCGCCGTCCACACGCGCCGCCTCGATGATCTCGCTCGGGATCTCGGACATGAAGTTGTGCAACAGGTAGATCGCCAGCGGCAGCGCGAACATCGTGTGCGCGAACCACACCTGCGCGTAGCCTCCGGATGCCCCCAGCGGCAGGGTCACCTGCAGGCCGAACAGGTTCAATCCCCTCGAGAATGTGCTCAGCAACGGCACCAACGCCATCTGGATCGGCACGATCTGCAACGCGAAGATGAAGATGAACAGGAAGTTGCGCCCCTTGAAGTCGATCCAGGCGAACGCGTACGCCGCCATCGACGCGATCATCAGCGGCACGATGGTCGCGGGGATGGTGATGGCGATCGAGTTCACGAAAGACTCGAGCATCGTCAGCTGCGTCGTACCGGACGAGAGCACATCCACGTAGTTCTCGCCGGTGACCTCGGGGTTCAGGAAGAACTCCCACCACCCGCTCGTGAGAATCTGATCCCGCGGCCGGAACGACGAGATGAACAGCCCGAGCGTGGGGATCGTCCACAGCACCGCGATGATGATCGATGCCGCCGAGGCCCATGGCCGGCTCAGTCGCTTGCGGGCCCGTCCTGCCGAGGCGTTCAGCCCACCCCCGGTCGTGATCGCGCGGGTGCTCATCGCTACGTCGGACTGCGGGGTCGCCGCCGTCCCTGGGTTCATCGCGCTGCTCATCGGATCTCCCGCTGCTTCTGGATCTGACGTGCGTTGTAGACGACGATCGGCACAACAAGCACGAAGAGGATGACGGCGAGCGCTGCACTGCGCCCTGCCTCGAATTTCGAGAACTGGGTGTACATCTCGTTGGCGAGCACGCTCGTCTCGTAGTTTCCGGCGGTCATCGTGCGCACGATGTCGAACACCTTCAGCGATGCGATCGAGATGGTCGTCAACACGACGATGAGAGCGGGACGGATGGAAGGGACGGTCACGGATCGGAATCGCTGCCAGGCGTTCGCACCGTCAAGCTCGGCGGCTTCGAGAAGCTCGGTCGCCACGCCCTTGATGGATGCTGACAGGATGACCATCGCGAACCCGGTCTGCACCCAGATGAGGACGACGATCAAGAAGAAGGTGTTCCACGGAGGGTTCAGCAGGAACTGCTGCGGTTCTCCCCCGAACCACACGAGGATCTGGTTGAGCAGGCCGATCTGGTCGTACTGCGGCCCGCGGTACTCGTACATGAACCGCCAGATGATGCCGGCGCCGACGAACGAGATCGCCATCGGCATGAAGACCAGTACCTTGTAGACCTTCTCGCCGCGCGTGCGGTCGATGAACACCGCGTACGCCAACCCCACGATGGTCGAGACGGTCGGGACGACCAGCACCCACACGATCGTGTTGACCACGACGCGGATGCCGTCGGGCTGACCGAAGATCCACAGATAGTTGTCGAGGCCGATGAAGCTCTTACCCGACGAGTTCATGAACGATGCGACGAACGTCTGGATCGACGGGAGCACGAGGCCCACCGTCAGCAGCAGGAACGCCGGCGCCATGAACGCCACGAGTTGGATGAGGTAGCCCTTCCCCGCGCGCGATCGATAGTCGAGCAGGAAGAACACGCCCCCGACGACGACTGCCACACCGATCGCCCAGTAGTACGAGCGGAAGAACCACATCACGGCGAAGGGGACGAGCAGGCACATCGCTAGTCGCGCGGCGGTGTACCAGGGCCCGGAACGCGGCGCGACGTCGACGAGGAACAGAATGACGGCCACGACGATCGCGAAGGCGATGACGACGATCACCGCCTGCACGACAGGTGGCATCGTGCCCACCCATTGGAAGAAGTCAGTCGCGGTCACATCGATTCCCTTGCACGAGTGGCGATGATCCGTGCACCGTTGCCCGGATCAGGTCAGAGGTGGAGTGGGCCGCCCGAAGGCGGCCCACCCGAGTCGGTCAGCCCGCGGGCCAGCCCGTCTCGATCTGCTGGAGCACCTCATCGGTCGACGTGCCGTTGACCCAGGCGACCATTCCCTTCCAGAACGTGCCCGCGCCGACTGCACCGGGCATCAGGTCACTGGCGTCGAACCGGAACGTGGTGTCGGGATCCTGCAGGATCTTGATGGTCTCCTGAAGGATCGGGTCCTGCGCGTTGGCGGGGTCCAGTCCGTTGTTGGCCGAGGTGACGCCGCCCAGGCTCACGCGGCTGTTCGCCCACTCGGGGCTGGAGAGGTACGCGAGCACCTGCTGCGTTGCGGCGGAGTCGCTGAACGCTCCCACGATCTCACCTGCGCCCGTGACCGCGCTGGCGTCTGCACTCTCGCCAGGGAGCATGAACGCCCAGACGTCGCCGTCCTCAGCGATCGTCGTGCCATCGGGGAAGAAGCCCGACAGGAACGATGCCTGGTGCGTGAGTGCGCACGATCCGTCCGCGACCTTCGGGGCGACATCGCCGAACGCGGTCGAGTTGATCGAGCGGACGTCACCGAATCCGGCATTCACGTTGGCCGGGTCGAGCAGGATGTCGCCGACGGAGTCGAAGGCGGCTTTGATCTGCGGATCGGTGAACGGCACGTCGTTGGTGACCCACTGGTCGTACACATCGGGGCCCGCCTGACGCAGCACGTAGTCCTCGACCCAGTCCGTGCCTGGCCATCCGGTCGCCGTGCCGGACTCGAAGCCTGCACACCACGCCGGTTCGCCGGTCGCCGCTTGGATGGACTCGGTGAGCGTCTGCATCTCATCGAGCGTCGTCGGAACCTCCACGCCCCACTCGGCGAACTTCGTCGGCGAGTACCAGATCCAGCCCTTGACGTTCGCCATCAGGGGCGCGCCGTAGAACGTGCCGTCCACCGTTCCGTAGTTGACCCAGTCCTCGGTCCAGTACTCGTTCGCGTTCTGCTCGACCTCGGCGGGTGCGGGCAGAAGGAAGTCACGGGTGGCGAAGTCGGCGAAGAGTCCCGGCTGCGGGAAGATCGCGATGTCGGGCGGGTTCCCGCCCTGTGCACGGGTTCCGAGCTGCGTCTCGAAGTCCTGACTGCCCTCGTACTTGATCTCGATCCCGGTCTCTTCCTCGAAACCGGCCCAGGACTCCTGGAGCAGCTCTGCCTCGCTGTCGACGATCGTGCCGTAGATCGTGACGGTCTCGCCGGCCACGTCTTCACTGCCGGCGTCGCTGCCGCCGTCCGGTGCGCCAGGAGCTCCGCACCCTGCCAGTGCGACGCCCGCCGCACCGAGCAGTGCCAGCGGCGCGAGGCGCCGATAGCGCTGTGACTGTGCCATGTCATTTCTCCTCTTCGAGTGGGTCTCTGCTCCCCGACGCGGCGTGTCCCGCAACAATGAGGAACCGATTCCAGAACAACCTACTTGTCTTGGACGCCCCGACACAATGCCCGCACGAGCCGTTCTCGACAACCGTTGTCCAGCCGTGACCCGTTGCGTGGGAGCGCTCCCACAGCATAGCGTGTGGAACCGGTTCCGCGACACGGTGTTCGGAATCCCGACTTTCCCCCAGAGGACGAACGATGAGCACGCTTGCCGATGTCGCAGCCCGCGCCGGCGTCTCGAAAGCGACCGCCAGCCGCGCTCTGAGCGGCAGCGGCTACGTCGCCGACGACACCAGTGAACGCGTACACGCCGCGGCCCGCGAGCTCGCGTACGTCGTGCACTCCTCGGCGCAGAGCCTGGCGACGGGCCGCACGCTGTCGGTAGGCGTGATCGTCCCCACCCTCGACCGCTGGTTCTTCTCTGAGCTGCTCAGCGGCATCCAGCAGGAACTGCTCACGTCCGGGCACGACCTGGTGCTCTACGGCAGCCGAGAGGGGTCAGCGGAACGCACCCGGCTGTTCGAAGAGATCCTGCCGCAGCGTCGCCTCGACGGCATCATCGCCGTCGGCATCCAACCCAGCGCCCGCGAGCTCGAACGGCTCATGCTCGTCGGCTCGCCCTTGGTGAGCGTCGGCTCGTACGCCGAGGGCACCAGCGCGATCTCGATCGATGACACGGCCGCTGGGCGACTCGCGACCGAACACCTCATCGACCTCGGACACCGCGACATCACGTTCCTCGGCGGTAGAGCGGATGCCGCGACACACGCCTTCGGTGACGAGCAGCGGCTCGCCGGCTACCGCGCGGCCATGAGCACCGCAGGTCTCGAAGCCGGCATCCGCCACGCTTCGGGCGAGGCGACGATGCCCGGCGGGTACGAAGCGGCGGTGCGGATGCTGGGAGACCGGCGCTCCCGTCCGACGGCGGTGGTCGCCGTCTGCGACGAAGTGGCCATCGGAGGCATCATCGCCGCGCGACGACTGGGGGTGTCCTCCCCCGCCGATCTCAGCGTGGTCGGCATCGATGACCATGCGCACGCGGAGATGTTCTCGCTGACGACCGTCCTGCAGCATCCGAAAGAACAGGGCCGTGAGGCGGTCCGCATGCTGCGCGACCGCATGGACTCACCCGGCGCGGAAACCGTGCACCGGGTGCTGCCCTCGGAGTTGATCATGCGCGCGTCGACGACGGTGCCGCGCTGATCCGGGTACACAGAAGGCCCCGGGCGAACCCGGGGCCTTCTGTGTCAGTAAGAAGTCTTACTTGAGGGTAACCGTGGCGCCGGCGCCCTCCAGGGCCTCCTTGGCCTTCTCAGCGGTCTCCTTGTTGGCGCCCTCGAGGACGGCCTTCGGAGCGCCGTCGACGACAGCCTTGGCCTCGCCGAGACCCAGCGAGGTGAGCTCGCGGACGGCCTTGATGACCTGGATCTTCTTGTCGCCAGCAGCCTCGAGGATGACGTCGAACGAGTCCTTCTCCTCCTCGGCAGCGGCATCGCCAGCGCCACCGGCTGCGCCGGCAACGGCGACCGGAGCGGCCGCGGTGACGTCGAACTTCTCCTCGAACGCCTTCACGAACTCGCTGAGCTCGATGAGGGTCAGGTCCGCAAACTGCTCCAGCAGCTCCTCAGTGGTGAGCTTCGCCATGATGTATCTCCTAATAAATGGGGTTTGTGTGAGGAAGACGCCGGACGCTTACGCGGCCTCGGCGGTCTCCAGCTTTTCGCGAAGCGCGTCGACGGTGGCAGCAGCCTTGCCCATCGTCGCCTTCATCATGCCCGCTGCCTTCGCCAGCAGAACCTCACGGCTCTCGAGCGAGGCGTACTTGTTGACCTCGTCGGCGTCGAGAGCGTTGCCCTCGAAGACGCCGCCCTTGATCACGAGAAGCGGGTTGGCCTTGGCGAAGTCACGCAGAGCCTTGGCGGTGGTGACGAAGTCACCGTGCACGAACGCGACGGCCGACGGGCCCTTGAGGCCCTCGTCCAGCGTCGTGATCCCCGCGTTGTTCGCGGCGATCTTGGTCAGCGTGTTCTTCACCACGGCGTATTCCGCGTCCTGACGGATAGCGTTGCGCAGCTCCTTGAGCTGGGCAACCGTCAGACCGCGGTACTCGGTCAGCAGGACGGCGTTCGAGCTCTCGAAAGACTTCGTGAGCTCGGCAACCGTTGCATCCTTCTGCGCCATGGTCACTCCTTCTGTGTACGGACGCCACACGGATGCGGGGCGTCGACCTTGACTGCCCACCACATGAGAAAAGCTCCGGCGCAAGCGCACGGAGCTTCAGAAAGAAATCGCACACCTGCGCGGGCCCCTGCGATGCAGTGCTTCGATCGACGCGTGCTTGCGCACATGACGATGACCGGCGGTCTTCGGTTACGTGAAGTCTACGGCATCCGACGGCCCACCCCAAATCACGCGGCGTGGGAGGGTCAAGGACCCCCACGGCTTGGGGTAGCCTCGTGGAGTGACCCCCGAACTCGAAGCCCGGATCGTCGCGGACTCCCGCGACCGGGTCGCGTGGCTTCGCGCTCGCGCACGGGGGATCACCGCAACCGATGTCGCAGGGCTCTCGGGAGACGCCTCGATCATTCGCGCCGCGGACTCCAAGCTCGGCGGCGGGCCGCGTTTCGGCGGCAACGCGTACACAGATCACGGCCGCCGTCGCGAGCCCGAGATCGCCGCGTGGGTCGCCTCGACTCACGGCATCCTGCCCTCGTCGGCGCTGTTCCACGCCGCGGTCGAGAAGCGCCATCTCGCGACGCCGGACGGCGTCTGTGTCAACGGCGAGGGCCGGGTACTGCTCGCCGAGATCAAGACGACCAACAAGTCCTGGCGCACCATCCCCCGCAACTACCTGCGGCAGGTGTGGTGGCAGCAGCACGTGCTGGGCGCCGAGCGCACGTTATTCGTGTGGGAAGAGCACGACGACTTCCGACCGCTGCACGACGAGCCCCGTTCGGTGTGGATCGACCGCGACGAGAAAGAGATCGGCCGCCTCGTCGACCTCGCGACCCGTCTGATCGACGAGTTGTATCACCGCACGACTGGTCAACGTCCTCCCACCGGCGCCGCGCCCGCCGAGAGCCGCCGCGACTCACTCCGCGAGCGCGACATGTTCCGCGCGCTCGCCCTCAGCGACTGATCTCAGCGCAACGGCACCAGCACGCGCGACGCCTCGTCGGCGACCTCTGCAGCGATCGCATCGAGCAGCGGTGAGCGCAGGTTCCACTGCTGCCAGTACAAGGGCACGCGAATGCGCGGCTCCCCCAGCTCGATCAGGTCTTCGGTCGCCTGCGGCATCGGGATCAGTCCCCATCCGAGCCCCAGCCGCACGGCGTGAGAGAAGTCGTGCGACGCCGGCACGTAGTGCCTGGGCACCGACCACGGATCGACTCCCCGCGCCCGCAGCCACCCCTGCTGCAGCGCGTCGCGCCGATCGAAATCGACGAAGGGCGCCTTGCGCAGCGCGTCGTTCGAGACACCGTCTGCGAACCAGCGCTCGAAGTAGTCGGTCGTCGCCATGGCTCGGTACTCGAGCACACCCAAGGGTGTCACCGCGCTACCGCCCACCGGCTCTGCCTCGCTGGTGACGGCTGCCATGACCTCGCCCGACTCGAGCATCCGCGCGGTGTAGTCCTGATCGTCGCGGTGCAGATCGACATCGATCGGATGCTGTCGCGCGATCCGCGCGATCGGAGACAGGAACCACGTCGCCATGGAGTCAGCATTCACGGCGAGCGGGATCCGCACGCGCGCCGCGGTCTCGACAGCGGCTTCGGGTTCGGCGTCTCCGAGACCGAAGGCCACCATCACATCGTGCTCCAGTAGCTCGACCTGACGTGCAAGGCGCACGAGCGCTTCGCCCGCCTCGGTCGCGCGCACAGGGCGCGAACGCACGAGCGCCGCCCGCCCGATCTGCTGCTCGACAACGCGCACCCGCTGGCTCACCGCCGACTGGGTGATGTGCAGTCTGCGCGCGGCCGCTTCGAAGCTGCCCTCGTCGATCACCGCGGCGATGGTCGCGGCAAGCTGCGCATCGATCTTCACATAAGCAATGCTAATGGCCGAGCACGAATCTTTGTTGGCGCTAATGATCCGTGCCTCGATACCGTGAAGGAATGCTCACCGTGCTCGCCGGCCTCGGCCTCGGCCTCTCCTTGATCATCGCCATCGGCGCGCAGAACGTCTTCGTGCTGCGGCAGGGCTTACGGCGTGAGTACGTTCTCCCGGTCGTGCTGGTGTGCGCTCTCTCTGATGCGGTGCTGATCATCGCCGGCGTCGCCGGCCTTGGACTGCTGATCGAGACCGCACCCTGGCTCGTGGTCGTCGCGCGCTGGGCGGGCGCAGCCTTCCTCGTCGGATACGGACTGGTCGCTGCCCGACGGGCCTGGCGGGGAGGGGGCGAGCTGCTCGCATCCGACGACACCGCATCCCCGGGGCCGAGCCACCCGACATCCGGGTCCGCGAGCACGATGCTGGCCCGCACCCGCCTGGCACCCACCCTGGCGACGGTGCTCGCGCTGACCTGGCTGAACCCGCACGTGTACCTCGACACGGTGCTCATGCTGGGCTCAGTCGCCGCGACACACGGCGACGGCCGCTGGTTGTTCGCGACGGGCGCCGTGATCGCCAGCTTCGTGTGGTTCACCGCGCTGGGATTCGGTGCGCGTCACCTGGGTAGATGGCTGCGTACACCGCGCGCGTGGCGGATGCTCGATGCCGGTATCGCCGTCGTGATGATCGCGCTCGGTGTGAACCTGGTGCTGCCCGTACTCTTCGGCTGAGCCGCAACGCAGAAGACCCTCACCCCGAGCGGGGTGAGGGTCTTCGAAAGCGAGTCTCAGACTCAGATGGCGTTGACGTCCAGCGGGATGCCGGGGCCGAACGTGGTCGACACGGCGCCCTTCTGGATGTAGCGGCCCTTCGCGCTCGACGGCTTCAGACGCACGATCTCTTCGAGAGCGGCGTCGATGTTCTCGTTCAGCTGCTCAGTGCTGAACGAGGCCTTGCCGACGATGAAGTGCACGTTGGCGTGCTTGTCGACGCGGAACTCGATCTTTCCGCCCTTGATCTCCTCAACGGCCTTGGCCGGGTTCGGAGTCACGGTGCCGGTCTTGGGGTTGGGCATGAGGCCACGGGGACCCAGCACCTTACCCAGACGACCGACCTGACCCATCAGCTCGGGGGTCGAGACCGCGGCGTCGAAATCGGTCCAGCCACCGGCGACCTTCTCGATCAGCTCGGCGCCACCGACCTCGTCCGCACCAGCGGCGATCGCAGCCTCAGCGGCCGGGCCGTTGGCGAAAACGATGACGCGGGCGGTCTTACCGGTGCCGTGCGGCAGCATGACGGTGCCGCGCACCATCTGGTCTGCCTTGCGGGGGTCAACAGCGAGCTTCAGCGCGACCTCGACGGTCGAGTCGAACTTCGCCGAACCGGTCTCCTTGGCCAGGGCGACAGCCTCAGCGGGAGTGTAGAAACGGTCTGCCTCGATCTTGGCGAGGGCAGCCTGGTATGCCTTGGACTTAGCCATGATTTATCCCCCTCAGTCCTCGACCGTGATGCCCATGGAACGGGCGGTGCCGGCGATGATCTTCGACGCAGCGTCGATGTCGTTCGCGTTCAGGTCGGGCTGCTTGGTCTCGGCGATCTGGCGGACCTGCTCCTTGGTGAGCTTTCCGACCTTGACCGTGTGCGGCGTGGGCGATGCCTTCGCGACACCAGCGGCCTTCTTGATCAGCTCGGCTGCCGGCGGGGTCTTCAGGATGAACGTGAAGCTGCGGTCCTCGTAGACGGTGATCTCCACGGGGATGACGTTGCCGCGCTGCGACTCGGTCGCGGCGTTGTACGCCTTGCAGAACTCCATGATGTTGACGCCATGCTGACCGAGCGCGGGGCCGATCGGCGGCGCCGGGTTGGCTGCACCGGCGTTGATCTGAAGCTTGATCAGGCCGGTCACCTTCTTCTTCGGTGCCATTCTCTTTCCTTTCATCGAGCGAATGCGGCACGCATCCGTTCTCCCGCGAACCCGGCGGTTCCGGGCTGCGGTTGCTCGCGCGCACGAGAAACGGGCGCACAAACCATCCAAGTATACCCGAGAACGCACGAACGGCCGCCCCGTTCCGGGGCGGCCGTTCGTGAATGCTGTGCGGGTCAGGCCATCTTGGTGACCTGGTCGAACGACAGTTCGACCGGAGTCTCGCGCTCGAAGAGCGAGACGAGAACCGTGAGCTTGCCGCTCTCGGGCTTGATCTCGCTGATCGAACCGGGAAGGCCCGCGAACGACCCTTCCTTGATCGTGATCGTCTCGCCGATCTCGAAGTCGACCTCAGCGGCCACCGGGCGGGCGACGGCGACGCCACCCTTGGCAGCAATGGACTTCGCGGTCGGCACATCCTTGACCTCGACGAGCGACTTCAGCATGTTGAAGGCCTCTTCGAAGCGGAGCGGTGTGGGGTTGTGGGCGTTGCCCACGAAGCCCGTGACGCCGGGCGTGTGACGCACGACCGACCAGGTGTCCTCGTTGAGCTCCATGCGCACCAGCACGTAGCCGGGGATGCGCACGCGCGTGACCATCTTGCGCTGGCCGTTCTTGATCTCGACGACGTCCTCCATCGGGACCTCGATCTGGTAGATGTCGTCCTCTACTTCGAGCGTCGACTTGCGCTGCTCGATGTTGGCCTTCACCTTGCGCTCGAAGCCGGCGTAGGAGTGGATGACGTACCACTTGCCGGGCAGCATCCGCAGATCCATGCGGAAGGCCTCGTAGGGGTCTTCCTCCGCAGGCTCATCGGCGCTGTCGCCGTCGATCTCGGGGCCGTCGTAGGGTGCCACTTCTTCAGCGGCTGCGGCCTCTGCGTCGGCGGTGTCTTCCGCCACGGCGTCGTTGAGGACCTCTGCGGCTGCTTCTGACTCAGCTGCTTCGTCCAGGTTGAGAGCGTCGTTCACGATCGCGTCTGCCTCCGGGTCTTCGATCTCGATGTCATCCGTGTCGCCGCCGAAGTTCTCGGCGTCTTCCCCGTCGCCCTCGACGTGCAAAGCCACGTGCTCGGCGGCCGTGGCCGACTGCTCCTGCTCGGCGAGGACGTTGCCCTCCTGGGACTCGTCCTCTTCACTCGACTGCTCTGCGGCTGTCGCCCAGTCCGCATCGTCGGAATATCGTTCAGACACGTTGCTTCTTTCCGTTCACTGCGACGTTCCCAGGGGTTCCTGCGGACGTCGAGGGTGCGTCAGCCGAGCGGGACTCCGAACACGACGTGCGTCAGGCTCCCGAAGATCCAGTCGAGGCCGTACACCATGCCCATCACGATCAGCACGAACACGAAGACCACGGCGGTGTACTTGACCAGCTCTTTGCGAGTCGGGGTGACGACCTTGCTCAGTTCGCCGATCACCTGGCGGAAGAACAGAGCGATGCGCCCGAAGAAGCCCAGCTTCTTCTCGCGCAGTGCGTACGGGCCTGCTGCGACGATGTCGCCGCGAACGTCGTCCTGTTCCATCCGGTACGTACCTTTCGTGAGCCAGCATGTGCGCTGACGCGCAGGGCGGACAGGAATCGAACCTGCAACCTGCGGTTTTGGAGACCGCTGCTCTGCCAATTGAGCTACCGCCCTAGAGACCTTGCGACCTCTGGGTCTACCTCCTTCGCGTGCCGTGTGGGGCACGGTGAAGGATGCAGACAACTGCTAGATCAGTGTACGGCATCCGCGGCATCCGACCGAACCGAACCGAAATCCCGGGTGATTCGCGCGGTGCACAGCCGATCAGTACTCCGCGACGCCGGTGCGCTCGGGCTCGGGGTCTCGACGGAAGCCCCGGCCGCTGATGCGCGTCGGCTCGATGCGCACGAAGACGCGCTTGAGCGTGGGGATCCACGGGCGCAGGCCGGTGTTCTCGGCCCGCTCGATGTCGGCCTCGCTCTCCAAAGCCGTCGCACGACCACGCATGATGACGCTCCACGCCTCGGTGTCGGTGTGATCATCGACTTCGAAAATCACATCGGCGTTGACCGTCAGTTCAAGCAGCTTGGTTCCGGGTGCCGTGCGGAAGATGATGCCCTCATCGTCGACCGCGTAGTTCACGGGGAAGACGTCGACGACGTCGCCGACATGCGTGACGAGCCTTCCGAGTTCCTGAGTGCGCACCAGCTCCCAACACCGCTGCTCCGGAAGAACGGTGACCGGGTCGTCGTAGAGGTTCATGCTGCGCTCCCCTCACGCGCAGGCTCGTTCATCGCGAGCAGCACCGCGAACGCGGCCCACAGCGTGACGATGCCCATCGCGGTGTCCTTGCCGTTCCAGATGCCCGACTGCCACATCGCGAACCATTCCGAGCCGACCACGATGAAGCCGAGGAACCAGATCGCGAAGCCCAGGGCGAAGGCGGCGTAGCCCCAGCCCCTGGCCCGGTCGTAGGCGGCGATGTCGGCGTTGCGCCGCAAGAACAGCAGCACACCGCCGTAGAGTGCGAGACCCGCGAAGACGCCCTCGGCGATGATGATGCCGATGTAGCCGATCGTGTGGATCACCGGGCTGTCGATCGCGCGCCACATCAACGCGTTGCCCTCGAAAGTGGTGTCCATCGACAGCACGTGCACGACGAACTGATAGTTCGAGTCGTAGTCCATCAGGTTGCCCGCGAACACGAACAACCCGAACAGTCCCGCGATGAACACGACGAATGACTGCAGCAGACGCAACGGATGTTTCATTGCTCTTGACCCTTTCGCACGAAGACGAGGTCGGCACGCGGTTCGGTGTGGTGCTCGAGCAGGATCAACTGCACGAAGCCCCACCCGTCGGCGGCGCGCTCGGTGATGACGGTCTGATAGTCGAAGGCGAACTCCCACCCCGCACGGTCTCGGCGCAACGGAACGCTGACGAAGGAGTACTCGGGTGCGGACACGCTGTGCCTCCCTTCGCGGTGGACGTCCCTTGGGCCGATCGTAACGAGATTCGCGGACGGATGCGAGAGACCCTCCGGATGCCACGGAACGGGCATCCGGAGGGTCATGGTCGCACGGATCAGGCGGTGCGGATGAGCTTCTTGTTGACGAACTCGTCGGCGGCCAGCAGGCCCATCTCGCGCGAGGTACCGCTGCGCTTGACGCCACCGAAGGGCAGCTCGGGGCTGTCGGCGAGCACCAGGTTGATGTAGACCATGCCGGCCTCGATGGCATCCGCGACGCGCTCGGCCTGCGCCGGGTCGGTGGTGAACACGTACGAGCCGAGACCGAACGAGGTGTCGTTGGCGAGCGCGACCGCAGCGGCCTCGTCGGCCACGCGGTACACGACCGCGGCGGGTCCGAACAGCTCCTCGCGATACACGTTCATGTCGGCGGTGACGTCGGCGAGGACGGTCGGTGCGAAGAACGTGCCGTTGCGGGTGCCGCCGGTCAGCAGCGTCGCGCCCTGCGCGAGTGCCTCGTCGACCTGCTGCTGCAGGCGCTCGGCGGCCGCCGTCGACGACAGCGGGCCCAGCACGGTGTCCTGCTGCGTCGGGTCCTCGGCCGAGACAGCGGCGAGGCCCGCGACGAACTTCTCGGTGAAGGCGTCGTAGAGCTCGTCGACCACGATGAAGCGCTTGGCGCCGTTGCAGGACTGGCCGTTGTTGTCGAGGCGTGCATCAACCGCGGCCTGAGCGACAGCATCCATGTCATCCGTCGAGAGCACGATGAACGGGTCGGACCCACCGAGTTCCAGCGCCACCTTCTTGAGGTTGCGCCCGGCGACCTCCGCGACGGCCGCGCCGGCGCGCTCGGAACCGGTCACCGAGACGCCCTGCACGCGCGGGTCGGCGATGATCGTCGCGGCCTGCTCGTTGGTGGCGTACACGTTGACGTACGCGCCGTCGGGCAGGCCCGCATCGCGGTAGATGCGCTCGAGCAGCGCGGCCGACTCGGGGCACTGCGGGGCGTGCTTGAGGATGATCGTGTTTCCCACCGCCAGGTTGGGGGCCGCGAAGCGTGCCACCTGGTACGCGGGGAAGTTCCACGGCATGATGCCCAGCAGGGCGCCCAGGGGCGCGCGGCGCACGACGGCACTGCCCTCGCCCAGGATGTCGAGCGGGGTGTCGCCGGTGATCTTGTCGATGTTGTCGGCGTTGTACTCGATGATGTCGGCGGCGAAGTCGACCTCACCCTCGGCCGCGGCGATCGGCTTGCCCATCTCGCGCACGATGATCGCGGCGAACTCGTCGCGACGTTCGCGGTGCAGCTGCGCGATGCGACGGATCACTTCCGCACGCTCGGCGGGCGGGGTCGCCGCCCACGTGACGGCGGCGCTCGCGGCACGGGCGACGGCATCCTCGATCTGGGCGTCGGTGAACGTCTCGAATGCGGCTTCGGTCTCGCCGGTGGCCGGGTTGACGACGGCGTAGTCGGTCATGTCGGTTCCTCGCTTCGTGTGTGGTGGCTCACGCCGGGATGAGCGTGTACTTGGTGGACAGGTACTCGTGGATGCCCTCGAAACCGCCTTCGCGGCCGATGCCGGACTGCTTGACGCCGCCGAAGGGTGCAGCGGCGTTCGAGACGACGCCCACGTTCAGCCCCATCATGCCCGTCTCAAGCGCCTCGATCATGCGGTGTCCGCGCGCGAGGTCCTGAGTGAAGACGTACGAGACCAGCCCGTACTCGGTGTCGTTGGCCAGGCGCACGGCCTCGGCCTCGTCGGCGAAGGTCGCGATCGCCAGCACGGGTCCGAAGATCTCCTCGCGCAGGATGTCGCTGCCGGCGACCACGTCGGTGAGCACGGTCGGCTGGTAGAACGTTCCGGTGCCCTCGACGGCCGCGCCGCCGGCGAGCACACGGGCCCCGCGCTCAACAGCATCGCCGACGAGCTCGGCGGCCTTGCCGACGGCATCCGCGTCGATCAGCGGGCCGATGGTGACGCCCTCTTCGGTGCCGCGTCCGATCTTCATCGCCTGCACGCGCTCGGTGACCCGGCGCGCGAACTCCTCGGCGATGTCCTCGTGCACGATGAACCGGTTCGCGGCCGTGCATGCCTGGCCGATGTTGCGGAACTTCGCGGCCATCGCACCGTCGACCGCCTTGTCGAGGTCAGCATCCTCGAAGACGACGAACGGCGCGTTGCCACCGAGCTCCATCGACACGCGCAGCACGCCCTGAGCGGCCTGCTCGATGAGCTTCTGGCCGACGCCGGTCGATCCAGTGAACGAGAGCTTGCGCAGGCGCGGGTCGGCGATGATCGGCGCCGACAGCTTGGACGACGACGAGGTCTGCACCACGTTGACGACACCGGCCGGCAAGCCCGCCTCTTCGAGCAGACGGGTGAAGAAGATCGTCGTCAGCGGGGTCAGTGCCGGCGGCTTGATGACCACGGTGCAGCCCGCGGCGAGCGCGGGGGCGATCTTGCGGGTCGCCATCGCGAACGGGAAGTTCCACGGCGTGATGAAGAACGACGGTCCGACGGGACGCTGCGAGACGATCATGCGTCCGGTGCCCTCGGGGCTGGTGCCGTAGCGACCCGTGATGCGCACGGCCTCCTCGCTGAACCAGCGCAGGAACTCACCGCCGTAGACGACCTCGCCACGGGCCTCGGCCAGCGGCTTTCCCATCTCGAGGGTCATCAGCAGCGCGAGGTCCTCCTTGTGCTCCTGCACGAGGTCGAAGGCGCGACGCAGGATGTCGCTGCGCGTGCGGGGCGGGGTCGCCGCCCACGACTCCTGCGCGGCGACGGCCGCGTCGAGCGCGCGGATGCCGTCGGCCGGCGTCGCATCGGCGATCGAGGCGATGACCTCACCGGTCGCGGGGTCGCGCACGTCGAAGGTGCGGCCCTCTTCGGCGTCGATCCACTCGCCGCCGATGAAGAGACCGGTGGGTACCCGGCCGAGCAGTTCCTGCTCGTTGGATGCGAGTGCTGTGCTCATGGGTGGTTCTCGATTCTGTGTGGGGAGGGTGGGTCAGCGGCGGCGCAGGCTCGGCGGGGCGTCGATACCCAGCGTCTCACCTCGGAAGAAGGCGGGGCGGCGGATCGCGTTGATGATCATCACCACGATCCCGACCCCGATGATGAGCATGCCGAGGATGAAGACGATGCCGACTCCGCCGATCTCGGTGCCCGAGCCGTAGGCCGGGTCCATCGAGTCGATCAGCGTGGTGAAGAACAGCACCGCGAGCAGGATGCCGCCGATGAGCGGGAACAGGAAGGTGAAGAACACGTTGCGCGCCGAGTCGAACCACTGCTTGCGGAAGTACCACACGCACGCGAACGCCGTGATGCCGTAGTAGAAGCAGATCATCATGCCCAGCGTCAGGATGGTGTCCCACAGGGTGTCCTCGCTGACGACGCGCATGATCGCGTAGAACGCCGAGGCGACGATGGCCGACACGATCGTGGCGTAGCCGGGGGTGAAGAAGCGCGGGCTGACCTTGGCGTACGCCGAGGGCAGTGCCCCGTAGTGCCCCATCGCCAGCAGCGTGCGCGCAGGACCCACGAATGTGGACTGCAGCGACGATGCCGAGCTGGTGAGCACGGCCAGCGATACCAGGAACGCCAGCGGGCCGAGGATCGGTCCCGACAGGTGGAAGAAGACGTTCTCCTGGATGCCCTCGTTACCCAGGCCCAGCTCACCGGTGCCGACGCCGGCGTACATGATCATCGCGACCGACAGCAGCAGGTACAGCGACACGATGGTCAGCACGGTCACGGTCGCCGCGCGTCCCGGCGTGCGCTCGGGGTCCTTGGTCTCCTCGTTCATCGTCAGGGTGACATCCCAGCCCCAGAAGATGAAGATCGACAGCGACAGACCCGCCGCGAACGCGCTGAACGACGAGACCTCGAACGGGTTGAACCAGGACGGATCGAACGGCTGGAAGTCGAAGCCGTTGCCCGAGACGGCCTGGCTGATCGCGGCGACGGCGAAGAACACCAGCACGAGCAGCTGGAACCCGACCAGCCAGTACTGCAGCTTCTGCGTGGTCTTCATGTCGCGGTACGAGATGAAGGTGGCGCCGAGCATGAACAGCAGGCAGACGGCGATGTTGATCCAGGTGATGCCGGCGAGGTCGGCGATGGCGGGATCGCGGGTGATCTGCGACAGCAGCAGGAACAGGAAGTCCACGGCGACGCCGGCGAGGTTCGACAGCACCAGAATGGTCGCGACGACCAGGCCCCATCCGGCCATCCACCCCACCCAGGGGCCGAAGGCGCGGGCCGCCCACGTGAACGAGGTGCCGGCATCCGGCATCTGGCGGTTCAGCTCGCGGTACCCGAAGGCGACCAGCAGCATCGGGATGAAGCCGACGAGGATGATCGCCGGGATCTGCGATCCGACCTCGGATGCCGTCGGTCCGACGGCCGCGGTGAAGGTGTACGCGGGCGCGATGCACGAGATACCGATCACGACGGCTCCGAGCAGACCGACGGTTCCGCTGCTCAGACCCTTGCGGGAGATACCGGTGGTGACCGGGTCCGGCACGACGCTGTGCGATTTCTGGGACATTCTGTGGCCTCAGGCCTTTCCGGTGCCGCGGGTGCGGGGAACGACGATCATGGGGACGGGCAGCTCGTGCAGCATCTTGGCCGCGGTCGAGCCGAGGAACAGCCGGCGCGGTTGCGCGAGCCGACTGGAGCCGACGAGAACGATCTCGCCCGGCTCCCACGGCAGGTGTGCGACAGCATCCTCGACGCTGTCTCCGGTCGCGCGCTCGACGGTCGCCTCGACGCCCGCGGGCAGCGCCTCGCGCGCCTGCGCGAGCACATCGCCGCCGTGCGAGTTGCGCACGAGGGTGATGGCGGCGGTGTCGAGTCCGGCCGGGGTGTCGAACGGGACGAGCGAGATCAGCCGCAGTGATCCGCCGCTGGCTCGGGTGAAGGCGACGGCCTCCTCCAGGAGGACGTCCGAGCCCTCCCTGGTGCCGATCGCCGCGCTCACGCGCGTGATGGGCAGGGCGAGATCGACGTCCTCTGCCGAGCCGGCCGTCGCCAGCGCGACGGGGATCGGCGACGAGTGCACGAGGTCGGATGCCACCGAACCGAGCCGGTGTCGACCGAAGGCGCTGGTACCGGCGGCACCCACGACGATCAGTCGCGCGTCGAACTCCTCGGCGGCGGCGATGAGTCCCGCCGCGAAGGAGTCGCCGAAGCGCACATGCCCCATGCGCTCGACGTCGTCGGGGATCGTGGCGGATGCCGTCCGCAACCACTCCTGCGCCTGGCGGCGGATGTGGTCGACGTAGGCGCGCTCGGGCGGCACGGCCGCGTTGCGGGTGCCCTCGGCGGGCAGCACGACGACCAGGTCGAGGCGCATGCCGAGGCCGCGGGCCAGGCGCACGCCCAGAGCCAGGGCGTCGGCGCCGGCCGGCGTCGCGGTGTATCCGATGACGATCGACGAAGGGCTCATGCGCGGCTCTGCTCGATGATGCGGGTGGCCGCCAGGCGACCCATCCGGATGGCGCCGTCGACGTGCTGGTAACCGGCACCGGCCATGTCGGAGCAGGCGAAGTGGATCGGCCCGACGGGCGTGCGCAGGTCGCTTCCGTAGCGGTGGAGCCCGCCCATGTCGAAGCTGGCGGCGTACGCGCCGCGGGTCCATTCCTCGCTGCCCCAGTCGCTCTCGTAGTACACGACCGGGTTCTTCGCCTCGGGACCGTAGTAGTGCGACAGCGACTCCAGGATGCGCTCCTTGCGCTCCTCGGCCGACAGGGTGAACAGGTCGTCGGCGTTCTGGTCGCTGACGAAGCCGACGAGGGTGCCGCGCTCGTCGCCGTGGTTGGTGTTGTCGTAGGCCTCGTGCGAGAGCTCGTACGGGCTGAAGGCGGTGCCGCTGAGCCCCTGCTCGCGCCAGAACGGACGATCGTAGACGGCGTGCACCTTGATGACGAAGCCCATCGACAGGTGCTGGTGCAGCTGGTGCTGCCGGCGCGGCAGTGCTGGCACGAACGAGATGCGGTCGTACAGCACCGGCGCGTGTGCCAGGATCGCGAAGCGGGCACGGACGGTGGTGTCGTCGGTGGTGGCGGTCACGCCGGCATCGCCCCACTCGAGCGAGCGCACCGGCTGGTTCAGCAGCACGTCCTCGGCGAGGCGCTCGGCCAGCAGCAGCGGGACCTGCTGGAGTCCGCCGACCACACGCTTGTCGAGGATGAAGTCGGCGTCGACGAGGTTCGAGTACGACCCGGCGGATGCGGCCATCAGCAACGACTGCAGGAGCGAGAACGTGTGCGTCGGCTTGGTGAGCATGGCCGATCCGGTGGCGAAGGCGAGGTTGCGAACGGCCTCGTCGTCGTCGGTCTGCGAGCGCAGCCAGGCGTCCCACGTGACGGCATCCCACTCGGCGGCGTTCGGGTGCTCCCACGGGCTGTCGGGGTCGATCTCGGCGACCATCCGGTCGAGGCGCTCGGTGATCTCGTCGATCACACGCTCGGTCTCGGGGGCGACTGGGAACATCTCACCGGTGAACCGGCTGACGGTGCCGTCCGGTCCGATGTACACACTGTCGCCCTCGCGGTAGCGACTGTACGTCTCCAGTCCGAGCTCGTCGATCGTCTCGATGAGGGCGTCCTGATCGGGCGAGACCCACTGTCCGCCGATC
The DNA here is from genome assembly GCF_028747645.1 of Microbacterium esteraromaticum. Taxonomy (NCBI): domain Bacteria; kingdom Bacillati; phylum Actinomycetota; class Actinomycetes; order Micrococcales; family Microbacteriaceae; genus Microbacterium; species Microbacterium esteraromaticum. The sequence goes on from NZ_CP118100.1 coordinate 2,583,737, forward strand.
TCGAGCATCGCGCCGTCGATGACGTCGGTCCACAGGCGGCCGCCGACGCGGTCACGCGCCTCGAGGACGGCCACCGACAGGCCTGCCTTGCGCAGTTCGTTGGCCGCGGTGAGCCCGGCTGCGCCGGCGCCCACGATCAGCACGTCGCGGTTGATCTCGGTCATGTGCACTTTCCTTCGTTCTCGAGGCCGTTCTCGGAGCATGTTGTGTGTGCCGGCCGCGGCCCGATATCCCCCGATACGGGCCGCGGCCGGCAGTCTGTTAGGCCGAAGCCAGGGCGTCGGCGACGACGTCGATGCCTTCGCCCAGCAGCTCGTCGCTGATCGACAGCGGCGGCAGGAACCGGATGACGTTGCCGTAGGTGCCACAGGTGAGCACGATCACGCCAGCGGCGATGCAGGCCTTGGCGACGGCAGCGGTCAGTGCGGCGTCCGGCGCGTTCGTCTCGGGGTCGACGAACTCAGCGGCGATCATTGCGCCGTGGCCGCGGACGTCGCCGATGCGGGCGTCGGATGCCTGCATCCGGGAGAGTCGGTCGGTGAGCAGCGCGCCGATCTGCTGGGCGCGCTCGATCAGTCCTTCGTTCTCGAAGGCGTCGATGGCGGCGAGCGCGGCGGCGCACGCGATCGGGTTGCCGCCGTAGGTGCCGCCGAGGCCGCCAGCGTGCGAGGCGTCCATGATCTCGGCGCGTCCGGTGACGGCCGCCAGCGGCAGGCCCGCGGCGATGCCCTTGGCGGTGGTGATCAGGTCGGGCTCGATACCGAAGATCTCGCTGGCGAACATCGCTCCGGTGCGGGCGAAGCCGGTCTGCACCTCGTCGGCGATGAATACCACGCCGTTGGCGCGGCACCACTCGGCGATTGCGGGCAGGAACCCGTCGGCGGGCACGATGAAGCCACCCTCACCCTGGATGGGCTCGATGATGACAGCGGCGAGGTTATCGGCGCCGATCTGCTTCTCGAGCTGCAGGATGGCGCGGGCCGCGGCCTCCTGGCCGCTGAGGCCGTCGCGGAACGGGTACGACATCGGTGCGCGGTACACCTCGGGGGCGAAGGGACCGAAGCCGCTCTTGTAGGGCATCGACTTAGCGGTCAGCGCCATGGTGAGGTTGGTGCGGCCGTGGTAGCCGTGATCGAAGGCGACGACGGCCTGGCGGCCGGTGTGCTTGCGGGCGATCTTGATCGCGTTCTCGACGGCCTCGGCGCCCGAGTTGAACAGCGCGGTCTTCTTGGCGAAGTCGCCGGGGGTGACGCGGTTGAGTGCTTCGGCGACGTCGATGTACGACTCGTAGGGCGAGACCATGAAGCAGGTGTGCGTGAACTGCGCGGCCTGCGCCGCGACGGCCTCGACGACCTTCGGGTGTGCATTGCCGACCGAGGTCACTGCGATGCCCGATCCGAGGTCGATGAGCGAGTTGCCGTCGGCGTCGACGATGACTCCGCCGCCGGCGGCGACGGCCGCAATCGGCGCGGTGTGTCCGACGCCCGCGGGAACGGCCTGCGCCTTGCGGGCGAGGATCTCCGCCGAGCGCGGGCCGGGAAGAGCGGTGACGACGCGGCGCTCCTGGGGAAGGCCGGGGCCGCCGAAGGGAAGGGCTGCGGAATCTGCGTCGGAACGAGTCATGATGGCGACTGTACGAGCCGCAGGGGCCCGATGCACTCGCCGAAGCGTACAATTCTGCCAAGGGGTTCGCCCTGACGTATAGCAGCTTGAGAGGTGGCCGTGGACGATCCCACTCTGCGCACCCTGTTGCGCCGACGTGACCTCGAGCTGACGCTCCTGTCGCCCACGGAGGCCAAGGTTGGCGATCGCCTCGATCGCCCCCTGCGGTGGGTGCACAGCTCGGATCTCCTCGACCCGACCCCGTTCCTCGCCGATGACCTGCTGCTGCTGACCACGGGCACCCAGCTCACCGACGGCGACGCGGCACAGGCGCAGGCCTACGTGACCCGACTCGCCGATCGCGGGGTCGCCGGCCTCGGCTTCGGAGCCGACGTGCACCACGCCGGCGCTCCCCGCGAGCTCATCGCCGCATGCGCCGCACTGGGGATGCCCCTGTTCGAGGTGCCCTACCGCACACCGTTCATCGCCGTGGCCAGGGCGCACGCCGAGGCGATCGCCGCTCAGGCGTACGCCCGGCGCTCCTGGGCACTCGATGCGCAGCGGGCACTCGCGATCGCCGCGCTGCGACCCCGCGGACTCGAGTCGACGCTGAGCGAACTGGCCCGCCGGATCGACGTCTGGGTCGGGATGTTCGATGCCGGCGGAGCGCTCACGCACGAGCATCCGACGCGCTCTCTCGCCGAGCCCGCTGCTGCCGACCTGTCAGCACACGTGGGCGAGCTCCTTGCCCGCGGCGCGCAGGCCGCCCAATCGGTCACCGCCGACGGTCAGCCTTTTCTGCTGTTCACCCTGGGGCGCGGCGGCCACCTGCGCGGCGTGATCGCGCTGGCCACCGACGCCCTCGACCCCGAGGCGCGCACGGTGGTCACCTCGGTGATCGCGATGGCGGGCCTGGCCAGGGAGCAGAGCGAGCAGCTCAACCGCAGCCGGGCGCGATTGCACAGCCAGGTGCTCCAGTCGCTCCTGCGGGACGACCCGGCGCTGGCGCGCCGCGTGCTCGGCTCACTGCCCGTCGCGCCCGTCCTGGTCGGTGTCGCCTCGGCGGATGCCCCCGCCGAGGCGATCGTGGAATGGTGCGAACGCCGCCGCTCGGAGGACGGCCTGGCATACTTCGGCGCGGCCGCCCCCAGTGGCATGGTGCTGGTCGTCTCCGCCGCGCAGGAACAGGTCTACGCTCAGATCGCCGATCGCTTCTCGGTGCAGTGGGGGGTTTCGGCGGCGGACGGGTACGGGTCGTTCGCGCGCATGCACGAACAGGCGGTGTTCGCGCTGGGCCGCAGCGGCGATGCGGTCACCCGCTATGCGGACACGGCGAGCGCGAGCATGATCGGCGCGCTCAGCACCGACGAGGCGCGCCTGGTCGCCGAGTCACGCCTGGCCCCCATCCGGCAGGTCGACGCCGCGTCGGGCAGCGACCTGGAACGCACCCTGCGCGTCTGGCTGGAGCACGACGCCGTGCTCGATGCGTCCGCGAACGCGCTCGGCGTGCACCGGCACACCCTGCGCAGTCGCATCGCACAGGCATCCGCGCTGCTCGGCGTTGATCTGGCGACCTTCCCGGCCCGCGCCGAGCTGTGGATCGCCCTGCACGCCGCCGGCGAGTGAGCGGCATCCGCCCCGCCTGAGCAAGCGTGCCGCGGCCGCTCAGGCCGGCGCGTGCGCCTCGAGGAACTCGTACACGTCGGTGCTGTCGACGCCGGGGAACGCGCCGGTCGGCAGGGTGGCCAGCAGCGTGCGCGGCGTGCGGACGTTCGGCCAGGAGTGCTGCCGCCAGCGCTCCTCGAGTTCGGCGGGAGCACGGCGACAGCAGGTCTCGACCGAGTGCTTCGACACGCCGCGGTTGTTCGTGTCGCGCCCGACGAACCAGCGGGTGTCGTCGAAACGCACCCCCACGCTCACCGAATGCAGGCCTTCGCTGGACGGCTCGACGCGGGCCGTGCACCAGTACGTGCCGTTGCCGGTGTCGGTGTACTGGTAGTACGGGTTGAAGCGGTCTTCGACGTCGAACACCACCCGGCTCGTCCAGCGACGGCAGCACATCTGCCCCTCGATGGATCCGAGCCGGTCGGTCGGAAAGTTCACGTCGTCGTTCTCATACGCCTTGGTGATCGTTCCCGACTCGTGCACCTTCAAGAAGTGCACCGGGATGTCGAGGTGCCGCGTGGCGAGGTTCGTGAACCGGTGCGCCGCCGTCTCGTACGACACCGAGTAGGCGTCGCGCACGTCTTCGATCGAGATGGCGCGACGTGACTTCGCCTCCTGCAGCACCGGCACCACGTGCGCCTCGGGGACCAGCAGCGCGCCGGTGAGGTAGTTCGTCTCGACCCGCTGACGCAGGAACTCGGCGTAGCTGCGCGGTTCACCGTGGCCGAGGATGCGACTGGACAGGGCCTGCAGCACCGCGGTACGGGCGTCGCCCTTGGCGGGGATGCTGCTGGAGAGGTACAGCCGCCCGTGCGCGAGATCGGCGACGCTGCGCGTCGTCTGCGGCAGGTCGGGCGCGTAGTGCAGGGTGAAACCCAGGTGCGCGGCGATCTCGGATGCCGTCCGCTGGGTGATCGGACCACCGGGGTGCCCGACGGCGGCCAGGATCTGCGCGGCGTGCTGCTCGAGCTCGACGAAGTAGTTGTCCTGCGTGCGCATCAGGTGACGCAGCTCGACGTTGGCCCGCCGCGCCTCTTCGGGAGTCGCCGACCGTTCATCGCGCAACCGTTCGATCTCGCCGTGCAGCGCGAGCATCGCCTCGAGCGCCTCATCGGGGATCGTCTTGGCGATGCGGAACGCCGGGATGCCCAGCGCCTGGAAGGTCTGCCCCTTCATGGCCCGTTCCAACGCGATCTCGCGAGTGCTGCGCTCGTCGAGCGGCTCACCCTCGAGCAGACCATCGAGACCCGTGCCCAGCGCACGGGCGATCGACTGCAGCAGGGTCAGCTTCGGCTCGCGCTTGCCGGTCTCGAACATCGACACCTGGCTGGGTGCACGATCGATCCGCGCCGCGAGGTCTTCGAGCGTCATCCCCTGCGCGGTGCGCAGCTGTCGGATGCGGCGCCCGATCGTGAGGGCGTCCGGTTCTTCTACCGTTTCGGGCTGACTCATGCCGAGCAGTCTGTCACAAAAACAGAAATTCCATCAAACTTCTCCCCCGATTTGGTCTGCGCTGAGGCCATTCCTCTCCCAGAGTGGATGTCAAGCCACCCCGGCCGAACACCAGCGACCGACATCTCACGGAGGAGACAGATCATGACCGCTCCCACTGCGTCACAGACCACGCCGATCCAGGATGCCGGCGTCGCCGTCGGCGCACACCAGGGACCGGCGATCCACATCACCGGACCGATCCACGAGCGGTTCGACGAGATCCTCACCCCGGCGGCTCTGGCCTTCATCACCGAGCTGCACCACCGCTTCTCGAACCGCCGCCACGACCGGCTCGCCGACCGCATGCGCCGCCGGTTCGAGATCGGCAACGGCCACGACCCGCGGTTCCGCGAAGACACCCGCCACATCCGCGAGGACGCCGACTGGCGCGTCGCCGGCCCCGGCCCCGGCCTGGAGGACCGCCGTGTCGAGATCACCGGCCCCACCGACCCGAAGATGACCATCAACGCCCTCAACTCGGGCGCGCGGGTGTGGCTCGCCGACCAGGAGGACGCCACCAGCCCGACCTGGCAGAACGTCATCGGCGGTCAGCTGTCGCTGCGCGACGCGATCCGCGGCGAGCTCTCGTACACCTCTCCCGACGGCAAGGCATACCACGTCACCGCCGAGCGCACCCCCACTATCGTGATGCGTCCCCGCGGCTGGCACCTCACCGAGAAGCACGTCGACTTCACCGACCGCACCGGTCGCACGATGGCGGCCTCGGGCTCTCTGGTCGACTTCGGTCTGTACTTCTTCCACAACGCGCAGGCCCTGATCGACGCCGGCCGCGGCCCGTACTTCTACATCGCCAAGCTGGAGTCCAGCGAAGAGGCCCGCCTCTGGGACGACGTGTTCACCTTCGCCGAGGAGTACATCGGCATCCCGCACGGCACGATCCGCGCCACCGTGCTGATCGAGACGCTGCCGGCCGCCTTCGAGATGGACGAGATCCTGTACGTGCTGCGCGACCACTGCGCCGGGCTCAACGCCGGCCGTTGGGACTACATCTTCTCGATCATCAAGACCTACCGCGGCCGCGGCGCACGGTTCGTGCTGCCCGACCGCAGTGAGGTCACCATGACGGTGCCCTTCATGCGCGCCTACACCGACCTGCTCGTGCAGACCTGCCACAAGCGCGGCGCCCACGCGATCGGCGGCATGAGCGCGTTCATCCCGAACCGCCGCGACCCCGAGATGACCCAGCAGGCACTGCAGAAGGTCGCCGCCGACAAGCGCCGCGAGGCCGGCGACGGATTCGACGGCACCTGGGTCGCCCACCCCGATCTGATCCCCGCGGCCCGCGCCGAGTTCGACGCCGTGCTCGGCGACCGTCCCCACCAGGTCGACCGCCAGCGCGACGATGTGAACGTCACCGCCGCTCAGCTGCTCGACCTGCGCATCGGTCGCCCGATCACCGCGCGCGGCGTCTACGACAACGTGTCGGTGGGCATCCGCTACATCGAGGCCTGGCTGCGCGGACTGGGCGCCGTCGCCATCGACGGGCTGATGGAGGACGCCGCCACCGCCGAGATCTCGCGCTCGCAGGTGTGGCAGTGGATCCAGCAGGACCGCACCACCGAGGACGGCACGCCGATCACCGCCGCGTACGTCGAGGACATCATCACCGACGTGCTGGCCACCGTTCCCCGCGGTGACGAGGACCGGTACGACGACGCGGCAGAGATCTTCCGCGAGGTGGCGCTGCAGGAGACCTTCCCGGCCTTCCTGACCTTGCCCGCCTACTCCCGCCACCTGACCGACTGACCACCGCTGAACGCACCGGAACACCAGCATCCCAACGAAGGAAGACGACATGACCCGCTACCAGGATGACATCGCCGCCGTCCAGGCGCTGAAGGACGAGCAGGGCTCCCCGTGGAGCGCGATCGACCCCGAGTCGGTTGCCCGCATGCGCGCACAGAACCGGTTCCGCACCGGACTCGAGATCGCCCAGTACACCGCCGACATCATGCGGCGCGACATGGCCGAGTACGACGCCGACTCGTCGCTGTACACCCAGTCGCTGGGCGTCTGGCACGGCTTCATCGGGCAGCAGAAGCTGATCTCGATCAAGAAGCACCTGAAGTCGACGAACAAGCGCTACCTGTACCTGTCCGGCTGGATGGTCGCGGCGCTGCGGTCCGAGTTCGGCCCGCTCCCCGACCAGTCGATGCACGAGAAGACCGCGGTGCCGGCGCTGATCGAAGAGCTCTACACCTTCTTGCGTCAGGCCGACGCCCGTGAGCTGGACCTGCTGTTCACCCAGCTCGACGCCGCGCGCGCCGCCGGCGACGAGACCGCCGCCGAGTTCATCCAGTCGCAGATCGACGAGTACGAGACCCACGTCGTGCCGATCATCGCCGACATCGACGCCGGCTTCGGCAACCCCGAGGCGACCTACCTGCTCGCCAAGAAGATGATCGAGGCGGGTGCCTGCGCGATCCAGATCGAGAACCAGGTCTCGGACGAGAAGCAGTGTGGCCACCAGGACGGCAAGGTCACCGTGCCGCACGAGGACTTCATCGCCAAGCTCAATGCGGTTCGCTACGCCTTCCTCGAGCTCGGCATCGACAACGGCATCATCGTCGCACGCACCGACTCGCTCGGCGCCGGGTTGACGCAGAAGCTCGCCGTGACGACCGAGGTCGGCGACCTCGGCGACCAGTACAACTCCTTCCTCGACGTCGAGGAGATCGCCGACGGAGACCTCGGCAACGGCGATGTCGTCATCAAGCGCGACGGCAAGCTCATGCGGCCGCGCCGCCTGGCCAGCAACCTGTACCGGTTCCGCGCCGGCACCGGTGAGGAGCGCTGCGTGCTCGATTGCATCACGTCGCTGCGCAATGGTGCCGATCTGCTGTGGATCGAGACCGAGAAGCCGCACGTCGAGCAGATCGCGGGCATGGTCGACGCGATCCGCGAAGTCATCCCCAACGCCAAGCTGGTCTACAACAACAGCCCGTCGTTCAACTGGACGCTGAACTTCCGGCAGCAGGCCTACGACGCACTCGCCGAGCAGGGCGAGGACGTCTCGGCCTACGACCGCAGCGCCCTGATGAGCGTCGAGTACGACGACACCGAGCTGGCCCGCCTGGCCGACGAGAAGATCCGCACGTTCCAGCGCGACGGTTCGGCGCGCGCCGGCATCTTCCACCACCTCATCACCCTGCCGACCTACCACACGGCCGCCCTGTCGACCGACGACCTCGCGAAGGGCTACTTCGGCGACGAGGGCATGCTCGCCTACGTCAAGGACGTGCAGCGCCGCGAGATCCGCGGGGGCATCGCCACCGTGAAGCACCAGAACATGGCCGGTTCCGACATCGGCGACAACCACAAGGAGTACTTCGCCGGCGACGCCGCTCTCAAGGCCGGCGGCCAGCACAACACCATGAACCAGTTCAGCTGACACGGCTGACCTGACCCACCGAGAGGTCGGATGCCACGGCATCCGACCTCTCGTCTCTTTCCGCCACCACCCCGCAGACAGGACTCCTCGATGACTTCCACCGCAGACCTCTACGACGAGCACGGCGACGCCCTGCAATCGCTCCCGCTTCAACTGCGCTCCTTCGGCGGGGTGACCGCGTTCGAGGGCCCGATCCGCACGGTGCGCTGCTTTCAGGACAATGCGCTCGTGAAGACGCTGCTCTCCTCCCCCGGTGACGGTGCCGTGCTCGTCGTCGACGGCGCCGGCTCGCTCGGCACCGCTCTGATGGGTGACATGATCGCGCAGCTCGCGGTGGATGCCGGCTGGACTGGCGTCGTCATCCACGGTTGCGTGCGCGACAGCGCCGCGATCGCGGGTATGCCGCTCGGGGTGAAGGCGCTGGGCACCAACCCGCGCAAGAGCGCCAAGGACGGCGTCGGCGAGGTCGATGTCACTGTCGAGTTCGGCGACGTCGTCTTCCGCCCCGGCGCCCGGCTCTACGCCGACGAGGACGGCATCCTCGTCGAGCGCTGAGATCGCACCGGCATCCGTGGCGCGCTCAGCGTCGGTGCACCGAGAAGCGCAGCGACCTGCCCGCGGTGCCGCGGGTATCGACGCGCAGTCGCACCTCGGATCGGACGCGGGTGAGCGAGACACGGTCCGCGTCCGGCCCGGACACGCGGTCACCGGCGATGCCGACCAGCACGACGTCCAGGGCGTCCTGGGTCTGGGTGGGGTCGGCGAGAGACACCTCCAGACCGGTCGGGATCTTCTTGAGGATGAGCGTCGCGCTCGATGAGATCCTCACCCTGTCGAACGCGGCGCCTGCCCACACCGCGGCGCAGATCGCGCCGGAGGGCAACCGCACCGCCTGCACCGCCGAGTCGTTGCGCAGCACCCGCACGCCGAGGTCGCCGGCGCGGGCGGCGGTCTGCGCCGCGTCGGCACCCGGCAGCAGTGCATAGGCGTACGTCGACGCATCGGTGGCATCCGGTCCGTGCGTGTACGCCAGCGTCGCGTACTGACGGCGACGCACCTGCTGCGTCTCGGGCACCGAACGTGTCGCGTTGTCGGTCCATCGACCCTGCCGCTCGACCACCTCGGCGCGCAGGGCGGGCGAGCCGGGGAGGAACACGTAGCCGCCGACGTCGGCGAGGTGTGCCCAGCGTGCGCCGCGCAGAGTGCGCGGGGCGGTGATCGCCTCGCCGTCGACCGTGAGTGTGCGCGGAGCACCACCGAGGTTGCGGTGTTCGACGACCGTGCGCACCTCGGCCCCGCTGCGCGACGAGATGTCGCTGCCGAGCGCGACGACGAGATCGTCCTGGAAGAACCACGCCTTGCGGGCGACGAGTCCGGTTCCGCCCGGCGCGACCAGGTGCATGGCCGAGACCGCGAACTCGTCGAGCGTCGCTCCGCCCGTCCACTCGTTCGACGGGGTCGTCTCACCCCATTGACCTTCCGGATTGTCCGGCAGCGGAGTGAGATCTACGGTGGCACCGACAGGTGCGTCGAGATCGGATGTCGCCCAGAAGTGATCGTCGAAGTGCGTGTCGTCATCAGCGAGGTAGAGATAGGTCATCCCCTGACTGGTCTTGACACCCCGCATGTTCTCGGCACCCGTTCCTTCGTGCCACGCGATCCGGTTCGAGCACATCGCGACGCACAGAGCCCAGGCGCCGTCGGTCGAACGGTACACAAGACGGTCCATCGCGGGGAAGAACCGCGGGCCGGTGGCATCCGGTCTGGCTACGACCTTGGCGTCGAGTAGCTCCGCGACCAGTGCACGGCGGCCGATCTTCGTCGATTCGGCGATGTCGGCGGCAGCGTTCGACTCGATCCACTGCCGACACAGGCCCCGCCATCGTGCCGCAGTATCGGGGTCGGCGGCCTTCGCCAGGCGCAGCGTGTGCTCGATGAGCTCGTCACCGTTGTCCTTGCTGCGCAGGGCATAGCGCGCGACCGCACGCCCTCGCACCGCGTCCATCATCTGCCCGTTGAACATGAAAGGCGCGAACGACCCCTCGATCACACCGGTGAGATTACTGCGCGTGGGGTCAACGATGGGGAAGTCCGAATCGGCGAGCAGGGCGAACAGCTTCGACAGGCCGCCCAGCAGTACAAGACCGTAGGTGCCGGTGTAGCCAATGGTGGAATGCTGCACAAACGAGCCGTCGGCGAAGAAGCCGTTGCCCTCGGTCACGTACTGCCAGGTGGGGCTGAGCGCGTCGACCGCCGCGCGCAGCAGCGGCTCGTCGGGCTGGACGACGGCGCGCACGATGACGGCCTGGCAGATATCGACGCGGTTGGCGCCGTTAGACTCCTGCACGCCGCTCGGATGCTGCTGGAGTCGGGGGTCGCGCTCTGGCAGGAAATGATCGAACGCCACGCAGTAGCGGTCGATGTCGGCCTGATCGAGCTCGTCGCGGATCAGCGCCATGACATTGGCCAGGGGTTGCGCGGCACCGATGTTCCACGACCACCAGTTGCCCCACCACGTGGTGCCGGGGTGGTAGATCTGTTCGTGCATGTGCGCAAGCCCCGTGCGCACCGCATCGAGCACCTCGGACGACCCCTCGTGCGTCGAGCCGGGGGTGGCCCACGCCGTGGCGAGTTTCTCAAGGTTGACGTAGTTCAGCCTCATCTGGTTCGAACGCAGCAGATCCGTGGCGCCGACCGTCCAGTCGGTCGAGGTGAAGTACCGGGTGCCGGTGGGGGCGATCTGCTGCATCAGCGCAGTGGTCCCCCGGTCGAGCGCGGCGATGGCGTCGTCGAACCCTGTCGGATCGGCGGTGATGATCGATCGGCTGGTGAGCGCGTCGACCCAGCGCGCACGCAGCGCTTCCGTCCCTCCCGCGATGGACAGCGGCGGGGGCGCCGCGCCGGCGCTGCTCGGCAGCAGTCCGGGGATCAGCGACGCGGCGAGCGCCGTGCCTCCGAGCTGCAGGAATCCGCGTCTGGTCGTGTGCATTCGAGCTCCTTCGGTCGCGCCGGCCACAGCCGATCGCCGCCGACGCTACGAGCAGCGCGGGAGAGGATTCAATGAGTAGCGCCACCCGAGTACGATCAAGATCGTGACCGAACGCGCCCCTCTCTCCCGCAAGCTGTCCGCCATCGCCGAGTCCGCCACGCTGAAGGTGGATGCCAAGGCCAAGGCCCTCAAGGCCGAAGGCCGCCCCGTGATCTCGTACGCGGCCGGCGAACCCGATTTCGCGACGCCGCAGTTCATCGTGGATGCCGCCGCCGAGGCCCTCGCCGACCCGGCCAACTACCGGTACACGCCGGCGGCCGGACTTCCCGCGCTGCGCGAAGCCGTCGCGGCGAAGACGCTGCGCGACTCGGGCCTTGAGGTCTCGCCCTCGCAGGTGCTGATCACCAACGGCGGCAAGCAGTCGGTGTACCAGGCCTTCCAGACGGTGGTGAACCCCGGCGACGAGGTGCTGCTGCCCGCGCCGTACTGGACCACCTACCCCGAGGCGATCCGCCTGGCGGACGGCGTGCCCGTCGAGGTGTTCGCCGGCGCCGACCAGGACTACAAGGTCACCGTCGAGCAGCTCGAAGCCGCGCGCACCGACCGCACCACAGTGCTGGTGTTCGTGTCGCCGTCGAACCCGACGGGTTCGGTGTACTCGGCCGACGAGACCGCCGCGATCGCCGCCTGGGCCGTCGAGCACGGCATCTGGGTGATCTCGGATGAGATCTACCAGAACCTCACCTACGACGGCGTCAAGGCCACCTCGATCGTCGAGGCGCTGCCCGAGGTCGCCGGTCAGACGATCTTGGTCAACGGCGTCGCCAAGACGTATGCGATGACCGGTTGGCGTGTGGGCTGGATGGTGGGCCCGGCGGATGCCATCAAGATCGCCGCCAACCTGCAGTCGCACCTGTCGAGCAACGTCAACAACGTCGCGCAGCGCGGAGCCGTCGCTGCATTGACCGGGCCTCAGACCGAGGCCGAGCAGATGCGCGAGGCGTTCGACCGCCGTCGCCGTCTGATCGTGTCGGAGCTGTCGAAGATCGACGGGCTCGTGGTGCCCAACCCGCAGGGCGCTTTCTACGTGTACCCCGATGTGCAGGGCCTCCTCGGCCGCACCTGGGGCGGTGTGACTCCCACGACGTCGCTCGAGCTGGCCGATCTGATCCTTGAACAGGCCGAGGTCGCCGTCGTCCCCGGCGAGGCCTTCGGCCCGTCCGGCTACCTGCGGCTGTCGTACGCGCTCGGCGACGACCAGCTGCTGGAGGGCGTGCAGCGCCTGCAGCGCCTGTTCGCCTCCTGACCCCGCGCGTCGACACCCCGTTCTACCGCCGAGACCCCTACGTAGCTGCGCAGCTACGTAGGGGTCTCGGCGTGAAGTGGGGGTGTCGGCGGCGTCAGAGCTCGACGCCCACCAGAACCGGCTCAGGCTGCAGCAGCAGACCGTACTCGGCGTGGACGCGACTCTGCACGAAGCGGGCGAGCTCGCTCACCTCAGCGGCAGTCGCACCGCCGCGGTTGGTCACCGCGAGGGCGTGCTTGGTCGAGATACCCGCGCGCGAACGCGGCAGTTTGAAGCCCTTGCGGATGCCCGAGTTCTCGATCAGCCATGCGGCGCTGACCTTCACCATGCTCGCGGGCCGCTCGGCGCGCGGGCTGAGCCCGTAATAGTCATCCAACGGAATCACCGTCATCGCGTCGAGGTCGGGCTCGACCTTCCACCGCGGGCATTCCGCCGGCAGCGTGCGCGCCACGGCCTCAGACACGATCGCGTTCTGGAAGAACGAGCCCGCACTACGGGTATCGGGATCGGCCTCGTCGAGCAGCATCCCCTTCATCGCACGGGTCTCGAGGATTCGCGCGCGCACCCAGCTCAGCGGCACAGGCTCGTAGTCCTCCAGGCCCAGGGCCCGGCGCAGCTGGTCACCACGCACGACGCGTCCGCCATCACCCGTCACAGCCAGGTCAAGGGTCACCGAGAGGATGACGGCGCGGCGCTCCTGCACCTCGCCGTAATGGTGCTTGAGCACCGAGGTACGGAACCCCAATCCGAGTTCGGCGGCCGGAACCACGACGGCGGCGTCGGCGTGCTCGTCGATCAGCTCGACCTCGACGAGGGTCTCCTGGATCTCCTGCCCGTAGGCGCCCACGTTCTGCACGGGAGCCGCACCGACGGTCCCGGGGATGCCACTCATCGCCTCGATACCGGCGTACCCGCGCTCGACCGCGTAGGCGACCAGGTCGTCCCACGAATGCCCCGCCTGCACACGCAACCGGATGCGACCCTCGTGCGGCGACGGCAGCTCCTCGATACCGGTGGTGAGGATGCGGATGACCGTGCCGTCGAACGGCTCGTCACCGACGAAGAGATTGGATCCCCCGCCCAGCACGAACCACTCGCCTCCCTCCTGCCACACCTCGCGGAGAGCGGAGATGAGCTCGGGAGTCGTGGTGGCATCCAGCATCCGATGCGGGGCGGCGCCCGTCCGCAGGGTGGTCAGCTCGCGCAGGGCGATGGGTTCGATCTCTGTCATCTCAGCCGAAGCCCCTTCAGAGCGCGACGCGCAGCTGGGCCTTGGCGAGCACCGTGGTCTCGGCGGCCTTCACCGTGAGATCGATGCGTGCCGAGGTCTCATCGACAGCGCCGACCTTGGCGAGCACGTGCACATCAGCGCCGTGCTCGGGATCGACGACGACCGGCTTGGTGAAGCGCACCCCGTAGTCGATCACACGGACGTCTGCGGGAAGCGCGGCCAGCACCGTCGATGAGGCCAGCCCCATCGTGAGCATGCCATGCGCGAGCACGCCGGGAAGGCCGACGGCCTCGGCCACATCGTCGCGGTAGTGGATCGGGTTGAAATCGCCGGATGCCCCGGCGTAACGAACCAGCGACTCGCGCGTCAGGTGCACGGTGCGCTCGGCGATGATGTCGCCAACAGTGTACTCGGCCATCACTTCGCCTCCTCGTCGGTAGCTTCCGAGCCCACCAGCAGAACGCTGGTGGCGGTGACGACGTGCGCGCCGTCGCCGTCGGTGATCGTCGCGTCGCTCGTGATCATCGCGTTGCCTCCGAGAGTGCGGATGCCCGTGACCGCCAGCTGCGCGGTCAGCTTATCGCCCGCGACGATCGGACGCGTGTAGGTGAAACGCTGCTCGGCGTGGATCGTACGGGCGAGCACGATCCCCGAGTCGGGCTCGGCGAGCAGTTGCTGAAGAGTGAGGTCCTGCACGACCATTGCGAAGGTCGGCGGCGCAACGACGTCGGCATAGCCGGCCGCGCGGGCCGCCTCGACGTCGGTGTGCTGAGGAGCATCCGCGAAGACTGCGCGGGCGAATTCGCGCACCTTCTCTCGTCCGACCAGATACGGGGCCGTCGGCGGGAACTCCCGGCCGACCAGTTCGTTGTTCACAGGCACCCCTCGATCCTACCGAGCGTGCCTCAGAAGCGCCGGTGCCCACGACCGGACAAACCCTCCAGCGCGGGCGAGATCAGCGCCGGCGTCCGCGGATGGCCTTCACGCTCATCTGCACCGCAATGAACAGCAGGTAGCCCGCGAAGAGCATGTTGCCGACGAACGGATCCACGATCGTCGCCAGCCAGGCGCCCAGCGCCGTCGTCGTGCATGCGGCGAGTCCGATGATGCCGGCCGCCAGCAGGTCGACGTTGCCGTGACGCAGGTTGCCGATGGTCCCCGAGATCGCCGTGGGGATCATCATCAGCAGCGACGTGCCCTTGGCCACCAGGTCACTGGTGCCGAAGACGAGCATCAGCACGGGCACGACGACGACGCCTCCGCCGACGCCGATGAGCCCGGCGATGATGCCGGTACCGACGCCGACACCCGCAAGGCCGATGCCGTTGCCCCACCCGAGCACGAGCTCAGCCTCGCGCGAGGGGATCACGACGAACAGGCTGACGATGACCGCGACGAGGAACGCCACGAAGCCCCAGCGCAATGCCGACTGCGACACCTTCGGCAGCAACCAGGTGCCGATCTGCGCCCCCACGACAGCACCTCCGGCGAGGATGAGCGCCGGGATCCAGGCCACCGCATCGGCCAGGGCGTACGAGATGACACCGATGCTCGCCGTCGGCACGATCGCGGCGAGCGACGTGCCGGCACCGCGGCGCTGACCATAGTGCAGCATCAGCACGAGCAGGGGCACGATCACCGTTCCGCCGCCGACGCCGAACAACCCCGACAGGAGGCCTGCCAGCAGTCCGATGAAGACGAAGGTGAAGTACGCGCGAGGCTCCCGGGTGATGGACAGATCCTCTTCAGTCACACGGTCAACACTAAACCCGTGCGCTGTGTCTGTTGCGCACAGGGTCGGCGCCCCGCAGGTTCGGCATTGCGTGTCACAGCATGAGAGACTGAGTCCCACATCGGACGCGCGATCGAAGGAGATCCCCATGCGCAGCACACTTCCCGACATCGAGATCCCGAACACGTCGATCCACGAGTACCTGTTCGCCGATCTCGACGAGACTCAGCTGGATGCCGTCGCGATCGTCGACGGTACGAGCGGCGCCGAGACGACGTACCGACAGCTCGTCGCCCAGATCGACCTGTTCGCGGGCGCTCTCGCCGCCCGTCGCATCGGGATCGGCTCACGCATCGGCATCCTCTGCCCCAACATCCCGGCGTTCGCGACGGTCTTCCACGGCATTCTGCGTGCCGGCGCCACCGCGACGACCATCAATTCCCTGTACACGGCCGACGAGATCGCGAACCAGCTCGAAGACGCTGGTGCCGAGTGGCTGATCACCGTCACACCGCTACTCGCGGGCGCGAAGGCAGCCGCCGCGCAGCGCGGTATTCCCGACGACCGGCTCATCGTGCTCGACGGAGCAGAGGGCCACCCGGACCTGCGATCCCTGCTGGCAGAGGGCCACGCCGCACCGGACGTCGTCTTCGACCCGGCGACGCATCTTGCTGTGCTGCCCTATTCATCAGGGACGACGGGTCGCCCGAAGGGCGTGATGCTCACACACCGCAACCTCGTCGCGAACGTTGCCCAGTGCCGCTCCATGCTCACCGTCGGCGAGCAGGACCGCATCCTCGCCATCCTGCCGTTCTTCCACATCTACGGAATGACGGTGCTGCTGAACTTCGCGATCCGTCAGCGCGCCGGACTGGTCACCATGCCGAAGTTCGACCTACCCGAGTTCCTGCGCATCATCCAGGAACACCGCACGTCTTGGGTGTTCATCGCTCCGCCGGTCGCGGTGGCGCTCGCGAAGCACCCCATCGTCGACCAGTACGATCTGTCGTCGGTGCGCGTGATCTTCTCGGGGGCGGCGCCGCTGGACGGTGCGCTGGCGGCCGCGGTCGAGCAGCGCCTGGGCTGCAGCGTGGTGCAGGGTTACGGCATGACCGAGACGAGTCCGGCGGCCAACCTCATCCCGGCCGAGCGCACTGACATCGACAAGTCGTCGATCGGCCCGCTTGTCCCCAACACCGAGGCCCGTATCGTCGACCCCGAGACCGGCATCGACGTCGACGTTCCCGCCGATGGCCCCAGCGCCGCCGGCGAACTCTGGTTGCGCGGCCCGCAGATCATGAGCGGCTACCTGAACCGCCCCGAGGCGACCGCCGAGATGCTCGACGTCGACGGTTGGCTGCACACCGGTGACATCGCGACCGTCACCTCCGACGGCATCTTCCGGATCGTCGACCGCCTGAAGGAGCTCATCAAGTACAAGGGCTACCAGGTAGCGCCCGCCGTGCTCGAAGCACTCCTGCTCGAGCATCCGCTCATCGCCGACAGCGCCGTGATCGGTGCCTACGACGAGGATGGCCAGGAGATCCCGAAGGCTTTCGTGGTGCGTCAGGCGGATGCTGATCTCAGCGCCCAGGATGTGATGGACTTCGTCGCAGCGCGCGTCGCCCCGCACGAGAAGGTGCGCCAGGTCGAGTTCATCGAGACCATCCCGAAGTCGAGCGCGGGCAAGATCCTGCGCAAGGAGCTTCGCGCCGCGTAACGCTTCACTACGCCAGCGGATGCGAAGAAGCCCGCCACCCCAGAGGGTGGCGGGCTTCTTACAACGCGTGGAGGGCCTTACTCGGCCTTCTCCTCCGCGGGTGCCTCAGCAGCGGCGTCCTCGACGGGAGCCTCGCCGGTCTCCTCGGCGGGTGCCTCTTCGACCTTCTCAGCCTTGGGCGCTGCAGCCTTAGCGGCGGGCTTGGCCTTCTTCTTCGGCGCGACGGGCTCGAGAACGAGCTCGATCACGGCCATGGGCGCGTTGTCACCCTTGCGGTTGCCGACCTTCGTGATGCGGGTGTAGCCACCCTCACGCTCGGCGACCAGCGGGGCGATCTCGGCGAACAGGACGTGCAGGGCGTCCTTGTTCGAGCGCAGCACGGTCGCTGCACGGCGGCGTGCGTGCAGGTCGCCGCGCTTGCCGAGCGTGATCAGACGCTCCGCGAGCGGACGCAGGCGCTTGGCCTTCGTCTCGGTCGTGCGGATCGACTTGTTGGTGAAGAGCGCTGCCGCGAGGTTCGCGAGAAGAAGGCGCTCGTGTGCGGGGCCGCCTCCGAGGCGGGGACCCTTGGTGGGCTTGGGCATGTTCGTCTAGCTCCTGATCAGGAAGAGGTCGGGTTTCAGAAGGACTCGTCTTCGCCTGCGCTGTAGAAGTGGGCGCCGTCGAAACCGGGCACCGAATCCTTCAGCGACAGACCGAGCGAGACGAGCTTGTCGCGCACCTCGTCGACCGACTTCTGTCCGAAATTGCGGATGTTCATCAGCTGCGTCTCCGAAAGGGCGACCAGCTCCGAAACGGTGTTGATGCCCTCACGCTTGAGGCAGTTGTACGAGCGCACCGACAGATCGAGGTCCTCGATCGGCATGGAGAGCTCGCTGGAGAGCACGGCCTCGACCGGCGCGGGGCCGATCTCGATGCCCTCTGCTTCGGTGTTCAGCTCGCGAGCGAGACCGAACAGCTCGGTGAGGGTCTTCGCGGCCGATGCAACGGCGTCGCGCGCGCTGATCGCCGACTTCGTCTCGACATCGAGCACCAGCTTGTCGAAGTCGGTGCGCTCACCGGCACGGGTGGCGTCGACGCGGTAGCTGACCTTGAGCACCGGCGAGTAGATCGAGTCGATCGGGATCTGGCCGGCCTCGGCGTACTCGCTGCGGTTCTGCGCAGCCGAGACGTAGCCGCGGCCACGCTCGATGGTGAGCTCGAGCTCGAAGCGAGCGGTGTCGTTGAGCGTCGCGATGACCAGCTCGGGGTTGTGCACCTCGACACCCGCCGGAGCGGAGATGTCAGCGGCGGTGACCTCGCCGGCGCCCGTCTTGCGCAGGTACGCGGTGATGGGCTCGTCGCGCTCGCTGGAAACGACCAGCTGCTTGATGTTCAGGATGATCTCGGTGACATCCTCCTTCACACCGGGGATCGTGCTGAACTCGTGCAGCACGCCGTCGATGCGAATGGTGGTGACCGATGCGCCGGGGATCGACGACAGCAGGCTGCGACGCAGCGCGTTGCCGATCGTGTATCCGAACCCGGGCTCCAGCGGCTCGATGACGAACCGGCTGCGGTTCTCGGAGATCTTTTCCTCGGTGAGAGTGGGACGCTGTGCGATGAGCACTATGTGTTCCTTTCGATCACATGCCCGCTATATGACATGTGTGGGTGAGGTCTTGAGTTGTGGACCTGCCCGCCCGGCACCTGAGCGGCGCCGGGCGGGCAGGGACGAGATCAGACGCGGCGGCGCTTCGGCGGACGGCAGCCGTTGTGAGCCTGCGGCGTCACGTCCTGGATCGAACCGACCTCGAGGCCAGCGGCCTGCAGCGAGCGGATCGCGGTCTCACGACCCGACCCCGGGCCCTTGACGAAGACGTCGACCTTCTTGACACCGTGCTCGGCGGCCTGGCGGGCAGCCGACTCGGCGGCCATACCGGCCGCGTACGGGGTCGACTTGCGCGAGCCCTTGAAGCCCACGCCACCCGACGAGGCCCAGCTGATGACAGCGCCGGACGGGTCGGTGATCGAAACGATGGTGTTGTTGAACGTCGACTTGATGTGGGCGTGGCCCAGCGCGATGTTCTTCTTTTCCTTGCGGCGCGGCTTGCGCGCGGCGGCCTTGGGTGCAGCCATGAAAGTGTTCTCCTATTCCCTGGCCGCTTAGCGGGCCTTCTTCTTGCCGGCGACGGTGCGCTTCGGGCCCTTGCGGGTACGCGCGTTGGTCTTGGTGCGCTGACCGCGCACCGGAAGGCCACGGCGGTGACGCAGACCCTCGTAGGAGCCGATCTCGACCTTGCGGCGGATGTCGGCGGCGACCTCGCGGCGCAGGTCACCCTCCACCTTGTAGTTGCCTTCGATGTAGTCGCGCAGTGCGACAAGCTGCTCGTCGGAGAGGTCCTTGACGCGGATCGACTCGTCGATCTCGGTCGCCTGAAGGATCTCGACGGAGCGGGTACGGCCGATGCCGTAGATGTAGGTGAGGGCGATCACCACGCGCTTGTCGCGCGGGATGTCAACGCCGGCAAGACGTGCCATGCGGTATCTCCTGGAGTGAGGTGGAGGTGTGGAGCAGAGTCCGTTCCCGGGCCTCCAACCCGGGGTGTCCCCCGCCTGCGCGGGATCCGACCTGCCTGTTCATTTCCCGGTCGTGAAGTGATGCACTCACTCGACGACCGGAGTATTCAGTTGTGGAGCTCGTGCTCAGCCCTGGCGCTGCTTGTGGCGCGGGTTGCTCTTGCAGATCACCATGACGCGACCGTGACGACGGATCACGCGGCAGTGGTCGCAGATGGGCTTGACGCTGGGGTTGACCTTCATAGTGCTTCCTGTTCGCTGTCTTCGTGCTCTCTCGTGCCGAGCCCCGTCACAGGGACTCGCCAGTCGACAGCCGTTACTTCTCGACCGATCAGCGGTAGCGGTAAACGATGCGCCCGCGGGTCAGGTCGTAGGGCGAAAGCTCCACGACCACGCGGTCTTCGGGGATGATGCGGATGTAGTTCTGCCGCATCTTTCCGGAGATCGTGGCGAGCACCTTGTGTCCGTTGCTGAGCTCAACGCGGAACATCGCGTTGGGCAGCGCCTCGGAAATGACGCCCTCGATCTCGATGACACCGTCTTTCTTAGCCATAGCCTCGCTGACGCTTCTGCAGATCGGTCGATCTGCGGTGGATGGGTGATGATAGCGGTGCTGCGCCGCCGAGTTGGGACACGCCAGAACAAGGCGCACGGCACCAAAGATCTATGTTAGACCGTCGATGCCCGTGCGGCAAATGCGGATCCCGCAAAACCTCAGGGCAGCACCTTGGGCAGCTCGGTGTTGATCTCACTGATGTCCAGGCGCGTGCCGTTGATGTCGACCGTCGGAGTACCGCGCACATCGTGCTTCTTGGCCTGGGCGGCACCGAACTTCTCGTAGGTGCCGTCGGCGATGCAGCTGACCGCGGCATCCGCACCGACCTGCTCCGCGATCTGCGCGAGCTGCGCATCGGTCAGACCGGGCCCCGACTCCTGCGGCTGGTTCGCGAACAGCGCGTTCATGTAGTCCAGCGCCTTGTCTGGGGCGGCGTCGGCGACGCAGTACATCGCTCCCGCGGCGCGGGACGAGTAGTTCGTCCCCTGGGAGAGGTGGTCGAGGATCGCGACCGGATAGATCTCCAGCGTGATGTCGTCGTTGGCCGCCGCCGACTGCAGGCTCTGCCCGTACGACTGTTCGAAGGCGTTGCACGCGGGGCACATGAAGTCCAGGTACGTGGCGACGACATCGTCGCCTTCGCCGAAGGTGATCGCGCCCGACTCCGCGTTGATGATGTCGCCGGTGGGCGCGGCCCCCGGGTCGTTCGCACGGTTGTTCATCCACACCACGAGCGCACCGAGTGCGACGAGCACCACCACGACCGCGGTCGAGATACCGATGACGAACCAGTTGTTCCTGCCCTGCGCAGCAGCCATAGACTTCCGATCTGTGTACGGCTCGCCGCGTCGGCGAACCTGTTGCCTCAACGAATATTCTGCCCGGACGTCGCTATGCCTGGCGTGTGAGACCTCAGGCGATCGGGGTCGGAGTCACGCCGAACGGAGCAAGACCGGCCGCTCCCCCATCCGGCGCAGTGAGCACCCAGATGCCGCTCTCGTGGCGGGCGACGCTGTGCTCCCAGTGGCAGCCGTCAGAACCGTCTACCGTCGATACCGTCCAGTCGTCGTCCTCGACGAACGTCGCCTCGCCACCGGCGGTGAGCATCGGCTCGATCGCAAGGGCCAGGCCCGGGCGGATCTCTGCACCAGCATCCGGCGTGCGGTAGTTGAACACGCTGGGTGCCTCGTGCATCTTGCGTCCGATGCCGTGACCGACGTACTCACGCAGGATGCCGTAGCTCTCCCCCGAAACCACAGACGGCCCCTGCGCCTCGACGTAGTCCTGAATCGCCGCGCCGATGTCGCCGATATGCGAGGCGGATGCCATCGCCGCGATTCCCGCCCACATCGACCCGTTCGTGACGCGGGAGAGCTCTTCTCGTCGCGCGAGAACATCAGCGGGCGCATCGCCGGGGACGATGAAGGTCACGGCGCTGTCGCCGTTCCACCCCTGGAACTGTGCGCCGCAGTCGACCGAGACGATGTCACCGGGCTGCAGCACACGGTCGCCGGGGATGCCGTGGACGACCTCTTCGTTCACCGAGATGCACGTCGTGTGCCGGTACCCGCGCACGAGCTTGAAGTTCGACTCCGCTCCACGCGCGATTATCACCCGCGACGCCTCGGCGTCCAGCTCAGCGGTGCTCACGCCCGCTCGCACCAGCGGGCGGAGCGCTTCGAGTGCCGCTGCCGTGATCCGGCCGGGCTCGACCATCGACCTCAGCTGCGCCGGGCTCTTGTAGATCGACTTGCGAAACATCAGAACAGATCAGACCAGCTGTGCGATGCCGCGCGCGGCCAGGGCATCCGAAATCCGAGCGGTGATGTCGTCAAGCGAGCCGACGCCGTCGATACGGTCGACGATGCCACGCTCCGCGTACACCGAGATGATCGGAGCAGTCTCGTTCTCGTAGATGTCCAGGCGGTGCGCGATGGCCTCTTCCGTGTCATCCGAGCGCCCCTGCTCGACGGCACGCAGGCTGAGACGCGCGATGCTCTCGTCACGCGGCACATCCAGCAGCAGCACGGCGTCGAGCGAGGCGCCCTGGTCTGCGAGGAAGGCGTCGAGGTGCGCGACCTGAGCGGTGTTGCGCGGGTAGCCGTCGAGCAGGAAGCCCGTGGCGGCGTCCTCCTGCGAGAGCCGGTCGCGAACGATCTCGCTGGTCAGTTCGTCGGGCACCAGGTCACCGGCATCCAGGATCGCGGTGACCTTCTGTCCGAGTTCGGTTCCCTGCTTGATGTTGGCCCGGAAGATGTCTCCGGTCGAGACGACGGGAATGCCCAGCGCCTCGGCGATACGGACACCCTGGGTGCCCTTTCCGGAGCCCTGCGGGCCGACGATCAGCAGTCGTGCGGTGGCGGTCATCTCAGGAGCCCTTCGTAGTGGCGCTGCTGCAGCTGCGCGTCGATCTGCTTCACCGTCTCAAGGCCGACACCCACGATGATCAGGATCGAGGCGCCGCCGAACGGGAAGTTCTGGTTCGCCTGCACCGTCGCCAGCGCGATCAGCGGGATCAGCGCGACGAAGCCGAGGTAGAGGGAACCGGGGAACGTGATCCTCGTGATCACGTAGTCGAGGTATTCCGCGGTCGGTCGTCCCGCGCGGATGCCGGGGATGAACCCGCCGTACTTCTTCATGTTGTCGGCGACCTCGACAGGGTTGAACGTGATCGCGACGTAGAAGTAGGTGAAGCCGATGATCAGCAGGAAGTACACGGCCATGTACAGCGGCTGGTCGCCCGAGGCGAGGTACTGGTTGACCCACACCACCCACGCGGCCGGCTCGCTGCCATCGGTGGGGGTGTTGAACTGCGCCACCAGCATCGGAAGGTACAGCAGCGACGAGGCGAAGATGATCGGGATGACGCCCGCCATGTTGACCTTGATCGGGATGTAGGTGTTCGTCCCACCGTAGGTGCGGCGTCCGACCATGCGCTTCGCGTACTGAACGGGCACGCGGCGCTGCGACTGCTCGACGAACACCACCATGCCCATCACGACGATGCCGATCAGCAGCACGAGCAGGAAGACCTCGAAGCCCTTGGCCTCCCAGATGCCCCACATGGCGGCCGGGAAGGTCGCGGCGATCGAGGTGAAGATCAGCAGCGACATGCCGTTGCCGATACCGCGCTCGGTGACCAGCTCGGCGAACCACATGATCAGACCCGTGCCTGCGGTCATCGCCATGATGATGAGCAGCTGCGCCCACCACACGTCATTGGTCAGCAGGTTGTTGCAGGCCGCGACGTCGGTCGTGCCGAACAGCTGACCGCTGCGCGCCACCGTCACCAGGGTCGCCGACTGCAGCAGTGCGAGGGCGATGGTCAGGTAGCGGGTGTACTGCGTCAGCTTGCTCTGGCCGGCCTGGCCCTCTTTGTGCAGCGCTTCGAAGTGCGGGATGACCACACGCAGCAGCTGCGTGATGATCGTCGCGGTGATGTATGGCATCACACCGAGCGCGAAGATCGACAGCTGCAACAGCGCGCCACCGGAGAACAGGTTCACGAGGCCCAGCAGGCCGTCAGTGCCGGCGTTCGCCGCGAGGCACTGCTCGACGTTCGGGAAGTTCACGAACGGAGCAGGCACATTCGAGCCGAGACGGTACAGCGCGATGATGCCGATGGTGAAAAGGATCTTCCGCCGCAGATCAGGTGTGCGGAAGATTCGCGCGATGGCGCTAAACAAGGGCGTTCCTCCTGAAGGGATTGCCGAACGTCGAAGGACGGCCGAATGTCCAGAGTAACGCAAAGGAGGGGCCGGAGAATCTCCGACCCCTCCTCGCGTTCACGACGGGACTATCAGTTGACCGAACCGCCGGCGGCGACGATCTTCTGCTCGGCGCTGCCCGAGACCTTGTCGACCGACACCGTGAGCTTGACCGAGATGTCGCCGTCGCCGAGGACCTTGACCTTCTCGTTCTTGCGGACGGCGCCCTTTGCGACCAGGTCGCTGACGGTGACATCGCCACCGGCCGGGTAGAGCTCGGCGAGCTTGGCCAGGTTCACAACCTGGTACTCGACTCGGAACGGGTTCTTGAACCCGCGCAGCTTCGGGGTGCGCATGTGCAGCGGCATCTGCCCACCCTCGAAGCCAACCCGCACGGTGTTGCGGGCCTTGGTGCCCTTGGTTCCGCGACCGGCCGTCTTACCCTTCGAGCCCTCACCGCGACCCACGCGGGTCTTGGCGGTGTTGGCACCCGGGACGGGACGGAGGTGGTGCACCTTCAGAACGGCGGGACGCGCTGCCGGAGCAGCCTTCGTCTCAGCTTTCTTGGATGCAGCAGCCTTCTTGGCGGCGGGCTTCTTCGTGGCCTTCTCGGCCTCGACGGCCTCGTTCTTCTCAGCCATTAGTCGATCTCCTCAACCTTGACGAGGTGAGCGACGGTGCGGACGTAGCCGCGCGTCTGGGCGTCGTCGGGACGGACGACCGAGTCGCCGATCCGCTTGAGGCCGAGCGAACGCAGCGTGTCGCGCTGGTTCTGCTTCTCACTCACCTTGGACTTCACCTGCGTGACCTTGAGGCGCGCGGCCATCAGGCACCTACCTTCTGCGCAGCGGCGGCGGCAGCGGCCTTCGCCTCGTTGCGGATGATGATCTCGGGCACGACCGCGTCGTAGTCGAGACCACGACGGGCGGCCACGGCGCGCGGCTCCTCGAGGCCCTGCAGGGCCTCGACGGTCGCGTGCACGATGTTGATCGTGTTCGACGAACCGAGCGACTTCGACAGGACGTCGTGGATGCCAGCGCACTCGAGCACGGCGCGGACCGGGCCGCCGGCGATAACACCGGTACCGGCAGCGGCCGGACGCAGCAGCACAACACCGGCTGCGGCCTCACCCTGCACGGGGTGCGGGATGGTCGAACCGACGCGCGGGACGCGGAAGAAGTTGCGCTTGGCCTCTTCGACACCCTTCGAGATAGCCAGGGGCACCTCGCGGGCCTTGCCGTAGCCGACGCCCACCAGACCGTTGCCGTCACCGACGACCACGAGAGCGGTGAAGCTGAAGCGACGTCCACCCTTCACGACCTTTGAGACGCGGTTGATGGTGACGACGCGCTCGAGGAACTGGTTGTCCCCACGGTCGCGCGAGTTGCGGTCGCGGCTCTGACCGCGGTCGCGGCCTCCGCGACGGCCGTCACGCTGCTCGCGCTGCGGCTCGGCCTGAGCCTCGGCAGGAGCGGTTTCGGTCACTTCGTTCTCCTTGTTGTCACTCACAGTGCCAGCCCCCCTTCGCGGGCGCCATCGGCGATGGCTGCGACACGACCGGCGTAGCGGTTGCCGCCACGGTCGAACACTGCCTCGGAAACGCCGGCGGCCTTCGCACGCTCAGCGACGAGCTCGCCCACCTTGCGTGCCTTGGCGGTCTTGTCACCGTCGAAGGAGCGCAGGTCGGTCTCGAGCGTGGAAGCGGATGCCACGGTGTGACCCTTGGCGTCGTCGACCAGCTGCACGAAGATGTGACGAGCAGAGCGGTTGACGACCAGACGCGGGCGCAGCTCGGTGCCGACGATCTTCTTGCGAAGACGGGCGTGGCGACGCGCGCGGGCGGCGGACTTGGACTTCACAGCCATGGTTACTTACCAGCCTTTCCGGCCTTGCGACGCACGACCTCGCCGGCGTAGCGCACACCCTTACCCTTGTACGGCTCGGGCTTGCGGATCTTGCGGATGTTCGCAGCTGCCTCGCCGACAGCCTGCTTGTCGATGCCACTGACCGTCAGCTTGTTGGTGCCCTCGACCGTCAGCGTGATGCCGGCGGGCGGCTCGATGACGACCGGGTGCGAGAAGCCGAGGGCGAACTCGACCGAGCTGCCCTTCTGCTGCACGCGGTAACCGGTGCCGACGACCTCAAGGCCCTTGGTGTAGCCCTGGGTGACGCCGATGATGTTGTTGTTGATGAGCGTACGGGTCAGGCCGTGCAGTGCACGCGACTCACGCTCGTCGTCCGGACGGGTGACCAGAACCTGGTTCTCCTCGACCGTGATCTCGATGGGACGGGCCAGTTCGAGCGTCAGCTCGCCCTTGGGGCCCTTGACTGCGACCTCACGGCCGTCGACCGAAACGGTCACGCCCGCGGGAATGTCGATGGGAAGTCGTCCGATACGCGACATGTCAGATCACCACACGTAGGCGAGAACTTCTCCGCCCACGCCCTTCTGCTCAGCCTGACGGTCGGTGAGAAGACCGGAGGAGGTGGACAGGATGGCAACGCCCAGGCCGCCGAGGACCGAAGGCAGTTCGGTCGACTTCGCGTAGACGCGCAGACCGGGCTTCGACACGCGCTTGATGCCGGCGATGGAGCGCTCACGGTTGGGGCCGTACTTGAGCGACAGGGTGAGGTTGCTGCCGACGCGCGCGTCGGTGACCTCGAAGCCAGAGATGTAGCCCTCCTGCTGGAGGATCTCGGCGATGTTCGTCTTGAGCTTGCTCGACGGCATGGTCACGGAGTCGTGGTGCGCCGAGTTCGCGTTGCGCAGACGGGTCAGCATGTCTGCGACCGGGTCTGTCATCGTCATAGTGATTTTCCTTTGTTCATGAGGTTCCGGCTGCCGTTACACGACAGACGGCCTGCTATGAGCCTTGCCCTGCTGGGCACGCAATCTTCAATTGTACGGGGTGTGGGGAGGGGCGCCGTACAGCTCCCCTCCCCACACCGCCGGATCACGCTGCGGCGTCAGCGGCCTTGAACGGGAAGCCGAGCGCACGCAGCAGAGCGCGGCCCTCGTCGTCCGTCTTGGCCGTGGTGACCACGGTGATGTCGAAGCCGCGGACGCGGTCGATCTTGTCCTGATCGATCTCGTGGAACACGCTCTGCTCCTGGAGACCGAAGGTGTAGTTGCCGTTGCCGTCGAACTGGTCACCCGACAGGCCGCGGAAGTCGCGGATGCGGGGCAGAGCCAGGTTCACCAGGCGGTCGACGAACTCCCACGCGCGGTCGCCACGCAGGGTGACGTGCGCACCGATGGCCTGACCCTCACGCAGCTTGAACTGCGCGATGGACTTGCGGGCCTTCGTGACGACCGGCTTCTGACCGGTGATCTTGGTGAGGTCGGCGATGGCGCCCTCGATCACCTTGCTGTCGCGAGCTGCCTCGCCGACACCGGTGTTGACGACAACCTTGACCAGGCCGGGGATCTGCATGACGTTGGCGTAGCCGAACTGCTCCTGCAGAGCCTTCTTGATCTCGGTGTTGTACTTCTGCTTCAGGCGGGGCTGCGTAGCTGCCATCAGAGGTCCTTACCTGACTTCTTCGCGAAACGCACACGAACCGTGCGCTTCACGCCGTCCTTGACCTGCTCCTCGACCCGGTGTCCGACGCGAGTCGGCTCCTTGGTCGAGGGGTCGACGACGGCGACGTTGGAGATGTGGATCGGGGCCTCGACGGTCTCGATGCCACCGGTCTTGGTGCCGCGCTGCGTCTGGCCCACACGGGTGTGGCGGGTGACGAAGTTCACGCCCTCCACGACGACGCGGTTCTGCTCGACGAGGACCTCGAGGACCTTGCCCTGCTTACCGCGGTCGCCGCCCTTGTCCTGCTTGCGGCCGGTGATGACCTGAACGAGGTCACCCTTCTTGATGTTCGCCATGATCAGATGACCTCCGGGGCGAGCGAGACGATCTTCATGAACTTCTTGTCACGAAGCTCGCGACCGACCGGTCCGAAGATACGGGTGCCGCGGGGCTCCCCGTCGTTCTTCAGGATGACGGCGGCGTTCTCGTCGAACTTGATGTACGAGCCGTCGGGACGGCGCGTGGACTTTGCGGTACGGACGATGACGGCCTTGACCACATCGCCCTTCTTGACGTTGCCGCCGGGGATCGCGTCCTTGACCGTGGCAACGATGGTGTCGCCCAGACCCGCGTAGCGGCGGCGCGAGCCACCGAGGATGCGGATCGTGAGCAGTTCCTTCGCGCCGGAGTTGTCGGCGACCTTGAGGCGGGACTCCTGCTGAATCACTTGGCCTTCTCCAGAATCTCAACCAGACGCCAGCGCTTGGTGGCGCTCAGCGGCCGGGTCTCGTTGATGAGGACCAGGTCGCCGATACCGGCGGTGTTGTTCTCGTCGTGCGCCTTGACCTTCTCGGTGCGGCGGATGACCTTGCCGTAGAGCGGGTGCTTCACGCGGTCTTCGACCTCGACGACGATGGTCTTGTCCATCTTGTCGCTGACGACGTAGCCACGACGGGCCTTGCGGTACCCGCGGGCGTCGGCGTCGCGCACGTCGTGCTCGGCGTGCTCTGCTGCCTTCTTCTCAGCCATTACTCGGCCTCCTCCTTCGGCGCGTCGTCAGCCGCAGCTTCCTTCTTCGCCTTCGCCTTGGACGCCTTCTTCGCCGGAGCCTCGACCGGAGCGGGCGTCGCGCGGATGCCCAGCTCTCGCTCGCGGATCACGGTGTAGAGGCGCGCGATGTCGCGCTTGACGGCGCGGATGCGGCCGTGGCTCTCCAGCTGGCCGGTGGCCGACTGGAAACGGAGGTTGAACAGCTCCTCCTTGGCCTTGCGCAGCTCCTCGACGAGGCGCTGGTCTTCGAACGTGTCGAGCTCGGCAGGTGCGAGCTCCTTGGTGCCGATCGCCATTACGCGTCGCCCTCCTCGCGCTTGATGATGCGTGCCTTGAGCGGCAGCTTGTGAATGGCCCGGGTGAGGGCTTCGCGTGCGAGCTCCTCATTCACGCCCGCGACCTCGAAGAGGACACGGCCCGGCTTGACGTTGGCGACCCACCACTCGGGCGAACCCTTACCGGAACCCATGCGGGTTTCGGCGGGCTTCTTCGTGAGCGGACGGTCGGGATAGATGTTGATCCACACCTTTCCACCACGCTTGATGTGACGGGTCATCGCGATACGAGCGGACTCGATCTGACGGTTGGTCACGTAGGCGGGGGTCAGAGCCTGGATGCCGAACTCACCGAAGGAGACCTTGGTGCCGCCGGTCGCCTGGCCCGAACGCTTCGGGTGGTGCTGCTTGCGGTACTTGACCTTGCGAGGGATGAGCATTATGCCGACGCTCCTTCTGCGACCGGTGCCTCGTTGCGCGGGGCACGACGGCGGTCGCCACGGTCACGAGCCGGCTTCTGGTTGGCCTGCTCGCGTGCGAGTTCCTTGTTGGTGAGATCGCCCTTGTAGATCCAGACCTTCACGCCGATGCGGCCGAAGGTGGTCTTGGCCTCGTAGAAGCCGTAGTCGATGTTCGCGCGCAGCGTGTGCAGCGGCACACGACCCTCGCGGTAGAACTCCGAACGGCTCATCTCTGCGCCGCCGAGACGGCCGGAGACCTGGATACGAATACCCTTGGCGCCGGCGCGCTGAGCACCCTGCAGACCCTTGCGCATCGCGCGACGGAACGCCACACGTGCGGAGAGCTGCTCGGCGATGCCCTGGGCGACGAGCTGAGCGTCAGCCTCGGGGTTCTTGACCTCGAGGATGTTCAGCTGGATCTGCTTGCCGGTGAGCTTCTCGAGGTCGCCGCGGATGCGCTCGGCCTCGGCGCCACGGCGACCGATGACGATGCCGGGACGCGCGGTGTGGATGTCCACACGCACGCGGTCACGGGTGCGCTCGATCTCGATGTTCGAGACGCCGGCACGGTCGAGCTGCGTCTGCAGCAGGTTGCGGATCTTGATGTCCTCGGCGACGTAGTCGGCGTAACGCTGACCGGGCTTCGTCGAGTCCGAGAACCAACGAGACACGTGGTCGGTCGTGATGCCGAGACGGAAGCCGTACGGGTTGACCTTCTGGCCCATTACTTGCTCGCCTTCTTCGTCGTGGCCGCCTCGGCGGGCGCGTCAGCGACCTCCGGAGTGGCCAGCACGACCGTGATGTGGCTCGTGCGCTTCTTGATCTGGAATGCACGACCCTGAGCGCGCGGCTGGAACCGCTTGAGCGTCGTGCCCTCGTCGACGTACGCGTTCTTCACGTACAGGTCCTGCTCGTCGAGGTACTCGCCGTCGCGATCGGCCTTGACCGATGCGTTCGCGATTGCAGCGTGCACGAGCTTGTAGATCGGCTCGCTGGCACCCTGAGGCGCGAACTTCAGGATGGCCAGGGCCTCCTGAGCCTGCTTGCCCTTGATGAGCGCGACGACACGACGAGCCTTCTGAGGGGTCACGCGGATGTGTCGCACACGTGCGATGGACTCCACCATTTCTCTCTCCTCTATCGCCCCCGCGTCAGCGGCGGCGGCCCTTCTTGTCGTCCTTCACGTGGCCGCGGAAGGTGCGGGTGGGCGCGAACTCGCCCAGCTTGTGGCCGACCATGGTCTCGGTCACGAACACGGGGATGTGCTTGCGACCGTCATGCACGGCGATGGTGTGACCCAGCATGGCCGGGATGATCATCGAACGGCGCGACCAGGTCTTGATGACGTTCTTGGAACCGGCTTCGTTCTGACCGACCACCTTGCGAAGCAGGTGCTCGTCGACGAAGGGGCCCTTCTTGAGACTGCGTGGCATCTTCCTCTACTCCTACTTGCGCTTCTTGCCAGCGTTGCGGCGGCGGACGATGTACTGGTCACTTTCCTTGTTGGCGTGACGGGTACGACCCTCAGCCTGACCCCACGGGGAAACGGGGTGACGACCACCGGAGGTCTTACCCTCACCACCACCGTGCGGGTGGTCGACCGGGTTCATCGCGACACCACGGACGGTCGGGCGGACGCCCTTCCAGCGCTTGCGGCCGGCCTTACCCCAGTTGATGTTCGACTGCTCGGCGTTGCCGACCTCGCCGATGGTCGCGCGGCAGCGCGCATCGACGTTGCGGATCTCGCCCGAGGGCAGACGCAGCTGAGCGAACGGGCCGTCCTTCGCGACCAGACGCACCGAGGCGCCGGCCGAACGGGCCATCTTCGCGCCGCCGCCGGGGCGGAGCTCGATGGCGTGGATGACCGTACCGGTCGGGATGTTCTTGAGCGGCAGGTTGTTGCCGGGCTTGATGTCAGCCGAAGGACCCGACTCGACGATGTCACCCTGCTTCAGCTTGTTCGGGGCGATGATGTAGCGCTTCTCGCCGTCGAAGTAGTGCAGCAGTGCGATGCGTGCGGTGCGGTTGGGGTCGTACTCGATGTGAGCGACCTTGGCGTTGATGCCGTCCTTGTCGTTACGACGGAAGTCGATGACGCGGTACTGGCGCTTGTGTCCACCACCGATGTGGCGGGTGGTGATGCGGCCCTGGTTGTTACGACCACCGGTCTTCGAAAGGGGACGCAGCAGCGACTTCTCAGGCGTCGATCGGGTGATCTCGGCGAAGTCCGCTACCGACGAACCGCGACGGCCCGGGGTCGTGGGCTTGTACTTGCGAATAGCCATGTTCTGTCCTTATCCCCCGGTCAGCCGACTGCCGTGAAGATGTCGATGGAACCCGACTTCAGCGAGACGATGGCGCGCTTGGTGTCCTTGCGCTTACCGGTGCCGAAACGGGTGCGACGGGCCTTGCCGACGCGGTTGATCGTGTTGACCGACGCCACCTTGACACCGAAGATCTTCTCGATGGCGAGCTTGATCTCGGTCTTCGAAGCGCGGGGGTCGACGAGGAAGGTGTACTTGCCCTCGTCGATCAGGCCGTAGCTCTTCTCAGAGACGACCGGTCCCAGGATGATGTCGCGCGGGTCCTTGTTCAGAGCCGCTGCGAGAGGGTTCTGCTCGCTCATGCCGAGACCTCCTCGGTTGCGCCGGTCTTCGAGGCGATGAAGCCCTCGAGCGCGGCCTTGGTGAAGACGATGTCGTCGGAGACGATGACGTCGTAGGCGTTCAGCTGGTCGAAGCTGAGGATGTGCACGTTCGCGAGGTTGCGGACGCTCTTCAGCGTCAGCTCGTCGTCGCGCTCGATGACGACCAGCACGTTCTTCGACGGAGCCACGGCGGCGATGAGGCCGGCTGCGGTCTTGGTCGAAGGGGTGCTGTCAGCGACGAACGCCTCAACGGCGTGCAGGCGCTCACCGCGGAAGCGGTCGCTCAGCGCGCCACGGAGGGCAGCGGCGATCATCTTCTTGGGGGTGCGCTGCGAGTAGTCGCGCGGCTGCGGGCCGTGGACCGTGCCACCGCCGCGGTGCTGCGGCATGCGGATCGAGCCCTGGCGCGCGTTACCGGTGCCCTTCTGCTTGAAGGGCTTGGTGCCGGAGCCGGACACGTCGCCACGAGTCTTCGTAGCGTGCGTTCCCTGACGTGCAGCAGCCTGCTGCGCGACGACGACCTGGTGGATCAGCGGGACGTTGGTCTCGACGTTGAAGATCGCGGCGGGCAGCTCGACCGAGCCTGCCTTCTTACCGTCGACCGTCAGGACGTCGATTGCGAGAGTCGAGTCAGCCATAAGATCAGGCACCCTTCACTGCGTTGCGGACGTACACGATACGACCACGCGCGCCGGGGACTGCGCCCTTGACGAGCATGAGTCCCTTCTCGACGTCGATGGCGTGCACCTTGAGGTTGAGGACGGTCACACGCTCGCCACCCATACGGCCGGCCATGCGCATGCCCTTGAAGACGCGGCTGGGCGTCGACGAGGCACCGATGGAACCGGGCTTGCGGTGGTTGCGGTGCGCACCGTGCGACGCCGAGACACCGGCGAAGTTGTGGCGCTTCATGACACCGGCGGTGCCCTTACCCTTGCTGGTACCGACCACGTCGACCAGCTGGCCCGCCTCGAACACGCCGTCAACGGTGAGCTCCTGGCCCAGCGAGTAGTCAGCGGCATCCGCGGTGCGGATTTCGGTGACGTGACGACGCGGCGTGACGCCGGCTGCCTCGAAGTGAGCGGTCAGGGGCTTGTTCACCTTGCGCGGGTCGATCTGGCCATACGCGATCTGAACAGCCTTGTAGCCGTCCTTCTCGGGCGTACGGACCTGGGTGACCACGTTGGGAGCCAGCTCGATGACGGTGACGGGAACGAGCTTGCCGTTCGCGTCCCAGACCTGGGTCATGCCGAGCTTCGTGCCGAGCATGCCC
Source organism: Microbacterium esteraromaticum (assembly GCF_028747645.1). Lineage (NCBI taxonomy): Bacteria > Bacillati > Actinomycetota > Actinomycetes > Micrococcales > Microbacteriaceae > Microbacterium > Microbacterium esteraromaticum. Next base: position 2,616,940 of record NZ_CP118100.1, read on the forward strand.
TTGGAAACCTTGGAGTTGATGTCAACCATGGCGGACCTCAGAGCTTGATCTCGATGTTGACGTCGGCCGGGAGGTCGAGACGCATCAGCGAGTCGACAGCCTTCGGCGTCGGGTCGACGATGTCGATCAGACGCTTGTGGGTGCGCATCTCGAAGTGCTCGCGGCTGTCCTTGTACTTGTGGGGCGACCGGATGACGCACACGACGTTCTTCTCGGTCGGAAGCGGCACGGGGCCGACGACGGTCGCGCCCGCGCGGGTCACGGTGTCGACGATCTTACGTGCCGACGTGTCGATGACCTCGTGGTCATACGACTTCAGGCGAATGCGGATCTTCTGTCCCGCCATTTGTCTGCTCTCTCTCTATAGGCGTCGTACCGACCGGGACCGGGTGGCCCTGGGGCATTGGACGCACGGTGGCGCTGTTCGCGCCTCTGCATCACTGTTCTGATGTCAGCCCGACCTTCACCGCGCACGCACGGCGAAGCCCTCGATAAGAGGAATCGGATTGTCTGTTCTGCTGCCCGCGGCCTAGAACCCTGCGCACGCCCCGAAGGGCTCGCCGTCTATGCACTGCCATGACAGTGATTCCGCGCATCACGAAGAGCGCAGAAATGTGGAACCTGTCTATTCTGCCATGCCCGATTCGACTACTGCAAACCCGGGCGTGTCGCGCACGAAGAAGGCGGCGCACCCGAGGGTGCGCCGCCTTCAGATCAGACTGCCGTCACTCGTTGCCGACGGCCTTGTCCACGTTGTCGCGAACGTCGTCGATAGCATCCGCAGCACCCGGTGCCACCTTCTTGGCGAAGTCGGCGACGCCGTCGAGAAGCTTGTCGCTGATGTCCTCGGCCTGGTCACTCTTAACCGCGTCCTCGATCGTCTCCTTGTGCTCCTCGTAGAGAGCCTTGCCCTTGCCCACGATGTCGTCGAAACCCATCGTCTACCTCCCGCGCGGTACGTGAGGACAGACCCTCTGTCCTCCTGCTCTTTTCTACACGAAAGAGGGGCCGGACCCTCAGGTCCGACCCCTCTTCTGAAGCAGATGCTTACGCGATGACCTTGGTCACCGTGCCGGCGCCAACGGTGCGGCCACCCTCACGGATAGCGAAGCCGAGGCCCTCCTCCATAGCGATCGGCTGGATCAGCTCGACCGTCATGTCGGTGGTGTCGCCGGGCATGACCATCTCGGTGCCCTCGGGCAGCGAGATGACGCCGGTGACGTCGGTGGTGCGGAAGTAGAACTGCGGGCGGTAGTTCGTGTAGAACGGGTTGTGACGGCCACCCTCGTCCTTCGAGAGGATGTAGGCAGTGCCCTCGAAGTTGGTGTGCGGGGTGATCGAGCCCGGCTTCACGACGACCTGGCCGCGCTCGACGTCCTCGCGCTTGGTGCCGCGGAGCAGCAGACCACAGTTCTCGCCGGCCCATGCCTCGTCGAGCTGCTTGTGGAACATCTCGATACCGGTGACGGTCGTCTTCTGCGTCGGGCGCAGACCCACGATCTCGACCTCAGAGTTGATGGCCAGCGTGCCACGCTCGGCGCGGCCCGTGACGACGGTTCCACGACCGGTGATCGTGAAGACGTCCTCGATCGGCATCAGGAACGGCTTGTCGCGGTCACGCTCGGGGTCGGGGATGCTGTCGTCCGCGGCCTGCATGAGGTCGAGGATCGCCTGGACCCACTTCTCTTCGCCCTCGAGCGCCTTCAGCGCCGAGACCTGGATGACGGGAGCGTCGTCGCCGGGGAAGCCCTGAGCCGACAGCAGCTCGCGAACCTCGAGCTCGACGAGCTCCAGGATCTCCTCGTCGTCGACCATGTCGCTCTTGTTCAGCGCGACCATCAGGTACGGCACGCCGACCTGCTTGGCGAGCAGGACGTGCTCGCGGGTCTGAGCCATCGGGCCGTCGGTGGCGGCGACCACGAGGATCGCGCCGTCCATCTGCGCAGCACCGGTGATCATGTTCTTGACGTAGTCGGCGTGGCCGGGGGCGTCAACGTGCGCGTAGTGGCGCTTCGGGGTCTCGTACTCGATGTGCGAGATGTTGATCGTGATACCGCGCTGACGCTCCTCGGGAGCCGAGTCGATCGTCGCGAAGTCACGCTGGACGTTCGTGTCGGACGGGTACTTGTCAGCAAGCACCTTCGAGATCGCGGCAGACAGGGTGGTCTTGCCGTGGTCGACGTGACCGATCGTTCCGATGTTGACGTGCGGCTTGGTCCGCTCGAACTTGGCCTTGGCCACTGGGTCCTCCTCAGGACGTTCGTGTAGAGATCGCCGGGCACTGGATTGTGACCGGCTCCCTACTGGTTTCGGTTTCTCAGTTTAGTAGAGAGTGAATGTGAAGTTGTGGGGTACCCGGACCCCTGCCCTGCGCTCTCGCGAACGAGGCAGGAGCCCGAGTGAAGGGCTTACTCGCCCTTGGTCTTCTGGATGATCTCGTCGGCGACGACGCGGGGAACCTCAGCGTAGCTGTCGAATTCCATCGCGTACACCGCGCGGCCCGAGGTCTTCGAGCGCAGGTCACCGATGTAGCCGAACATCTCGGACAGCGGCACCGAAGCGCGCACCACCTTGACGCCCTGGGCATCCTCCATCGACTGGATCTGACCACGACGCGAGTTCAGGTCACCGATGACGTCACCCATGTACTCCTCGGGAGTACGCACCTCGACCGCCATCAGCGGCTCGAGCAGAACGGGGTTGGCACGGCGCAGGGCCTCCTTGAAGCCCATGGAACCCGCGATCTTGAACGCCATCTCCGAGGAGTCGACGTCGTGCGCGGCACCGTCGACCAGCGTCGCCTTGACACCGACCATCGGGTAGCCGGCGAGCACGCCGACGTTCATCGCATCCTGGAAGCCGGCGTCGACCGAAGGGATGTACTCGCGCGGAACGCGACCACCGGTGACCGAGTTCACGAACTCGTAGGTCTTCTCGGAGTCGAGGTCGAGCGGCTCGATGTTGAACTGGATCTTGGCGAACTGACCCGAACCACCGGTCTGCTTCTTGTGGGTGTAGTCGTGCTTCTCGACGGCCTTCTTGATCGTCTCGCGGTAGGCCACCTGCGGCTTTCCGACGTTCGCCTCGACGCGGAACTCGCGCTTCATGCGGTCGACGAGGATGTCGAGGTGCAGCTCACCCATGCCCTTGATGGTCGTCTGACCGGTCTCGGGGTTCAGCTCCGTGCGGAACGTCGGGTCCTCTTCTGCGAGCTTCTGGATCGCGAGACCCAGCTTCTCCTGGTCAGCCTTGGTCTTCGGCTCGATCGCGACCTCGATGACCGGCTCCGGGAACGTCATCGACTCGAGGACGACCGGGGCGGCCGGGTCGGCGAGGGTGTCACCGGTGGTGGTGTCCTTCAGACCGATGACGGCGTAGATGTTCCCCGCGGTGAGCGAGTCGACCGGGTTCTCCTTGTTGGCGTGCATCTGGAAGATCTTCCCGATGCGCTCCTTCTTGCCCTTGGTCGAGTTGATCACGGCCGAGCCCGAGTCGAGGTGACCCGAGTACACGCGCACGTAGGTGAGACGACCGAAGAACGGGTGCACGGCGACCTTGAAGGCCAGCGCCGAGAACGGGTCGTTGGCGTCGGGGTGACGCTCGATGACCTTCTCTTCGTCCTTCGGGTCGTGTGCCTCGATGGCACCCACGTCGAGCGGGTTGGGCAGGTAGTCGACGACGGCGTCCAGCATGGGCTGCACACCGCGGTTCTTGAACGCCGAACCACACAGCACCGGGTAGATCTCGTTCGCGACGACCATCTTGCGGATGGCGCCCTTGATCTCGGCGATCGAGAGCTCCTCGCCACCGAAGAACTTCTCCAGCAGCGCGTCGTCGGTCTCGGCAACCGTCTCCAGCAGCTGCTGGCGGTACTCCTCGGCCTTCTCCTTGAGGTCGGCGGGGATCTCCTGCACCTCGTACGAGGCGCCCATCGTCACGTCACCCTTGGCGTCGCCGGGCCAGACCAGGGCGCGCATCTCGATGAGGTCGACGACGCCGACGAAGTCGCTCTCGGAGCCGATCGGGAGCTGCAGCACGAGCGGCTTGGCACCCAGACGGTTCACGATCGTGTCGACCGTGTAGTAGAAGTCGGCGCCCAGCTTGTCCATCTTGTTGACGAAGCAGATGCGCGGGACGTCGTACTTGTCGGCCTGACGCCACACGGTCTCGGACTGGGGCTCAACGCCCTCCTTGCCGTCGAAGACCGCGACGGCACCGTCGAGCACGCGCAGCGAGCGCTCGACCTCGACCGTGAAGTCGACGTGGCCGGGGGTGTCGATGATGTTGATCTGGTTCTTGTTCCAGAAGCAGGTCACGGCGGCCGACGTGATCGTGATGCCGCGCTCCTTCTCCTGCTCCATCCAGTCGGTGGTCGCGCCACCATCGTGGGTCTCGCCGAGCTTGTGGTTGACACCCGTGTAGAACAGGATGCGCTCGGTCGTGGTGGTCTTGCCGGCATCGATGTGCGCCATGATGCCGATGTTGCGGACCTTGCTCAGGTCGGTGAGCACTTCTTGTGCCACGGGGGTTCCTCCGGGATGGTTCAGGAACGAACAGAGAGTGCGAGCGGATGCCGCGGGTGCGGCATCCGCTCAGCCCTTTACCAGCGGTAGTGGGCGAAGGCGCGGTTCGACTCGGCCATCTTGTGGGTGTCCTCGCGGCGCTTGACCGCTGCACCCAGACCGTTCGACGCGTCGAGGATCTCGTTCTGCAGGCGCTCGGTCATCGTCTTCTCACGACGACCCTTCGCGTAGCTGACCAGCCAGCGCAGTGCAAGGGTGTTCGCACGGTGCGGCTTGACCTCGACGGGGACCTGGTAGGTCGAGCCACCGACGCGGCGGCTGCGGACCTCAAGGGTGGGGCGCACGTTGTCGAGCGCCTTCTTCAGGGTGGCGACGGCGTCCTGGCCGCTCTTGGCCTCGACACCGCGGAGGGCGCCGTAGACGATCGACTCGGCGAGCGACTTCTTGCCGTCGACGAGGATCTTGTTCACGAGCGAGGTGACGATCGGTGCACCGTATACGGGGTCGTTGACGACCGGGCGCTTGGGGGCGGGACCCTTACGAGGCATCTAACTCAACCCTTCTTTGCGCCGTAGCGAGAGCGACTCTGCTTACGGTTCTTGACTGCCTGGGTGTCGAGTGCACCACGGACGATCTTGTAGCGGACACCGGGAAGGTCCTTGACACGACCACCGCGCACGAGCACCAGCGAGTGCTCCTGCAGGTTGTGGCCTTCACCGGGGATGTAGGCGGTGACCTCGGTGCCGTTGCGGAGCTTCACACGAGCGACCTTACGCATCGCCGAGTTCGGCTTCTTCGGGGTGGTGGTGTAGACACGGGTGCACACCCCGGCCTGCTGCGGGTTCGACTTCAGAGCGGGCGCCTTGGTCTTGGTGACCTTCGGCGAACGTCCCTTGCGAACCAACTGCTGAATAGTTGGCACGTTCTCTCCTCTTAGTGCTGCACGGTGACAGCGTGATGGGTTTCACATCATGACCCACCGGCGCTGCGGATCCGCAGCGCTTTTGGTGTGGTGGGTATGCCGTGGGGGCGGCCCGACGGTGTCGGTGCCCAGCGTGCACGCACAGGCGTGCGCACACGCGATCAAGTGTAATCCGCCACGCGCGTGGCGGTCAAATGGCAGGTCGGATGCTGTGCTACGGAGCATCCGGGTCGAACGGCGAGTCCAAGGCCTCGCTCAGCTCGGCGAGCATCGCCTCGATCTGCGGCTCGACGTACCGCGAGATCGCGGCCTGCACGTCGAGGCGGTGCGCCAGGAGCATCCCGCAGATCTCGCGACCCACCATGTTCGCGTACTCGTCGGCGAGTGCGACCTCCTGCCGCAGCGCGGCCTTCGCCTCGTCGCTCAGCGGCGGCAGGGGCGGCAGCTCGGCCGCCGCCTCGTCGGCAAGCCCCGCGACGGTGAACAGGAAAGGCGCGCCCGGCACGGGGTCGGGGTCCAGCGGCATCCCCTCGTACTCGGGGTCGAGCCCCTCGGACGGCCGGTACCCCCGCGATCGGTTCCGATCGGCCTGCTGATCGAGCTCGGCCTGCAGCATCGGCAGATTGCGCACCGTGTACTCCGCGACGGCCTGGTCGATGATCGCCTTGATCCGCGTGGACAACCCATGCTGCACTCCGTGCGGCACGCCTGCGCCGATGCCGGCCGCCGACAGAATGGGCGACCCGAGGCAACGACGGCACGGTGCCACGCGGCCACGGTGCGTGGCCGGAGCCCAGCGCGGCACCCAGCGCAACCAGGCCTCGACGGCCTGGCTCACCTGGGCATCCAGAGATCGCTCCACGCACCCAGCGTACGACCCCAGCCCGCGCAGCGGCGCTGTCAACGTCATCGGCGCGGCGTGGGTGTGACGCTCAGAGCTCGTCGTCGCGCTCCCACGGCCACTTCGGGGTACCACCGCGGGCGCGCCGGAGAGCGACGGCGATACCTGCCGCCAGCGCCGCAACGGCGAACAGCACGAGACTCGACCCGCGCACGATGAGCTGCGATCCGGCGACGCTGGCGTGGGCGAGACCGGCTCCGCCGATCACCGCACTCACCCAGACCGCCGCGACATGGGCGACGACGGTGACGAGCCCGACCGCGAGGATCGATGCCAGACGCGACGAACGCCTGCGCAGCACCGCGATCAGCATGCCGGCGAAGACGGCGATCGCCACGAGCATCCCGATGATCCCTGGCCACAGCGTCAGCCCCTCGACGGCGAGGATGTCGGTGTCGCTGAAGTACGACAGCATCCCGAGCCCGAGAAGCCCGAGCGCTCCGAAACAGGCGATGCCGACGACCGCGGCCAGAGCGACGGAGACCCCCTCCGGCGCGGCGCCGTGGGGGTCTCCTGAACTCATGCTGACACCGTATCGGATGCCGTTGTGCGCGCGGTCAACGCAGGGCCGAAGGGCCCGCCTCGAGCGTGCGCTCGTACTCGGCCTGAGCCTCGGCGTTCAGCTCCTTCTTGCGTGCGCCGCTGCGAGCCACCCAGGCACCGAACCAGATCGTGAGCTCGCGGGCGAACAGGAAAGCCGCGATCGCGAGCGGAGCGAAGGTCTGCTGCTCGAGGAGCTCGACGGCCTCGGTCGGTGTCAGACGCCAGAACGGCGCCTGGAACAGCTGGCCGAGAAGGTGACCACCGTAGGCGGCGGCGCCGACGAACAGGCCGAAGATGACCCAATGCCCCCAGCGGCCGCGGTTGATGATCGCGCCGAGCAACCAGAACGCGATGTAGAAGATGACGACGGGCACCCAGAAAGACCAGGTCGACAGCGGCGCAACCGCAGCCGTACCCACGTTCTCGACGGTCACGGTTCCCTCGACGGCCCCGATGCCCAGGATCGCACCGAGGTACAGGATCGCGAACGAGACCATCGCGAGCAGACCGATCGCGCCGGCCGTCGCGCGGTTGCCGAGCTCACGCGGGGGCTCGGGTGCCTGCACGAAGATCGGCTGCGGCGCGACCACGGGCGGAGGCGCCACGGGCTCGGCGGGGACGACCTGGGTCTCGGCCGCCGAGTCGACCGCGGGAGCGGCGTAAGCCGTGTCAGCGACAGAGGTCGTGTGCACAGAGGTGTCGACGCTGTCGGCGGGCACCGGTCCCGTCGAGTCGACGTACTCCTCGGCGGGCCCGACAGCATCCGTCGCCGCAACGGGCTCGGTGCCGGCATCCGCCGCAGCCGCGGCCTGCTCGGTCGTCAGGAAGACGCCGGGGTGGTCGCGCTCTGCAGCGGCGAACGCCTCCAGATCGGGATCGACAGCATCCGCTGCACCATCGGCAGGAGGAACCTCGGCGCGTGCCGCCGCGGCGGCATCGAGCCCTTCGTTCGCACTGCCGACGACGTCATCGACGCTGTCAGCCGACTTGTTCTCGGGAACGTCGGGGTCGCTCATGGTGTCGCCTCTCGTGGATTGATCCAGTGCGAGAGTAACGCTCGCGCGAACCCCCGTGTCGCAGGCGTGCCGACGTGTCGTCAGGCGGGATGTCTCACTGCCCCGCGGCTCCCGGTGGTACCGGCGCTCCCAGCATGTGCATCAGCACCGTCACGACCCCGGGACCAGCCGGTAGCGACAGCCACAGCAACGCCGCGATGACGCCGACGCAGAGCAGACCGACGACCCAGCTGATCACCGGGTTGCGCCCTCCGACACGTGCGGACATGACCACACCGTACGCCCCCGGCGACGTGGCGGCTCACCCGACACGCGCCACACGTCCGCCGTTCGCAACTCCGGAAGAACGGCCCTGCACCGGGCAGAATCCGACGTGGGCGCCAGTCCGCGGGAGTTTCTCCGGAGTTGTGAACAGAAAACGACGGTGCGGTCAGAAGCTCGACGGAACGTCGACCCCGGGGAGCGCCCAGACGGCGAAGGCCGGGCCGTCGGCCGCGAGCGCGACGGCACCATCGGTCGCGACGGCCAATGTCGCGTCGCCGAAGAGCGCCTCCGCGTCGGATGCCCGGGGCAACGCCCCCGCGGGAAGTGCGGCGTCCGCTCCCCCGCGCGTCGCCAGTACCAGGATGCACTCCTGTGCGCTCTCGCGGACGAAGACGACCGTGTCGTCGTCGACGTGCAGCCAGCGCAGTCCGCCGGCCCCCAGCACGGGATGCGCGCGACGCAGGCCGATCAGGTCGCGGTACAGCGCCAGGCGGGCGGCGACGTCGACGTCGGCCTCGCTCCCCCACGGGATCGGAGTGCGGCTGGCCTCGCCGTCTGCGCCGACGAGCCCGAACTCGTCACCGGCGAACACCACCGGCAGCCCGGGGAGCGTCATCGAGAGGCCGACGGCGACGGGGATCGTCCCGGCCGCCGCGTTGGTCGCGAAGCGGCCGGTGTCATGGGTGTCGAGCGGCTGCATGTTCCCCAGGCGCACCCGCCACGGGATGCTCGCGGTGAAGCGCACGACCGCATCCGCGAAGTCCTGTGCCGTATAGCGCGGGATGCCCCCGATCGGCTGCCCGAAGAACCACGGTTCGGTGCGCTCGTCGCCCTCACCGGTGAGATACGGCTCACCGGTCGGCTCGCTCAGCCATCCCCACAGCGGACGGGTGAATGACGGGTACGTCATGGCGCCGTGCCAACCGTCGCCCTGCAGGTCGCTCGCGGCGTCGTTCGTCGACTCGCCGAGCAGGATCGCCTCGGGATTGATGCGCAGCATCGTCTCGCGCAGCAACTGACGCACTTCGGCGTTGACATCGACGGTGCCGAGACGGCCGGTCATGTTCGCCACGTCGATACGCCAGCCATCGATCGAGTAGGGCGGCTTGAGCCACTTCGCGACGATCGAGTCGTCGTCCGAAACGAAGCGCTGCCGAAGCCTCTGGGACGACCAATCGAACTTCGGCAGCGTCGGCGTTCCGAGCCACGACTCGTAGCTCGTGTTGCCCTCGTCCGTGAAGTAGTAGAACTCCTCCGTATCGGCGCCGGGGTTGCCAAGCGCCTTTTGGAACCACTCGTGCCGGTCGCCGGAGTGGTTGCTGGTCAGGTCACCGATGACGCGGATGCCGCGGGCGTGAGCTTCTTCGATCAGTCGGACGTAGGCCTCGTCGCCGCCGAGCAGCGGGTCGACCGAGTCGAAGCTCGAGGCGTCGTAGCGGTGGTTCGATGCGGCGGGGAAGACCGGCGTGAGGTACAGCAGGTTCACGCCCAGGTCGACGAGGTGGTCGAGTCGTTCGATGATGCCCGGCAGGTCACCGCCATAGAACTGCTGGGAGCGCCCCGGCATGACGGGGTCGACCGGGTCGCTCCACGTCGCGGGGATCGCCCATTCGGGCGTCGGATGCCCGTCAGCCTCGGCCGAGCGGGCGAAGCGGTCCGGGAACACCTGGTACATGACCGCGTCGTTCAGCCAGGCCGGGGGCGCCGGGTTGGCGACGAGCGCGAAGTCCTCGGCGTCGAGCGTCTCGCCGCGGTGCAGCCCGCTCTGGTTGAGCCACTCGACCGTGCCATCATCGTGAACCAGCACGAACCGGTAGCCGTGCCGGGGGTTGCGCACGGTGATCGGCGCCTGCCACCACTCCCAGCCGTCGACCGACCCGATGCGCTCGGCGTCGGTCCACTCGGGCTCATGGTCGGGATTGGAGCGGGTGCGCACGGCACGCAGCGGGCCGTAGCCGGCGGGCACGCGCAGCCGGACGGTAACGACTTCGCCGAGGGTGGGCGCATCGTTCGAGACGTGCAGAGGGGAGCCGTCGTGGTGCGGGGTGCGCGGGTGCATCGCGGTCACTTCACGCTCCCCGCCGTCAGGCCACCGACGATGTACTTCTGCAGCGCGAGGAACAGCGCCACGGGCAGGATGGCGGCGAGCACGGCGCCCGCGGCGAACACGCTCCAGTTCTTCGAGAACTCGTCTGCGACGAACTTGTACAGCCCGACGGCAAGCGTCTGCTTGTGGGGGTCGATCAGGATGACGCTGGCGAGCACGAACTCGCTGCTCGTTCCGATGAAGCTGAGCAGGCCGACGACAGCGAGGATGGGGGCCACCAACCGCAGGATGATCGTGAAGAAGATCCTGGCGTGTCCGGCGCCGTCGATCTTCGCGGCCTCGTCGATGGAGGCCGGCACGGTGTTGAAGAAGCCGTACATCAGGTAGGTGTTCGCGCCGAGCGCACCGCCCAGGTAGACCATGATCAGACCGATCTGCGTGTTCAGGCCGATCGCCGGGAAGATGTCACTGATCGTCACCATGATCAAGAAGATCGCGACCATGGCCAGCATCTGCGGGAACATCTGCACCACCAGCAGCGCCGTGAGGCTGAACCGCCGGCCGGTGAACCGCATCCGTGAGAAGGAGTACGCGGCGAGCGCGCCCAGCAGCACGGTGAACACCGACGTGATCAGACCGATCACCAGGGTGTTCATGAACCATGCGCCGTACGGGTGCCGGGGGTTCTGGAACAGTTGCAGGTAGCTCTCGCCGCTGACGTCGCTGAACAGCGAGTTGGCGGTGAGCAGGGTCCCCCCGGGGTTCAGCGAAGCGCTCAACACGTACAGCAGGGGGAACAGCGCGAACACGGTGGCGGCGATGCCGACGAGATGGCGCCAGCCGGTCTCACGGAAGTACTTGCGGAAGGGGCGACGGGTCTCCGGGGCCTCGCCGCGCACACCGGAGGAGGACACGATCGCAGCCGTGTCGGGGGCGGTGACGGGTGCGGTGCTCATGTCAGTTCAGATCCTCCAGTGCCTTGGTGCGCCGGAACGCGATCACCGAGATGGTCGCGACCAGGATGAAGATGATGATCGAGAACGCGCTCGCGAGTCCGTAGTCGGAGCTCGAACCGACGAAAGCGACCTTGTAGACCATCGTGATGAGGATGTCGGTCGCACCGACGTTCACTCCGGCGGTGACGTCGCGAGGGCCACCACCGGTGAGCATGTAGATCAGGCTGAAGTTGTTGAAGTTGAAGGCGAACGACGAGATCAGCAACGGCGCGACCGCGACGAACAGCAGCGGCAGCTTGATCGAGCGGAAGATCTGCCAGGCGCTGGCCCCGTCCACGCGCGCGGCCTCCTGCACGTCATCCGGGATGGACTGCAGCGCACCCGTGCAGATCAGGAACATGTACGGGAACCCGAGCCAGAGGTTCACCAGAATGATGCTGAACTTCGCCAGCCACTCATTGGTGAGCCAGGGTATGTCGGCGCCGCCGAACAGCACGACGTTGATGAACCCGAACTCCTGGTTCATCATGCCCGCCCACACCAGCGCCGAGAGGAAGCCGGGGAAGGCGTACGGCAGGATCATGATCACGCGGTAGTACTTCTTCGACTTCATGCGCGGATCGTTGAACACGATCGCCAGGAACAGTCCGAGCGCGAAGCAGGTGAACACCGAGAGGAATGCGAAGACGAACGTCCAGATCAGCACCGAGATGAACGGGCCGCGGATGGATTCCTCGGTGAATGCGCGGGTGAAGTTGTCGAACCCGACGTTGATCTTCCAGCCCGGCTTGAGTTCGGTGCCGTCGGATGCCGTGAACGCGCCGGTTCCGATGTCGGAGTAGACGACGCCGCTGCGAGTGTCGGTCATCGTGCTGGCGTCTTCGTCGTACACGAGTGCGGAGGTGTAGACGTAGGCGCTGGAACCGTCGGGCGTGCGCAGTGCGCCGTCGTTCGGGTCGTCGCTCAGCGGCACCGTCATGTCCGCGATCCGCTGCTGGTCGGCGACGATCTGGGCGAAGCCGAGGGAGTTGTATCCCTCGAGGCCGACCGCTTTGTCGCCGTCCATCTGCGCCCCGTCGACCTCTTCGAGGGGCCGTTCGACACCACCGACCGAGACGGTTCCGTCGGGCGCGGTGACCAGGAATGAGAGCTCACCGAGGCGCTCGACCACGGTGAGGTCGTACGCCGGAGAGTCCGGCACGCGTTCCTGCGCCGACAGCATGAGCGAGTTCACGGCGCTCTGCTTGTCGCTGTTGTGCCCCGTGCCGTAGTTCGTGAAGGCGACGTAGCCGGTGTAGACGGCTGCGAAGACCTGGAAGACGAAGAGGAACACCAGACCCGGCATGAGGTACTTCGCCGGAAGCTTGCCGCGGCCGAAGTAGATCCAGACGGCGAGCGCCGCGACAGCCATGACGATGACCGCCACCACCCACTGTCCGGTGCGCGCGAGCACCAGTGCGGCGTACAGGCCCAGCGCCAGGATCAGTCCCAGCACCACGACCTTGAACAGCATCAGGCCCCAACCGCCGCTGGCTGCATCCGCGATGCGGGAGGCGCGCCGCTGGCGCGCAGTCGGTGGCGTAGGTGGCTGCGGATCGGTGATCGTCATCGGCGTTCCTCGTCGAGGTGGGTTGCTATCACGGCAGGTCGGCGATGGCATCCGTCGGGATGCCGGGTGGGGAGGCGTCTTGCGGCGCTTCCCCACCCGTCCGCGTCACTCGCTGATCGCGCCCTGGATGTCTGCGGTCATCTTCTCCCACAGCGCAGCCGGATCGCCACCGCTTCCGTTGATGATGGCTGCCTCGGTCACGCCCCAGTACTGCCACACGGCGCCCATCTCGGGGATGCTGGGCATCGGAACCGCGTTGACACCGACCTCACCGAAGCCGGCGGTGATCGGGTCGCCCGCGACGGCGGCTTCGAAAGCGCTGGTCAGCGCGGGGGCACGGCCACCGACCTCGTACAGAGCGGTCTGCACCTCTTCGGAACCGACGTAGTTCAGCAGGAACTCATTGGCTGCGAGCTTGTTCTCGCTCTCAGCGCTGAGGAAGAAGCCCTGCACACCGGCGAACGGCTGTGCGTCCTGACCGCCGGCCGACGGGATCATGTCGACGGCCACGTTCAGGCCCGCCTCGACCGCCGACGGCGCGTTCCACGGTCCGGTGAGGAAGAACGGCGCCTTACCCGAGTTGAAGTTCTCCTTGGCGAGGTCGCCGGTGATGTTGGTGTTGAAGACACCGGCCTCGCCCTGCTCGGCGAGCCATCCGGCGAACTCCTTGCCGCCGTCGTTGCCGATCTGCAGGTCGTCCGGGTTGTAGCTGCCGTCGGCGTTCTGGCCGAAGACGGGGGCGCCGAACGAGGTCTGGAAGGGGTACAGGTGGTACGGGTCGGCGGCCTCGGGGTCGAGTCCGACGAGGAAGGCGTACTCTGTGCCGGCCGCTTCGCCCTTGGCGATCATGTCGTCGAAGTCGGTGGGCGCTTCGGCGACCAGGTCGGTGTTGCGCAGCAGTCCGATGTTCTCGATGGCGTAGGGAACGCCGTAGACCTGACCGTTGTAGCTGAATGCATCGAGCGCCACCTGCTCGAACTCCCCTGCGCGGTCGCCGAGCTCGACCGGTGCGGCAACACCGTTCTCGACGAGGACGCCGAGCCAGTCGTGTGCGCCCACGATCACGTCAGGGCCCTTGCCCGTGGGGACCTGCTGCACGAACTGGTCGCGGATCTCGCCGAACTCCTTCTGCACGAGAGACACCTTCACGCCGGTGTCCGCGGTGAAGTCGGCGGCGGCGTCTTCCATCACACCGGCGCGGTCGGCGTCGACCCAGACGGTGATCTGGCCCGAGAAGTCGGTCGTGTTGCCCGAATCACCCTCGCCCGCAGGCGAGTCGGATGCGCAGCCGGTCAGGACGATTGCGGACGTGGCGGCGATGGCGCCGAACGCGAGGATGCTCCTCTTGTTCACCTTCATTGGTGTGCCTCTCTCGATGCGTGGACCTGCAGACCTGCAAGCGCTTACAGTATGCCTGGCAAGCATGCTGTTCCGCAATGCCTCCGCGGACTGATACCGAGCCGTGATGGCGTCGCGAACCGCATATCGGTATGGAAACGCTTCCACACCGGCGCTCTTGGATACACTGCGTGTATGGCTGACAGCTCTTTCGACATCGTCTCCAAGGTCGACCACCAGGAGGCCGAGAACGCTCTGAACCAGGCCCGCAAGGAGGTCGAGCAGCGCTACGACTTCAAGGGCACCGACGCGTCCATCGCTTGGAGCGGCGAGCAGATCCTCATCAAGGCCAATTCCGAGGAGCGCGCGAAGGCCGTCCTGGACGTGTTCCAGACCAAACTCATCAAGCGGGGCATCTCGCTGAAGAGCCTCGACACCGGCGAGCCCTTCGCGAGCGGCAAGGAGTTCCGGATCGTCTCCTCGCTCAAGGACGGCATCTCGAGCGAGAACGCGAAGAAGATCAGCAAGATCATCCGCGACGAGGGCCCCAAGGGCGTCAAGAGCCAGATCCAGGGCGATGAGCTGCGCGTGCAGTCCAAGAGCCGCGACGACCTCCAGCAGGTGATCGCTCTGCTCAAGGGCTCCGACCTCGAGGTCGACCTGCAGTTCGTGAACTACCGCTGACCGACAGCACTCAGACACAGAGGCGGGCCCGTGCGATCGCACGGGCCCGCCTCTGTGTCTCTGCGGACGGGGATCAGCCGGCCTTCACCAGCATCTTCGCGCCGGCGCCACCGCGCAGTGCCGTCATGGCATCCACCACACCGTCGAGCTCGACCTCCTGCACCCAGCCGGTGGTGTCGTACACACCACGGGCCATGGCGGCGATCACGTCTTCGTAGTCCTCGGGAAGCTGCCCGAGCGTACCGAAGATGCCGATCTCGGTCGCGACGAGCTGCGTCGGCAGCAGGTCGATGGGGCGCTCGTGGATCGCGACGACCACGACCTTGCCGCCGGGGGTCAGCTGCGGCAGTGCCGATGTGATCGCCGGCCCCGCACCCGCGGCGTCGAACGCGGCATCCACGCCGTCGCCGTCGGTCAGCTCGGCCACGGCCGCGGCGAGGTCGCCGTTCACCGGATCGACGACCGTCGCACCGAGTGCTGCGATGATCTCGCGGCGCTCTGCGCTGGGCTCCGAGACGAGCACCCGGTCGATCCCGCGGGCCTTGAGAGCGAACCACACACCGATGCCGATGGGACCGGCGCCGGCGATCAGAGCCGTGCCGTTCTCGGGCATCTCGGCGCGGTTGACGGCGTGCCAGGCAACAGCCATCGGCTCGACCAGCGCGCCCATGCGCAGGTCAACATTCTCGGGCAGCACGTGGACGTTGCCCGCGGGCACCGTGGTGAACTCGGACATGCCACCGCCGTGCGACGTGAGCCCGTGGAAGCCGATCGTGCGGCAGGCGTTGAACATGCCACGACGGCACGCGACGCACTCGCCGCACGAGTAGATCGGCCACACGGCGACGCGGTCACCGACGGCGACGTCGGTGACGCCCTCGCCGAGCTCGACGACCGTGCCCGAGAACTCGTGCCCGAGGATCTGCGGAAGCGTTGCACCGGTGAGGGGGTGCGGCTTGGAGAGATCCAGGCCGGATGCCTCGGGCGCGTAGTACACGTGCAGGTCGGATCCGCAGATGCCCGCGAACGCGTTGCGCAGCTTGACCTGCCCAGGGCCCACGACCGGCTCGTCGACCTGCTCGATGCGCAGGTCCTCCTTCGCGTGGAACACCGCTGCCTTCATGATTGTTTCCTTTCCTCGATGGCGGATGTCGCCCGCCACCATTGGGGTGAAGCCGCGAGGATCATCTCTGCGGCGCGATCCGGGTCACCACCATCCGGCAGCCACTCCTCGATGGCACCCACGGTGCCGGCGGCCGAATAGGCGATGGCGATGCGCAGCGCCGCCGGGTCGGCGGCGATCGCATCGGGAACGATGTCGGGGTGCAGCTGCAACCACAGCCGAAGACCGCGGCGCAGGGCCGCGTCGAGCGCGAACCGGATCGGGGCGGCCAGCAGGGGCTGCATGGCACCGCGGTACACGGCGGCGCGCTGCTGGATGTGCGTCAGCAGAGCGCGCTCGCTCTCGTCAAGCACTCGGGTGGTCGGCATGTCGGCGAGAATCGGCTCCAGCTCGGCCTCGAGGGCATCGGCGAGCAGTTCCGCCGGCGCTGCCGCGTGCCGGTAGAAGGTGTCACGAGTGACCCCGGCCGACTGGCAGATCTGCGACACCGTCAGCTGGGCGATCGGGGTCACGGCCGCCGCTTCGAGCACCGCTGCCCGAAGCGCGTCTCGCGAACGTCGCACGCGCGCATCCATATCTGCAGTTTATACGACAACTGTCAGATATCTACCGGCTCGAGAATCTCTCCACAGCCCACGGATGTCCGCCGAATCCACGCGGGTAGACTACGGAGTCACGACTGTATGGGGCAGTCGAGAACTCCGACGCGGGAGACCGCATCGAGGCTCATGGGGAGAGAAGATGGTCGACGTCGAGCGACGGCACGAGCCCACAATCACCGGGCACAAGAAACTGCTGGCGGAGGGTCTGTTCCAGTTGATCGGCGGACGCATAGTCGAAGGGGAGCTGGCACCCGGAATGCGAATCCGCGACGCGGACCTGGCCGCAGAGCTCGCGGTGTCGCGCACGCCGGTGCGCGAGGCCCTGCAGCGGCTGGAGCGCATCGGGCTGGTCACGATGTACCCGAGTCGCTACACCGAGGTCAGCACGGTCACGCCGGAGTCGATCCAGGTGGCCCGGGAGTTCGCCGGACTCCAGGCCGGGATCATCGTCCGCCTGTCATGTCCTCGGCTCGCAGAGGATGAACTCGCGACAGCGACGGCACTCATCGCCGATGTCGCCGACTCGGTCGACGACCCGTTCGCGTGCTCTCACGCCCGCCGGCAGCTGATGGGATTCCTCTCGTCGCGCACCGGAAACCCGCTGCAGCAGTCGCTGATCGAAGAAGTGAGCTTGGCCCTCGCGCGGTCCCTGCGCGACTTCGTGATCGCCCCCGAGCACCGTCGTCGCATGGTCGAAGGGTGCGCCCAGATGATCGACGCGTTGCACCGCCGTGACGCCGACGCCGCCGAACAGGCGTGCCGTCGTCTCTACGCCGTCTGAACCGACCAGCCGTCCACCCACCGCGCCAACCGCGCGTAGGACTCGTCTCTGGCATCCTTCTGCGAGATGAAGACGTCGTGCAGCGCGCCGTCGATCCGCTCGACCGTGACCGACGATCCGAGCTTCACGGCGGCGGCGGCGATGTCGTCGACGACCAGGACGCTGTCAGCGCGCGTGAGTTCCGGCGACCAGCGGGTGGGCAAGGCCGTGCGCTGCGACAGCAGCACGCACACCGGCGCAGTGATCCCCAGGCCCCGCGAGACCGCATCGTGCCCGGCGAAGACCGCGCGCAACCACGCCGCGTGCACGGTCATCGCCTTCTCGGGGCGCCACTCGGGATTCGTCTCGAGGGGATCATCAGGGTCGGCGACCTCGCGCTGGGCGCGACTGTAGAACCCGAGATCGACCTGGGGCGCCGCATCCATCGGCCAGAATCGCGCCTGCAGTTCGACCACGGGCGTGATCGCGGCGCGCGCCGCGCTGAGTTGGAACTCGAGCCAGGGTGCGTTCAGCACCACCGCCGCGACGTCGCCGGCATGACGTGCAGCCCACAGGCTGAGGGTGAGCCCGCCTGTCGAATGGCCGAGCAGCACCAACCGGCGCCCGGTGGCATCCCCTCGCGCGGCCAGCGCCGCACCGATGTCGGCGTCGTACTCGGCGAGATCGGTGATGAAGCCCGGGGTCTGACCCGGACGCAGACTGCGTCCGTATTTGCGCAGGTCGAGTGCGTAGAAGCGCGCACCGCGGTCGGTCCAGAAGCGGGCGAGGCGGCGGTTGAAGAAGTAGTCCGACCAGCCGTGCACGTACAGCACATCGACGTCGGCCAGCGGCCGACGATCACGATGTCCGATCAGCGGATGCCACCAGCGCGGCGCTTCCGGTAGCGACCGCACCACGGTCGCGACCAGTTGACCCTCGGAGTCCTCACCCAGCGGTAGCGTCTGCTGCTCGAACCCGTCGCCGAGGATGTCCGGTATCCACTCCCCCATGTCGACACCCTATCCGGCGCGCCGAGGAGGAACGGGCAGTGCGGTTCAGCGCGGCGCGCTCACTCCCCGCGTGAGACCCGCACCATCTCGTCGCGCGGAACGAGCTTGACCCGCTCGCGTTCCTGCGCGGCGCCCAGGGCGATCTCGTGGGCATCCAGGCGATGCCATCCTTCGAGGTCGGTCCACTCCACACCGCGCTCAGCCAGCAGCGCCGGGATCGCCTCGTCGGAGGGGTCCTCGGGCTGCCACCACGAGCCCTGGTCGTTGATGAGGTGACGCACGGTCTCCATGGCATCCGACTTGGTGTGCCCGATGAGCCCGACCGGGCCACGCTTGATCCAACCGGTGGCGTAGATGCCGGGAACCCGCTGGTTCGACTGCGCCTCGAGCACCTGACCCTCGCGGTTGGGGATCACGCCGTGCTTCTTGTCGAACGGCACATCGGGCAGCGGCGAACCGAAGTAGCCCACGGCCCGGTACAGGCTCTGCATGGGCACCTCGCGCAGCTCCCCGGTGCCGACCGCGCCGCCGGCGCCGTCGGACGTCGTGCGCTCGTACACGAGGGCCGCGACCCGGCCGTTCTCGTCCGTGCGCACCTCGACGGGGCGGGCCCAGAAGTGCAGGTGCAGGCGGCGGGATGCCGTTCCGCCGGCGTTGTTGACCGAGTCGAGCTTGCGCCAGGACTGCAGGATGCGGTCCATCACCATGACCTGCTTGTTGCTGGCGACCGCCTGCTGGGAGGCCTCGTCGTAGTCGAAGTCCTCGTCGTAGACCACCATGTCGACGTCGCGCAGCTCGCCGAGCTCGCGCAGTTCGAGCGGGGTGAACTTCACCTGCGCGGGTCCGCGACGGCCGAACACGTGCACGTCGGTGACCCGACTGGCCTTGAGGCCCTGGTAGACGTTGTCGGGCACCTCGGTGACCAACAGGTCATCGGCGTGCTTCGCGAGCATCCGCGCCACGTCCAGCGCAACGTTGCCGTTGCCGATGACGCCGACCGACTCGGCATCCAGGTTCCAGTCGCGCGGCACGTCGGGGTGCCCGTCGAACCAGCTGACGTAGTCGGCCGCACCGTACGACCCCTCGGCGTCGATGCCGGGGATGTCGAGGCCCGAGTCGCGCACCGCACCGGTGGCGAAGATCACCGCGTTGTAGTGGCGCTTGAGATCGTCGAGGGTGATGTCCTCACCGAAGCGCACATTGCCGAAGATGCGGATGTCACCGCGGTCGAGCACGTTGCGCAGCGCGGTGATGATGCCCTTGATACGGGGGTGGTCGGGCGCAACACCATAACGGACCAGGCCGTACGGGGCCGGCAGCTGCTCGAACAGGTCGATGGACACATCGAACTTGCGCTCGGCCTTGAGCAGGATGTCAGCGGCGTAGATACCCGCCGGTCCTGCCCCGACGATGGCCAGCTTGAGCTTCGTCATGGGGGTTCCTTCCGTCAGCTGCTGCGATCAGCGAGAGTCTCTGCGAACCGGGTCAGCGCTTCGCGCACGGCGCCCTTCGGCAGCGGTGCGAGCGCGGCGATCGCGTCGGATGTCCAGGTACGGGCCAGGTCCATCGTGCGGGCCGTGGCCTCATGGTCACGCAGCTCGGCGAGCGGTCCGTCCAGCAGCGCGGGGTCGGCACCCTCGGCGATACGGGCGACGCCGTCGTCGATACGACGGGCGAGTTCAACGTCGGCGTCGGAGGTGCCGGTCTTCAGCAGCAGCGACGGCATGGTCGGCACGCCTGCGCGCAGGTCGGTACCGGGAACCTTGCCGGTCTCCTCGGCATCGGCCGACAGGTCGATGACGTCGTCGAGCAACTGGAACGCGACGCCGACCTTCTCGCCGTACACACGCAACGGCTCTTCGTACTCGGCGGGCGCGTTCGAGAAGATCGCACCGCCCTGAGTGGCCGCGGCGATGAGCGATCCCGTTTTGTCCGCCAAGACCTGCAGGTAGAACTCGATCGGATCGTCGTCGGGCTGCGCACCGACGGTCTCGTGCATCTGCCCCATGACCAGGCGCTCGAACGTGTCAGCCTGCAGGCGCATGGCCCGGTCGCCATAACGCGACATGATCTGACTGGCACGCGAGAAGAGGATGTCACCGGTGAGGATCGCGACGTTGTTGCCCCACACGGCGTGCGCCGCGGGTACACCGCGTCGAGTGTCGGCCCCGTCCATGACGTCGTCGTGGTAGAGCGAACCGAGGTGGGTCAGTTCGAGCGCTGCGGCGATCTCGATGACCGGCGTGATGTTGCCGTCACCGAGCTGGGCCGTCAGCAGCGCGAGCACGGGACGGATGCGCTTGCCACCGGCCTCGTACAGGTAACGCGTGGCCGCATCGGTGACCGGGTCGGCGACCTTCACCTCGCTGGCAAGAGTGGACTCGACGAGGTCGAGGCCCTCGTCGATGCGTGCCGCGATGCGGCGGGCCGCAGGGCCGAGGAAGACGCGGTCGCTGAAGCCGAGTCGGCTCGCAAGGCGCGTGCCCGAGGAGGCGGGGCTCGAAGTCACGTGTTCCACCCTACCCGCGCCCGGACGCCCACCCGCTCTCGGCGGCGCGATCGCACCGTCTTACGCGAGCGCATCGACCAACGGACGGAACTTCACGCGCGTCTCCAGCAGTTCGGATTCTGGGTCGCTGCCGGTGACGATCCCTGCCCCGGCGTAGGCGGTGACCCGGCGCGCACCGGATGCGTCATCGGGGGCATCCGCGAACTGCGCGCAACGCAGGGCGATCGCCCACTCGCCGTCGCCGTTGCCGTCGATCCAGCCCACCGGTCCCGCGTACCGGCCGCGATCGAACGGCTCGATGCGGCGGATGGCCGCAAGCGCGACGTCGGTCGGCGCGCCGGCGACCGCCGCGGTCGGGTGCAGAGCGCCGACGAGGTCGAGTGAGGATGCACCGTCATCGAGCACGCCTTCAACATCGGTGGCGAGGTGGAACAGATTGGGCAGCTCGAGCGTGAACGGGTTCTCGTCAGCGTTCAGTGAGCGGGTGTGCGGCCGCAGGGTGTCGAGCACGCTCTGCACCGCATAGGCGTGCTCGGCGCGATCCTTGGCACTGTGAGCGAGCGCCTGCGAGGCGGCGGCGTCTTCTGCGGGGTCGGCGCCGCGCGCGGCGGTGCCTGCCAGCACGCGCGCCGTCACCGTGCGCTCATGCGCGGTGACGAGCGTCTCGGGACTGGCACCGATCAAGCCGTCGACCGCGAAGGTCCACGTGTCGGGGTATCCGCTCGCCAGTGCGCGCACGAGGCGTCGCAGGTCGGCGTCCCCGGGTACGGTGCCGGTCAGATCACGGGCGAGGACGATCTTGCCGTAGTCGCCGCGTTCGATCTCATCGAGCGCCGTGCGCACCGACTGCTGATACCCCTGCGGTGGTTGCGCGCCGGGTCCGACGCGACCGGCCCAGTGCGGACCGTACGGCACCGATGGCGGCACATCGGCGAAGTCCTCATCGACGGCGCGGATGCGAGTGATCCAGCTGCGATCGCCCCGTCGTCCGATCAGAGTGCGCGGCACCTCAAGCACACTGTCGGCCTGCGAGTGCTCATCGAAGATCAGCGCCCCGAAGGCGACCAGGCCGGTGCCGGCGAGTCCGACGGGGTCGTCGATGTCAGCATCCGATGAGATCTCGCGCCACGCGTCAGCGAGGATGTCGCTGCGCTTGCGCGACTGCCCGGCGGGGATGCGGATGACCGCCGCCGGCGCGTCGCCGACGGCGACGATCCCGTCGCCGCGACGCAACCAGGCCATCGGCCGTGCGGCAGAGGTATGTGCCAGCAGGTCGTCGACGGGTGGGATCTCGCGGGTCTGCGCGACCAGACGGATGCTGCTCACGCGACCCAGTTTAGTCGCAGGCACCGCCGCGCGAGTCAGCGCGTACGCCTGCCGCGGACTTGTGCGCTTCGCGCGGACGATCTGCAGGATTCTGTCCGCGCGAAGCGCACATCCCCGCGCGAAGCGCCCAGCATCCGCCGCATAGGATCGAAGTATGACCTCGTCGAATCGCGCCGACCTCGGCAAGGACCCCTCGCACGTCAGCGGCATGTTCGATCAGGTCGCCAAGGGCTACGACCGCACGAACACGGCCATGACGCTCGGCAACGACGCGCTGTGGCGCGCCGCGGCGACGCGCGCGGTGGCACCGCAGCGCGGCGAGCGCATCCTCGACCTCGCCGCGGGGACGGCGTCCTCGTCGGCGTCGCTGGCCGCCAGCGGCGCACAGGTCGTCGCGGCCGATTTCTCGCCGGGGATGCTCGCCGAGGGCCGCCGCCGGCACGGTCACCTGCCCAACATCACCTTCGTCGAGGCGGATGCCACCGACCTGCCGTTCGGCGACGATGAGTTCGATGCGGTGACCATGTCATACGGGCTGCGCAACGTGCAGCAGCCGAAGAAGGCGCTGGCCGAGCTGCTACGGGTCACCAAGCCCGGCGGACGCCTGGTGATCAACGAGTTCTCGACCCCGCCGAGCCGGTTCTTCCGCGGGTTCTACACGTTCTACAACGCGCAGGTCCTGCCAAAGGTGGCCCGTCTGGCGGGCACCAACGGCGACGCGTACGACTACCTGAACGAGTCGATCCGTGACTGGCCGGATCAGCGCACCCTGGCGGCCTGGATCCGCGAGGCGGGCTGGACGCACGTCGAGTACCGCAACCTGTCGTTCGGCATCGTCGCACTGCACCGGGCACGCAAGCCGCGCTGAGCCCGAAGGCGCTCAGCTCACCGGCGCTCAGCTCGCTTCGAGGCGCCTCTTCTCGGCCTCGATGTCGTAGTCGGCCGCGGGCCACTGCGGGTCGATGCGCTCCAGGGCGTCCAGCAGCAGTTCTTGCACGGCGAGGCGCGCGTACCACTTGCGGTTCGCCGGCACGACGTACCAGGGCGCCTCGGGTGTCGCGGTGCGCTCGAACACCGTCTGGTATGCGGCCATGTAGTCGTCCCAGCGCAGGCGCTCGTCGACGTCGCCCGGGTTGTACTTCCAGTACTTGTCGGGGCGGTCGAGGCGTTCGGCCAGCCGCTGCTTCTGCTCATCGCGCGAGATGTTCAGCATGACCTTCACGATGCGGGTGCCGGTGGCCGTGATGCGCTGTTCGAAGACGTTGATCGCCTCATACCGGCGCTCGATCTCGGCGGCGTCGGCGAGGGCGTGCACCTTGCCGATCAGCACGTCCTCGTAGTGGGAGCGATCGAAGACACCGATGAATCCAGGGGCGGGCAGGTGCTTCTCGATGCGCCACAGGAAGTCGTGCTCGAGCTCTTCGGGGGTCGGCTTCTTGAAGGCCGCCAGCTCGACGCCCTGCGGGTCGACGCCGCCGACGACATGACGCACGATGCCGCCCTTGCCGGCGGTGTCCATCGCCTGAAGCACGAGCAGCACGGATGCCGTGCCATCGCCGCGGCTGGCGAAGAGGCGCTCCTGCAGGTTGCCGAGCACCTGCCCGCGCCCCTCGAGCGCCTGCTCGCCGTCGGCCTTGTCCCCCGTGAAGCCGGGGGTAGAGGCGCTGTCCACATCGGAGAGCGAGAACTCCTCGTCCACGCGCAGCAGGTCGACCGGGTCGTGCGTCCATCCATGCGTCTTCATGCAGACATCATGCCCGCTCCGTGTGCCCGGCGCACGAGACGGGATCGCGATGTCGGTGGTCTCGGACACAATCGGAACCATGGACACGTCGCTTCTGATCATCGTCGTCGCGCTGCTGGCAGCGGCTCTCGCGGGCGCGCTGGGATTCCTGCTGGGAACGCAGCGCGGGCGCTCCTCCGATGCCGCACAGCACGCCGAAGCGGCGGCGGCCGGCCTGCGGATCGAGTCCCTGGAGCGCGACGCCGTGGCGTTGCGCGCCGAGACCGCATCGCGTGTGCACGAAGAGCGCGGTCTGGCGGAGCGCCGGGTGGCCGAGGCGCGGGCGCTCGGCGAGAAGGCGGTGGCGGATGCCCGTGCCGAGGCCCACGCGCGGCTCGAGCACGAACGCGCCGAGCACGCCCGGCGCCTGGACGAGCTGCGGTCGGATCAGAAGCGTCTCGCCGACGAGTTCGACGCCCTCAGCCGCCGCGCGCTGGAGCAGAACACGAAGGTGTTCCTGCAGCAGGCCGAGGAGCGCCTCAAGCGCAGCCAGAGCGAGGGCGCGGCCGAACTGCAGAAGCGGCAGGACGCCGTGCAGCAGCTGATCGAGCCGATTCAGAAGACCCTCGATACGGTCAAGACCGAGATGACGACGGCCGAGAAGTCGCGTCTCGAGGCGAACGCCGCCCTGGCCGAACAGCTGCAGTTCATGCGTCAGTCGTCCGAGACGCTGGGGTCCGAGACGCGCAAGCTGGTCAGCGCGCTGCGCGCCCCGCAGGTGCGCGGCCGCTGGGGCGAGCTGCAGTTGCGGCGGGTGGTCGAGGCATCGGGCATGGTCAACCACGTCGACTTCGACGAGCAGCCGCATCACAGTACCGATGAGGGCGCGCTGCGTCCCGATCTGGTCGTGCATCTCGCCGGCGACAAGCGCGTCGTGGTCGATTCGAAGGTGGCCTTCAACGGCTATCTCGAGGCGATGGAGGCCACCGACGACACCGTCCGCACGCAGCGACTGCAGGCGCACGCGCGACACCTGAAGAAGCACATCGACGATCTGGGTACCAAGGAGTACTGGGATGTGGTGGCCGGCTCCCCCGAGTTCGTGGTGATGTTCGTACCGGCCGAGCCGTTTCTCGCCGCCGCACTGGATCAGGACGCGACGCTCTACGAGTACGCGTTCGAGCGCAACGTCGTCATCGCGACCCCATCGACTCTGATCGCGCTGCTGCGCACGGTCGGCCACGCATGGCGCCAGGATCAGCTGGCGCAGGAGGCGCAGCAGATCTTCACCGTCGGCAAGGAACTGCACAAGCGGCTGGGCACGCTGGGCGGGCACCTCGCCAAGCTGGGCCGGAGCCTGAACTCGACCGTCGATGCGTACAACCGGTTCGCCGGTTCGCTCGACCGCAACGTGGTCACCCAGGCGCGCCGGTTCAGCGCCCTGCAGGGGCTCGATGATGTGCTCGCCGACGCCTCGCCGGTCGAGGCCCTCGCGACCGCACCGCAGAAGAGCGACCTCTACGAGCTCGAAGAAGCAGAGCCCGACGCCGAGCGGTACGCCAGCGCTGATGTGGGCGAGGTCACCCAGCGGCTGGAGTGAGCGTCAGACGTCAGCGTTTCAGAGGGATCTCGATGATCTGCGGACCGTCGATCGGAGAGGTCAGCGCCTGGTCCAGTGACGACCGGGTGTCGATCCGCGAGAACTGCCAGCCATAGGCCTCGGCGAGCGCCGCCAGGTTTGCGGCGTGCGGCGTGTAGAACGCTCGGTCCAGGTCGGCCGCTGGTGCGGTGCCGGCGACCTCGAGGGCGTCGAAGATCGTTCCGCCGCCGTCATTGCCGACGATCACCTGAATGCGCGGTGCCGGTTCATCCTCGGGCAGCAGCAGTGCGCCGACGTCGTGCAAGAACGACAGGTCGCCCAGCAGCACGCGGGTCGTCCCCGGCGATCCCTCGGCCTGGCTCGCCAGCGCGATTCCGATTCCCGTTGCGATGGTCCCGTCGATACCCGCCAGGCCACGGTTGGCGTGCACCGGCACTTTCTTGCCGCCCAGCACCCGGTCGGCGACCCGCACCAGGCGCGACGACCCGAACACCAGCCGATCATGCGGCCAGGTCGCCCGCCAGACGGCATCCACCAGCATCTCGCGATCGACCCGGGCGCGTACGGCGTCCAACTCCGCGCGCACGGCTCCCAGCCGCGTGGCCTTGTCGTCGGACGACAGCCCGTCGTGGTCCGGTGCGGGCGCGCTGAGGTCGACCATGCGCGCCTGCGAGGCCGTCATCCATGCACCCAACCACTCTCGATCGACCGCGCCGGGTGCCACATCGACGGAATCCAGCGCTGTTGTGCGCCCGTTCAGATCGAGCGCCTCTCCCCCGCACCGCACCGCGAGCACCTCGACGTCCTCCCGCGCCAACAGCGCCGCGACCTCGCGGCTCAGCGTCGGATGCCCGAGCACCACGACCCGTTCGATGCGGCCGCCGAGTGCGGCCTCGCCGAGCAGTTCGCGATAGCCGTGCACGAGCAGGCGTCCGAATCGTGCACCGCTGACGATCTCGGCGATGAGCGGCCAGCCGCCGTTGTGGGCGAGCTCTTCAGCATCCGCCCCGGCATCCGCGCCCGCGATCACGACCGTGCGCGGACCGCGCGGCAGCACGAGCGGTTGCGCACGCGGCGGGGTCGGTGCGTCCGCGGGCGTGACGGCCGGAAGTTCGATCGTCGCCGACAGAGGCTCCCTCGTCGGCAGGTTCAGTTGCACCGGGCCACGGACGCCGGGCAGTCCTTCGCCGTCGCGTCCGAGAGCCGCGCGCACGGCACGGACGCCGAGCCCCGTCCATGCGGTGGGAACTCCCAGGCCGATCGTGCTCTGCTCGGCGCGCCCGGGCTCAACACGCCGGTCTGCACCGGTTTCGTCTGAGATTTCCGACACAGAATCGGTGATTCCTGACACAGAATCGGTGGTCGCCGTGTCCGCAGGCACAGGCGCGTCGATCAGCAGACGCGTGAACGCTCCGAAGATCCCGGGCTGCACGGTCGCCTGGTTGGCACCGATACCACGCAACTCGGGCGGACGGTCGGCGGTCAGCAGCAGTAGCGGCACGCCGGCATGGAAGGCCTCCATCACCGCGGGAAGCAGGTTGCCCGCGGCCGTTCCCGAGGTGCACAGCACCGCCGCGGGCACGCCCGTCTCGCGCGCCATGCCGAGCGCCGTGAACCCGGCGACACGCTCGTCGATGCGCACGTGCACCCGCAGAACGCCCGCTCGGGCGTAGCCGACCGCCGCGAGAGCGATCGATTGAGAACGCGAGCCGGGCGCGAGCACCAGATCGCGCACACCATGACGGATCAGCTCGGCGAGCAGATCGGCCGCGGCGTCACTCGCCGGCGACGCGGTCACGACCGCGGATCCGCACCGTCGGTCTCGTCATCGAGGCGCGCGAGCTCTTCCTCAAGCTGGCGGATGCGCTCGTCTTGTTCCATCTGGCGGATGCGCTCATCTTGCTCGGCCGTGCTCATGCGCCGCAGCGCCTCGGGATCGTCGTCGGGGTGCAGCGAGAGAGTGGTGCGGGTGTCGCCCTGACGGCGACGTCCGAGCGCGAACCACAGGATGCCGCCGAGCACCGGCAGCAGCACCACGATCAGTACCCAGATGCCCTTGGAGACGCCACGGTGACGGTCGGCCGGTTGCACGGACACGTCGACGATGCTGAACACCCAGAAGATGACAGCAAGGAAACCGCCGACGATCAGAGCACGAGCCATATCCCCAGTGTAGGTCGCCTACGCGGCGGCGGCACGGCGAATGCCCGCGCTCAGCCACCACCTAAGCCCGAATCGTAGACTGGGGCGGTGAAGTTGCCACCTCTCCTCGTTTACACCGTGCTGCGGCTGCTGGCGTTCATCGTGCCGCTCGCGATCATGTGGCTCTTCTTCCCGATCTTCCGGGAGTTCTGGTGGCTGGCCGCGCTGTTCTCGGCGCTGATCGGCATGAGCATCTCGTTGCTGTTCCTGCGCGCGCCGCTGTCGAACGCGTCCCGCCAGATCTATGAGAAGCGCAACCGCGCGACGTCCGACGAAGACGTAGAGGACGCCGCTTCGGACTGATCTGAGCCGCAGGCTGGTCAGAGCGTCAGCGCGACCAGCGTGATGTCGTCGTGAGGCTTGGTGAAGACTCGCACGGGCGCGCCCGCCTCTGCCGCGCGGATCTCGTCGGCGATCTCGCCCAACCGCTCCTGCACCGCCAGCTCGGCGAAGCGCTCGATCGAGTGCGCCGCCAGCCATTGATAGCCGCGGGTGCCGCCGTCGGATGCCGCCACTATCGCACGCAGATCCGCCACGGGCGTCCGCCCGGTGAGGGCGTGTCGGGCGGCGCCGGGATCAGTGTGCGCGCACCAGAACCCGCCGTCGACGTTGCGCATCTGATCGAGCGCCCGGAAGCGCATCTCGGCGGGCGCCTCGGCGATTCCGGCCTGGGCCGCCAACTGCGCGGCGCGTCGGCGCACGGCGTCGTCGATGCGGGCATCCGTGATCTCGCGCACGCCGCCGTCGGCGGTGACCACGACGATCGACGCATCGCACAGCACCAGGTGCTCGATCTCATCGCCGGTGATCCGCCAGGCGGCGACGGTGGCGCTCGGCGACCCCAGGGCGAGGTCACACGTGTCGGCATGCGCCGCCGTCACTTCACCGATCGCGCCGGCGAGGGCATCCGTCATGCGGGTCGTGCGGTCCTCCAGTCGCACGCGGAACGCTTCGGCGAGCATTCTCGCGTACCACGCCACCGAATGCCCGCATCCGCGGCGGGACGACTTCGGCAGACCGGCGCCGTCGACGACGACCGCGATCCCCTCGCCGAGTGCGCAGGCGTCCTCGCTCTCCCGCCCGGGCTGCGCGGGAAGCGCGAATAGGACGGGTTCCATGAGTATCAGCCCACGAACGCCCAGTAGAGGAACCCGGCGTACGCGAGCGCCGTGAGCGAGGTCAGGCCCAAGGCGATGACCAGTTCGCGCGGCTGCCGGTACCACCAGACGATGACGATGGCCGGCACCCCGGCCAACAGGGCGAGCAGCGACAGCCAGGCGATCGGGTAGATCAGGGCGATCATCGCCGCGATCCCGAAGGGCACCAGCACGAACAGCGTGAACAGCACCTGGGTGGCGCGCTTGCCGATCAGCACGGTGAGGGTGCGCTTGCCCACCCGACCGTCCTGCACGATGTCGCGCAGGTTGTTGGCCAGCAGCACGGCGCAGGCGAACAGTCCGGCGGCGATGGCTCCCAGCCAGGCCGGCAACGGCAGAGCGAAGGCCTGCACCCACGTGGTCCCCAGCGTGGCGACGAGGCCGAAGAAGACGAAGACGAACACCTCGCCCAGCGCGTTGTATCCGTAGGGGCGTTTGCCGCCCGTGTAGAACCAGGCCGCGACGATACAGGCGGCGCCGACGGCGAGCATCCACCACTGCTGCGTGCGGATGACGATGGCGAGTCCGGCGAGGGCGGCGAGCGCGAAGAACACCAGCGCGACGGTGAGCACCCGTTTGGCGGGTACACGCCCCGAGGCGGTGAGGCGGGCGGGACCGACGCGTTCGCTGTCGGTGCCGCGGATGCCGTCGCTGTAGTCGTTGGCGAAGTTGACGCCGATCTGCAGCAGGAGGGCGACGGCGAGGCAGAACAGCGCGATCACCCAGTGCAGGTTGTGATCGATGGTCTGTGCGGCTCCTGTGCCGATGATGACGGGCGCGGCCGCGAGGGGCAGCGTGCGCAGCCGGGCGGCGCCGATCCAGTCCTTCACCGTCACCGGCGGGAGCTCCAGTACGGGCTGCTTGGCCGGGTTGCCGCTGGTGCGCGGCCGGTGCTGAGCGCGCTTCTTGCTGTTCTTCTTGGACTTTCCTGCCACGTTGGGCATCCTACTGGCCGTCGCGATGCCGGCCGGGGAAGCACGTCAGGTCGTGGCGGTCACGATCGGACGCCGCTCGTAGAAGGTCTGCAGCACGACCGTGGTGCGTGTGCTCACGTTCGCCGCCAGACGGATGTCGCGCACGAGCTGTTCCAGTGCACGCGGCGAGGCGACGCGCACGAAGAGCATGTAGGCGGCGTCGCCGGCGATGGAGTGGCACGCCTCGATCGCCGCGAGGTGTTCGAGCAGTTCCGGGGCGTTGTCGGGTTGGGCGGGGTCGAGAGGGGTGATCTCGATGAACGCCGACAGGGGCGCGCCGACTTGTTCGGGGTCGAGCACGGCCTGGTAGCCGGCGATCGCACCCCGCGCTTCGAGTCGCTTCAACCGCGACTGCACGGCTGAGGTCGACAGCCCGACCTCCTGGGATAGCTGCGCGAGCGTCGCGCGCCCGTCGAGCGAGACGGCGGCGAGAAGTGCGTGGTCGACAGCATCATCCATGAGTGGAATAATAGCGAACGAAACACGCAATCACCGGAAAATTTCCGTTGTCTACGCGATCGGAGGTTCACATGTCCATCATCACGCCGCACACGCAGGCCGTCATCGGAGAACCCGAGGTCGTCGAGGACACCGCAGCGTGGCAGCAGCTCAAGGCCGCCGCGATCGCTCTGCGCACCCACCAGGTCAAGGACGGTTCGATCCCCGAGACCGGTGCGCACGATGAGGCGCGCGCGCTCGTCGGAACCATCATCGACAGCATCCGCACGCTCGCCCCGTCCTTCCCGCACGACGCGGCCTACCTCGAGGCGGCCGTGGTCGACTTCCAGCGCTGGGCCGATGAGGACTTCGGCGTGCCCGACTTCCTCGACTCGCTCGTGGCGTTCCAGCCCCAGCAGAACCGGGTCGACGGCATCCGCCACCTCGTGATCTTCCCGATGTACACGCAGAACGGCTCCAGCGACCGCCTCGTCGAGGCGCTCATCGTCGAGACCATCTGGCCCGAGTTCATCGCCGAGCTCGAAGCAGGCGACTACGGCAACAAGCTGTTCGTGTCGCTGCGCCTGATCGACTTCACCCCCGGGTACGACACCAACTCGGCCGTGCTCTTCCCCGAGACGGTCGCGATGCGCGAGATCCCGCCGTTCACGTGGGGCGCGATCTTCCAGGACCGCGAGGCGGCGCGGTACCGCCGCGTCGTGCGCGCGGCATCGCAGATCACCAAGCTCGAGCTGCCCGAGGCCGCGGCGCGGATGCTGGATGACCAGCAGCTCACCGAGAAGACGTTCGTGATGTGGGACATCATCCACGACCGCACCCACATGCGCGGCGACCTGCCGTTCGACCCGTTCATGATCAAGCAGCGCATGCCGTACTTCCTGTACTCGCTCGAAGAGCTGCGGTGCGATCTGACCGCGTTCCGCGAGTCGGTGAAGATCCAGAAGTCGCTTGCCGAGCGCACCGATGCCCTGTCGGACGCCGAGCAGGAGATGCTCGAGCACGCCGGCCTCGTGCAGTACGCCGTGATCTTCGACCGCATCTTCCGCTTCGCGATCACCGGTTCGCGCCTGCGCAACTATGACGGCCTCGGTGGACAGCTGCTGTTCGCCTGGCTGCACCAGCGCGGTGTGCTGCACTGGACCGACACCCAGCTCGCCTTCGACTGGGAACGCGTGCCCGAGGCTGTCGTCGCGCTCGGAGACGCGATCGACGACCTGTACTGGCGCTCGATCGACCGGCCGAAGACCGCCCACTGGCTGGCCGCGTACGAGCTGGTGCGCTCCACGCTCGAACCGCACCCGGCCTCGGTGTGGGCGCGCGGGCTCTCGGATGAGGTGCTCGCCGGGCCGCCGAAGGGGTTCACCGACGCAGTGCTGGACGACGAGTTCCCGCTGTCGATGTTCTTCGAGGCGCTCGACAAGAAGATGAAGCCGGTCATCGAATCGACGGTCGGCATCCGCGGCACCGACAACTGATCCAGAGAGACCCGAGGGCCGCCATGAGCATCGCTGGACGCACGATCGTCCTGGCCGGCGCGACCAGCGCCGCCGGACAGACGGTCGCTGAGGCACTGATCGCGGCCGGCGCGCACGTGGTGGCCACGGGCCGCTCGGTCGAGCGCCTGGCACCGCTGGCCGCGGCCGGCGCGCAGGTGGAGGTGTCGGATGCCACCGATCTGAGCGACATGGCCGCACTCGCCACGCGTCTCGGTCGCGTCGACGGGGTCATCCCGTTGGTCGGCGGATGGCGCGGCGGCGGTGGTCTTGCGGGGCAGAGCGACGAGGACTTCGTCGCTCTGCTCCCTGCTCTGCACGCGGTGCGGGCGACCAGCCGCGCGTTCGACGCGGCACTGCAGGCGTCGGATGCCGGACGCTTCGCCGTCGTGTCGTCGACGGCCGTGGAGCGACCGCTGGCGGGCGGCGCGAACTACGCCGCCGTGAAGTCGGCGACCGAGGCCTGGACGCGCGCTGTGGCGCACGGCTTCGCGAAGGCCGCCCGCGACGGCGAGCGACCTCTGGCTGCCGCCTCGGTCGTATTCCGCGCCAAGGGGGCGCTTGATCCGGACGCGCTGGCGCGCGCCGCGGTCGATTTGTGGGATTCGGATGCCACCGACCTGAACGACCGGATGCTCCCCCTGGGGTGAGCGCGGCGCCGGGTCGGCAGCGCCCCGGTCGCGGACGTCATTCGGCCGTCTTCGCCGGGGGCTCCTCGTCGCTCGACTCGTCACGGAGGACGGGTTCTTCGACCAATCCGCCGCGTGCGGCGATCGGGTCGAAGGCGGCTTCGGGCGGCGGCAGCTGCTGTTCGGGAGCGTTCTCGTAGAGCGCGCTGAGCGTGCGGTAGGAGCGGGTGAAGAAGGCCAGCACCGCCACGACCACGATGATCAGGCCGGCGAACAGGCAGATCAGCGCGATCCCGCGGGTCTCGCCGTCGCCGAGCAACCAGCCCCATTGCTGCTGCCCTTCGTCCGCACGCATGTACGGAATGATCAGGAACTCAGCGATCGGGGCGATCAGGAATGCGGTGATCGGCGCTGCCCCTGCCTCCATCGCAGCGGCCATACCGAACACTCGACCCTGGCGGGTGAACGGCACGACCTTCTGGATCACGGTCTGCTCGGCAGCCTCGGCGGGCGGGATGAGCATCATGTACAACCACATGCCGATGACGAACAGCGGCCACCATTCGCGCAGCATGAACAGCGCGCCGAGCGCGCCCATCGCGATGACGACCAGCAGCAGCGTGCGCACGGGCCGCTTGCCGAGCCCGAACTTCGCCACCAGCGCGCCGCCGATCAGAAAGCCGGTCGAGGCGAAGGCCAGGGCGAACCCCCAGGTCTGGGCATTGAACAGCGTCAGCCCGTAGGGGTCCATCAGTGCCATGTAGACACCGCCGATGAGGTTGTTGAACGTCGAGAAAACGATGAGCGCGAACAGCCCTGGCGCGGCACGGATCGCCGCGACGCTGCCGCGGAAGTCGAACGCGCCCGGTGCGCTCGGATCGCGCTCGGGCTCGCCCTCGGGTATCCGCACGAACAGCAGGTGCACGAAGGTCAGCCCCATCGCGGTGATGGCGATGATCAGCGTCCACCCCATGCCGAGAAAGCCGATCGCCAACCCCGAGAACACGCTCGTGATGAGAAACGCGATGCCCTGCACGGTTCCCACGAGCCCGTTGGCGTTGGCCCGACGCTCTTCGGGGATCAGCAGGGTCACGGTCGTGGACAGCGCGATGTTGCGCAGCTGCTCGATCACGCCGCCGAACAGGATGACGCCCGAGAACAGCCAGAACCACGGACCGCCCAGGTCGAGCAGCGCAGCCTCGGGATGCACCGCGTAGATGACGCCGGCAACGATGAACGCCGCCGCCGAGACCACGCTCGACACGAGCATGACCGCATGTTTGCGATGCCGGTCGACGAGGGTGCCGAAGATCATCGAGAAGAAGGCGATGAACAGCATGTAGGCGCCGCCGATGATGCCCGTGGCCAGCACCGACCGCGTCTCGAGGTAGACCCAGAAGGTCAGCGCGAACCACAGGAAGCTCGTCGTCACATTGGCGATGAGCGTGTTGACCAGGACGTTCGCGAACGCCCGCCTCGCTGCGGTATCGATCACGGTACGAGAGTAATCACGGCCACCGACATCGGATAGGGGCACCTCGGGCATCCGATCCGGGTATCTTTCCCGCGCGCGCACGCGCGAGGCCCACGCGCCCGTAGGCTGGTGCGGTGAGCCTTCTGCATGACGCCCCGCTGCACGACACCACCGTGCGCGGCTTCGCATCCGACAACTACTCTGGCATCCACCCCGAGGTGCTCGCCGCGATCGCGGCGGCCAACGGCGGTCACCAGGTCGCCTACGGCGAAGATCAGTACACCGCGCGCCTGAACGAGGTCTTCGTTCAGCACTTCGGCGAGGGCGTCGAGGCCTTCCCGGTCTTCAATGGCACCGGCGCGAACGTCGTCGGTCTGCAGTCGATGCTGCCGCGGTGGGGCGCGGTGATCTCAGCATCCACGGCGCACATCAACGTCGATGAGGGCGGGGCGCCCGAGAAGGTCGGCGGGCTCAAGCTGCTGACGGTGCCCACCGACGACGGCAAGCTCACGCCCGAGCTGGTCGACCGCGAGGCGTGGGGCTGGGGCGACGAGCACCGCGCACAGCCTCTCGTCGTGTCGATCACCCAGTCGACCGAACTGGGCACCCTGTACACCGCGGACGAGATTCGCGCGCTGGCCGACCACGCACACGAGCGCGGCATGAAGCTGCATCTCGATGGCGCACGCCTGTCGAACGCCGCCGCCGCCCTCGACCTGCCATTGCGCGCCTTCACGCGCGACGTCGGCGTCGACGTGCTCAGCTTCGGCGGCACGAAGAACGGCGCGATGCTCGGCGAGGCGGTCGTGGTGCTGAACCCGGACGCCACCGCCGGCCTGCTGTACGGCCGCAAGCTCAACATGCAGCTGGCGTCGAAGATGCGCTTCGTGTCGGCGCAGCTGATCGCCCTGCTCGAGGGCGACCTGTGGCTGCGCAATGCCCGCCACGCCAACGCCATGGCGGCCCGCCTGCGGGCCGAGGTCGAGCAGGGGCTCGCCGATGGCAGCATCCGCGGTGTCGGCTTCTCTCAGCCCACCCAGGCCAATGGCGTCTTCGCGACGCTGCCCGACGGCGTCGCGGACCAGCTGCGCGAGAAGTTCCGGTTCTACGACTGGGATGCCGCACGCAACGAGGTGCGCTGGATGTGCAGCTTCGACACCCAGGAGTCCGACGTCGACGCCTTCGTCGCCGAGCTGGCCCGCCTCACCGCGGCCTGACCCGGCCCGTCCCTCTTCGCCGAGACCCCCACCTGGCGTCGAGACCCCCACGTATGGACGTCCATACGTAGGGGTCTCGACGAGGAGTGGGGGTCTCGGCGTTGCGGGAGGGGTGGGCAGGGCGGGGCCGGGCACGGTGGGGCGGAGCAGGGCAGGGCGGATGCTGTCAGCGCAGCAGGCCCAGGTGCGACAGCGCCTGGCGCAGCAGTGTGCCGCGGCCGCCCTCCATGTCGGCGGCCAGCGCGTCGGATGCGGCCTCCTGCGGGGTGAACCAGGTGACTTCCAGTGCATCCTGGCGCGGCTCACACGTGCCCGTGACCGGCACCACGAACGCCAGCGAGACGGCGTGCTGACGGTCGTCGTGGAAGGCGCTGATCCCCGGCAGCGGGAAGTACTCGGCGACCGTGAACGGGTCGGGCGACGGGGGCAGCAACGGGAAGGCCATCGGCCCGAGATCGTTTTCGACGTGACGGAACAGGGCGTCACGGATGCTCTCGCCATACCGCACGCGCCCCGAGACGATCGTGCGCGTCATCTCACCGAGGGGCGTCGAACGCAGCAGCACGCCGATCGAGGTCACCTGACCGGAGCCATCGGTGCGCACGGGGATCGCCTCGACGTACAGCATCGGCAGGCGGCGGCGCGCCTCAGCGAGCTCGATGTCGGTCAACCACCCCGGGTTGCTGTCGCGCGGCGGCGCGGCGTCGAGCCCGAAGTCGTCGTCGGGATCTGGGTCGGGTGTGCGCACCGTCATGGCTCATTTCTACCAGCGTCGGACGCTGCTGGCAGGATGGACCCGTGACCGTCTCGATCGATCCGACCGCCACGCTCTGGTCTGCCGGCCCCCGCGAGGGCAAGCCGTTGCTCGTGCTGCTGCACGGGTACGGCGCCGATGAGAACGACCTGTTCGGTCTGGTGCCCTATCTGCCCGATGACATCGCCGTCGCCGCCGTCGCGGCGCCGCTCACGCCGCCGTGGCCGATGCCGGGGCGCTCCTGGTACCCGATCGACTCGCTCGACACCCGGGACGCCGCGGGCATCACAACCGCGGCCGAGGCCCTGCTGGCATGGCTCGATGAGGTCACCGAACCCACGACCCCCGTCGCACTGCTCGGCTTCTCGCAGGGCGCGGCCGTCTCGCTGCAGGCGCTGCGACTCGCACCGGCGCGTATCGCCTCGGTCGTGGCGCTGAGCGGCTATGCCGCGATGGGCGAACTCCCCCGCGACGCGCGGTTGCGCGAGGAGCGCCCGCCGGTGTTCTGGGGGCGGGGCAGCCACGACGACGTGATCCCGGCATCCCTCGTCGCCCACACGGCGCAATGGCTGCCCGACCACACAGAGCTCTCCGGCCGCGTGTACGCGGGGTTGACGCACAGCATCTCCGAACAGGAGCTCGCCGACGTGCGCGTGTTCCTCACGAAGTGGCGGGACGCCGCGACGGCAGAGTGACGGCGCGGTGAGCACCGACGGCTGAGCGCCCGTGTGCCGGCTCAGGGGCGCGGTTCGTCCTCGACGTCGTCGGAACCGTCATCGTGATCCGCGTCTGGTGCGACCTCGGATGCATTGTCGGGTTCCCGGCCCTCCGGTGCGCTGCGGCGCCGCTGCAGGGAGCCCAGCCATTCTGGGGCGGCGCTGATGACGACGCCGATCGCGAGACCGAGGCCGATCCCCAGGCCCATGTTGTCGAGGGCCACGCCGAGAGCGACGCCGACGCCCATGCCGATGGCGATGCCCGCCCCCAGTGCGAGGCGCCGGCTGGTCTCATGGCCGCTCGGATGATCGTGCATTCCTCGACGATACGCGCCCGTCCGGGCTGGCACCTCCACCGCGCGACGGATAGGGCCCGGGGATCGACCGCTCCGGGGTTGCGAAGCGCGACACGCCCGGGATACAGTCTTCGAGCCCCTGTCCGCTGTGTTGGGAAGTCCATTGATCTGAATCGTCGCCTCCGCGTCATCATCCACGCGCCGATCCGACGATCCTGTTCTTCCCCGGCATCCGGGTTCATCTCACAGACCGCCTCGCCCTCTGACGGCGAGCCGTCGGCATCCGCGCACCCGCACACATCCGGGAGTCGCCCATGTCATCACTCACCTCCACCGCGCCCGTCACCTTCGACGGGCTCACCCACACCTGGCCTGACGGGACCGTCGCGCTCGACCAGCTGACCGGGGCGATCGGCCCCGGCCGCACCGGGCTGGTCGGCCGCAACGGGTCGGGCAAGACGATGCTGCTGCGTCTGCTCGCCGGCGATCTGCACCCGACATCGGGTCACGTCACCATGAGCGGCGAGGTCGCGTACCTGCCGCAGCGTCTCACCCTCGACACCGGCCGTCGGATCCCAGAACTGCTCGGCGTCGCCGTACCGCTGGACGCGGTACGCGCGATCGCCGCGGGCGACGTCGACCCGGCGCACTTCGATGCGGTCGGCAACGACTGGGACATCGAAGCGCGCGCCGAAGCAGCGCTCGCCGAGGCGGGCCTCGATCCGTCGTTCCTCGACCGCACGGTCGGTGAACTCTCGGGCGGTGAAGCGATGCTCGTGGCGGTGGCGGGCATCCGTCTGCGCCGCGCCCCGATCACCCTGCTCGACGAGCCCACCAACAATCTCGACCGCGGGGCGCGAGCACGCCTGGCCGATATGGTGCGCGCCTGGAGAGGCGTACTCATCGTGGTCAGTCACGACGTCTCGCTGCTGGAGCTGATGGATGCCACGGCCGAGCTCTACCAGAACCGTCTCACCGTGTTCGGCGGCCCGTACTCGCAGTGGCGCGCCTGGTTGGATGCCGAGCAGGCCGCGGCCGAGCAGGCCGAACGCGACGCCAAGCAGGCGCTGAAGAGAGAGAAGCGTCAACGGATCGAGGCTGAGCTGAAGCTCGCCACACGCGCGCAGACGGCCCGCAAGGCCGAGCACGAGAAGCGGGTTCCGAAGATCATCGCCGGCGGGCGCAAGAGCGCTGCGCAGGTGTCGGCCGGTCGGCTGCGCACCGAGATGGCCGGAAAGGAGGATGCCGCCCGGCAGGCACTGGATGACGCTGGGCACCGTGTGCGCGACGACGAGACGATGAAGATCGAGTTGCCTGACCCGCACGTGCCCGCGAGCAGGCGGATCGCGACGCTCGGCGACGGCGAACGGTCATGGGTGATCCAGGGGCCCGAGCGGGTCGCTCTCATCGGCGCGAACGGGGCGGGCAAGACCACACTGCTGCGCCGGCTGCTGGCATCCGCTGTTCACAACTCCGGAGAAACGGGCCGGATCGGCCCGGATTCTGCTGTTCCGGATGGTCTCGGGCAGATTTTCCGGAGTTGCGAACCGCACGTCGACCGCATCGGGTACCTTTCGCAGCGCGTCGACGGGCTCGACGATCGCGCCTCGGTGATCGCGAACGTGGCGGCGTCGGCACCGCACGTGCCCGACAAGCAGCTGCGCAACCGGCTGGCGCGCTTCCTCATCCGTGGGGCGGCCGTCGACCGGCCCGTGGCGGCACTGTCGGGCGGCGAGCGATTCCGGGTTGCCCTGGCGACGTTGCTGCTCGCCGATCCCGCTCCGCAGCTCGTGGTGCTCGATGAGCCGACGAACAACCTCGATCTCGATACGGTCGGGCAGCTGGTGCGGGCGCTGCGCGCCTACCGGGGTGCCGTGCTGGTCGTCAGTCACGACGACGTGTTCCTCGCGAGTCTCGACATCGACCTGACGCTGGAAGTGTCGGTCGGCGACGACGCAGAGCGGATGCTGCGCGAGGTGCCGTGATCACGACTCGGGCGGTGCGGACCGCGCCGCCCGAGTCACGTCAGCCGTCGGCGCCTCCCCGCTCGTCGATCAGTCGTTGCGCGGCGTCTCGCGCTTGCTGCAACGATTCCCCGACGCGGGCGTGCGCGCGGAAGACCTGCCGTTCACCGATCCGGCGGATGATCCCGGTATCGCGCAGCTGCCGGTGCACGGCCTCGCTGACGCCTGAGATCATCAGCGTCCCACCGGCAGCGCGGATCCGCTCGGCGTAGGTCGCGATGACCCGCAGGAAGGTGCTGCCGAGCGCTTCTTTGCCACGCAGTCTCACGATCACCACGGCGCCGTCGAGCCGTGCCGGTACGGCGGGGAGCTGCTTCTCGAACACCGGAGCCGCAGCGAAGAACAGGCTTCCGTACGGTGCGAGCACCACCACCTCACCCGGCGGGATCGTGGCCGGCGGAGCGGACTCGATCGGCAGCGCGCTGAGGTCGTCGAACTCCCATTGCCGCAGCACGACCCGGTTCGACTGCTGCACCACGATCAGGATGACCGCGAGTCCGACGCCGGTGAGCACGGCGTACTGCAGCGGGATCAGCAGGGTCAGCACGAACGTCACCGTCAGCACCGTCGCCTGCACGATACCGGTACGCCACACCATGTAGATGTCGTGCACCTTGAAGGTGCGGACGCCCACGATGATGAGCAGGGCCGCCAGCGCCGACATGGCGATGTAGCCGATCAGCGAGGCGAAGGCCAGCACCGTGATGCCCATCACCACTCCGGCGAAGAGGTTTGCCAGGGCAGTTCTGGCACCTGCCGCGCGCACGAGGGCCGTCGCCGACATCGACCCGCCGACGGGGATGCCCTGGAAGAACCCGGATGCCAGATTCGCGATCCCCTGGCCACGGAAGTCCGCCGACGCGTCGGGGTAGCGGCCGTCGGGGTTCGCGATCGACCCGCTGATCGCCGCACCCTGCACGAGCCCCACCAGCGCCAGCGAGAGCGCTGGCACGATCAGGGCGAGCACCACCGACAGGTCGGGCATCTGCATGCCGGGCAGCGTCTGCGGAACCTCGGCGATGTCGCCGATCGTGGCGACCCGATCGATGCCGTCGAGCAGCGCCAGCGCGGCGGCCAGACCGGAACCGACGATGACCGCGACGACCAGCGCCAGTGCTCCGAGCCGGGTGCGTTCCAACAGCAGGATCAGCGTGACGGTCACGACGCCGACGAGGATCGTCGGCCAGCTCCACTGCCAGAAGTGCAGGAGCGAGTCCAGGGTCCTGGCGATGCGGTTGGCGCCCTCGGCGGCGAAGCCGGTGGCGTTGTCGATCTGGCCGAGCACGATGTTCACGGCGACGGCGTTGACGAAACCGACCAGCACGGCGGTCGGGATGAACCTGACGAGCGAACCGAGGCGTGCGATCCCCAGCACGAGCATGATCACGCCGACCATGAGCCCGAGAGTGGTCAACGCGGCCGGTGTCAGGCCGCCGGGGGTCTCGGCCGAGACATCCGAGATGATCACCGCCATCGCACCGGTGGCCTGCACCGTCATGAATGCCGACCCGGTGGCAAGCGCCCCGCCGATCGCACCGAACATGTACGCGTACAGGCCGTGCAGTGGGTTCACGCCGGCGAGGACGCCGGCGGCGAGACCGTCGGGGACGCTCTCGACGCCCAGCACGAGCCCGGCTTTGAGATCGGATGCGACGGTTTTGCGCCCGCCGAAGCGGCGCAGGTAGCCGCGCAGGTTCCGCTTTACCGCTGCGAACGTGTCTGCCATGGCGCGCGTCCTGCTCAGCCCTCGCGCAGCGGCACGCGCACGTCGCCGCCGGATTCCTCGGTCAACCGCTGCCCCATCTGCACGTAGGTGGGCTGAGCGATGAAACCGCCCGCGAACAGCGCCTGCCCCTGCGTGAACCGCTGTGATCGGCTGACCTTGTCGCCGGCGAAGCCGAAGACGTCGGCGAGTTCGGCGAGATCCCGCGGTGCGTTCACCCGCATCAGGCCGAGGTTGTCGCACTGCGAGAGCACGTTCGGGTGGATCTTCGTCGGCCGCTGCGTCGACAGCAGAAGCCACAGGCCGAACTTACGGCCCTCTGCCGCGATCTGCACCAGCTGCTCGGTCAGTGCGCGTTCGACGTCGGTGCGGGGATTCGGGGGGCACAGGTTGTGCGCCTCGTCGATCACGATGAGGATGGGTCGGCGTTCTTCGCGGTTGCGCCAGAGGTGCTCGAGGACGGCGAGCGCGGCGATCTTGGGCTCGGCCTGGTGCGCGAACCCGCCCAGGTCCATCACGGTCGCGCGGGGACGTTCATCGATGGCATCCGTGACCGTCGTCGAGCCACGCGACCACAGGTCCCAGTCGAGCACCTCGAGGTTGTCGACGCGGTTGGCGAGACGCCGCATTCCCGGATCATCGGATGCCCGCAGCCGGGCGACCATATTGTCGGTGTCGAGCACCTCGGTGTGCTCTTCGATGTGCAGCAGCAGGTTGTACTCCTCGGGGTCGGCGATGGGGTCGAGCTGCAGCAGTGCCGCTTTGGACGGCGTCGACAGGTCGACGTAGCGCACGTGCAGGCGTTCACCGTCGGAGCGCGAGGAGTGGAACACCCGGATGTCGGTCTCGGCGATCCGGTTCGCGACGTCGTCACCGGCGCTCTCTCGCGCTTCGTTCAGTCGGACGAAGTCGGAGTTGGGGTCGAGGATGAGCATGGGCAGTTCGGTGTGCAGCAGCAGCTGCTCGAGCACGACGCCGAGGGCGTAGGTCTTTCCGCTGCCGCTCTGGCCGCACCAGAACGTGTGGCGGTTGAATCGGCGCGCGTCCAGCTGAACCGGCGCGTTCGGGGTGTCGAGTTCGGTACCGATCGTCAGCTGCGTCATCTTCCACCTTCGTTGTGCGTGACGGGGCCATGCGTACCACTGAACGTAGAGGATGATCCGGCGCGTGACGAGAGCGGATCGCCCTGCCATGATGAGCAGGGTCCCCATCATTCGCGCACGGAGGTTCCCATGCTCGAGGTTCTCGGTAGCGTTCTACCCACCGCCGTGGGTATCGCGATCAGTCCGATCCCGCTCATCGCGGTGATCCTCATGCTGATGTCTCCGCGTCCGCGGCAGCTCGGACTCGGGTTCCTGGTCGGCTGGTTGCTGGGCGTTCTGGTGGCGACGACGGCCTTCACCCTCCTGGCAGGGGTGATCCCCGAGCCCGAGGAATCCGACGGCGCGCAGCCCGTGATCGCGGTGATCCAGCTCGTGCTGGGGACGTTGCTGCTGCTGTTGGCCGCACGTCAGTGGCGTTCTCGCCCTGCGCCGGGCGAAGAGGCCGAACTGCCGGCGTGGATGGCGAAGATCGACTCGATGAACCCGTTCGCCGCTACCGGGCTGGCGTTCGTGCTGGCCGCGATCAACCCCAAGAACTTGTTGCTGGCCGTTGCCGCGGGCAGCATGATCGGACGCGCCGAGCTCGACGTGCCCGAGCAGTTGACCGTGGTACTCGTCTTCGGTCTCATCGCGGCGCTGACCGTCGCGATCCCGGTGATCGCCGTGATCGTGGCGCCGCACAAGGCCGCGACGCTGCTCTCGGGCATCCGCACCTGGCTCACCGCGCACAACGCGGTGATCATGATGACGCTCTTCCTCGTGCTCGGTGCGCAGATCATCGGCAAGGCGCTCGGCAACTTCTGAAGCGGTCAACCGCTCTCGGCGAGCAGGCGGCGCAGCCGTTCGCTGCGCGAGCCGGTGATCTCGATCACGCGGGTGTGCCTGGCGAGGTCGGCCGCATCCACAAGCTCGAGCAGCGCATCGTTCATGGCGCGTCGCAGGGGCAGGTCCTCGTCGGGGCCGGGTGCCGTGGAGTCGCGGTGCTCGATCGGCAGCACGACCCACAGGTCCAGATGCGCCAGCGCATCCTCCGCAACAGCCACGAGCTCATCCGGCGCCGGGTGCGCGGTACGACCCAGGTCGTGCAGAGCGTTGAGGTAGGCGACAAAATCGAGCGGAGTGCGTTCGATGATGCGGGCGGCGCCGGGGGTCGATGCCGACAGCGCCCGCGCCGAGACGAGGAGCTGCTGGGCGAACTCCTCGAACCCTGGAGCGGATGCCGCGTGCTCGACCAGCTCGAAAGGATCAGGGACGTGCTCGACCCCCGGCCTCTCGTCGAGATAGTCGCCGATCAGCGTGGTCTTGCCGGTGGCGTGCGCCCCTGAGACCGCGATCCTCACGTCCGTACCTGTCCGCTACGACGTCTTCGTCCAGGTTCCGAGCCCGCGCGTATCGAAGGTGTCGAGCCGCAGCTGCACGCCTCCGTCTTCGTGGGTGACCCACGCGCTGGCCAAGGAACCGTACGGGGCATTCTCGTTCTCGGGCGCGTACGCCATGCGCTCCTCGTCCCACGGCTGCAATGCCATCTCGGTGACACCGCCGGGTCCGATGCGCGCCACCAGCCCGTCTCCGACGGCGACGACCTCCATGTCGCCGAAGTAGTCGTTGGCGTAGCGCCCGGTCAGGGCATCCGCGTCATCCGGCAGTGCGGCGCCACCGGGCGCCTCGCTGCCCGCCAGGTCTCCGATGGGAGTCAAGTACCCCGCGAAGACGCCACCGAAGTCTGCCGTCCAGTCGCGCGTGACGAATCCGAACTGCACGAGGTCGGTGAACTCGGCGATCACCGACTCGGCCGCTCCCACGGGGGCGCCATTGGTGAGCACGACGATGCCGAGGTCGAGATC
This sequence comes from Microbacterium esteraromaticum, assembly GCF_028747645.1. Lineage (NCBI taxonomy): Bacteria > Bacillati > Actinomycetota > Actinomycetes > Micrococcales > Microbacteriaceae > Microbacterium > Microbacterium esteraromaticum. Next base: position 2,660,461 of record NZ_CP118100.1, read on the forward strand.
GGGGACCACCTGGAAGGCGCTGCCGGCCCCGAGCACGAACGCCCCGGAGTGCGAGTACGCGATCCGTCCCGACAGCAACGGCGAGGCGTTGAACCCGAACCCGTAGTGCGAGGGGCGCACAGCGAGGTCATTGCCCCCGCCCGAGATCACCTGCGGTGACATCGCTTCGCGCAGTGCGTCCGCGTCGATGCTCATCTGGTCGCTCTCGCCCTCGGCCAGCAGCACCCGCATCCACAGCGCGAGGTCGTTCGCGGTCGACGAGACTCCGCCGGCCGGCGCCTGGGCGTCGGGGTCGCGGTCGTACCGGGGCGTGAACTCGCCATCGATCTTGGCGTGCAGCACGGCACGGTCGGTCCGGCTCAGGTAGTCGTCATGCCGGGCCGACGACGAGTCCATTCCCAGGGGCTCGAACACCAGCTCGTCCATGAGCTCTTCCCACGTCTGTCCGCGCGAGACGGCCACGGCCTCGGCCCCCACCGTGAGTCCGAAGTTCGAGTAGTGGTAGCTGTCCCGAAACACATCGAGCGGGTTCAGCTGCAGGCGCTGCAGGATCTCGTCCCGGTCGTAGCCGATGTCTTCGAGGTCGTCGCCGGTGCCCGTGAACATGCCGGTGCGATGACTGAAGGCATCGCCGACCGTCGCGCTCTGCGCGGCGACCGGGTCCGAGAAGAAGACGCCCGGCATGAGGTCACGGATCGGTGTCCGCCAATCGAGATAGCTCTCGGATTCGGCGATCGCGGCGGCGACGCCGGTCGCCGACAGCGGCTTCGACAATGAGGCGATCTGAAAGACCGTGTCGGGGGTGACCGACTCGTCGGCTCCGATCTCACGCACACCGAACCCCTGCGAATAGACGGTGTCGTCCCCGTGCACCACCGCGATCGACATGCCGGGCACGTCGGTCTCGGCCAGAACCCGCTCCGCGATGTCGGGCAGTTCCTCCAGTGCCTCGGCTATCCGTTGCTCGCTCGTCTCGCCCTGCGGCAGGGCGAGAACGTCGGCGTTGGGCTGTGTCCCGAGGACGACACCGTCGACCGGTGACGAAGTCTCACCCGAGCACGCGGAGAGCACGAGCATCCCCAGTGCCACTGCTCCCGCTGCCCCGGCCCGCACGCTTTTTCTTCGCACCATGCCTCCCAGCATTTCCCACCGGCCGGCGCAGCGCTATAGACCTAGGTCGCCAATCGCTGCGGGTCCTGGCTCAGGTAGTGCAGCACCGCGAGCACGCGACGATGCGCGTCGGCGGCGAGCGGTAGCCCCAGCGCGTCGTAGATGCGTGAGATGTGCTGCACGACGGCTTTGTCGGTGATCGAGAGACGCGCCGCGATGGCCGCATTGCTGCGCCCCTGGGCGACCAGTGCGAGCACCTCGCGCTGTCGGACGGTGAGCTCGGCGACAGCCGCGTCGGCGCGCGTCGCGCGCGCCACCATGATCGCGACGACGTCGGGGTCGATCGCCGTTCCCCCGGCCGCGACGGCGCGCACGTCGTCGACGAACAGGTCGACATCGGTGATGCGCTGCTTGAGCAGGTACCCCGTCCCCCCGCGGATGCCCGTGCCGGGCCACGCATCACGATCGACCCGCGCATCATCGTCCATGCCCAGCAGCTCCATCGCGTAGCGCCGCTGAACATGCTGCGAGAGCACCATGATGGCGGTGTCCGGCGCGAGCTCGCGGATGCGGGCGGCCGCACGGAGCCCCTCGTCGGTGTAGGTCGGAGGCATCCGGATGTCGGTGATGACCAGCTCAGGCCGGGCCGCACTGACCGCGTCGATCAGTTCGTCCACGTCCGAGACCGAGCCGACGATCCGCATGCCGGCGTCCCTCAGCATCAGCTCGAGCCCTCGTCGCAGCAGAGCCTCGTCCTCGGCGACCACCACACGCAGGGGTTCGTCACCCATCGTCCACCTCCACACGCACCAGCGTGCCACCGTCACGCGGGCTGTCCACACGCAGCATCCCCCCGAGCACATCGACGCGCTCGCGCATACCGGTCAGCCCTGCTCCCGCGCCGGCGACCGCACCGCCGCAGCCGTCATCGCGGATCTCGATGCGCAGGCGGTCGCCGTCGCGGGCGACGGTGACGTCGACCGCCGTCGCGCCGGAGTGCTTGACCACGTTGGCGAGAGCCTCGGCGATGACGAAGTAGACGGTGCTCTCGGTCGCGGGGCGCGGTCGGCGGTCACCGAGGGTCATGCGCAGCTCGACCGGCACCGGCATCCGATCGACGAGATCCTCGACCGCTTCTGCGAGTCCGCGCTGCATCAGCGCGGCCGGCATCACATCCTGCACGATCTGCCGCAACCCCGCCGCAGACCCGTCGATGCCTCGCCGCAGCGCGACGGCGTGCTCCGCGGCGACGGTGCCGGCGCCGGCTGCCTGGGCGAGCTCCTGCGCTTGCAAGCCGAGCAGCACGAGCTCGACCTGCAGACCGTCATGCAGATCCTGGGCGATTCGTCGTCGTTCCGTATCGGCGACATCGACCAAACGCTCCCGCGAGCGCTGCAGATCGGCCCGGCTCGCGCGCAGCAGAGCGATCAACCGGTCGCGATCGAGCGCGATGGCGATCGCGCGCCCCACGCTCTGCACCGACTCGGGTTCGGCGATCAGAGCCCGGTCGTAGACGAGCGCGCCGATGCGTCGCCCGTCGAGTGCGATCGGTTCGAGCGCGCGCCGCGGGTCGACGTGTTCGGTCCCGACGGCGCGTCCCTCGGCGTCCAGGTACCGTTCGGCGTCCGCATCCCAGAACCAGACGTCCAGCGACGGATCGCCCAGGACGCCGCCGAGCACCGCCGAGATACTCGTGCGCTCGGCGGTGAGATGCGCGAGCAGCACCCCTGCCTCTTCGACCCGGGTGGCGCGGGCGACCCCGCCACGCAGCGCCGCGATCACCACGGCAATGGGCACGAGCGTCAGGACGGTGATCTGCAACGAACCGGTCTGCTCGGGCGTCCAGCCGGCCAGGGCCGGCAGCACCTGCGACGCCGTCAGCAAAGTGATCAGCGCGACGAAACCGAACGCGTACAGCGGTGCCAGCACCCGCCGTTCGGCAGCTGTCGCCCGCACGATGCGCAGAACCAGCAGCACGGCCGTCATCGTGAAGGTCATGACCCCGGCGATCGCCTGCACCTGGCCGGTGGCCGTCACGAACGCTGGGGGTGGGACGAGGCCGAAGACAGCAGGGTAGGCGGCGAGCGCCGCAGGCAGTTGCAGGACGGTGGAGATCAGATAGCCCGAGGCGACCGTCGCCCGCTCGGGCCAGGCTCTGAGGCGACCGGTCGGGAACGACAGCAGCAGGTGGATCAGGGTGGCCAGGGGCATCGTCGCGCACAGGGCGCCGAGGGCGGCGAGTGTCGTGTTCTGGGCGTTGACCAACCCCGACAATGTCATGGCCGCCGCGGCGCACAGGATCAGCGGCCCCATCAGGCTGGTCGGACGCGCTGACCACGCCAGCAGGCCGACTGCCACGTGCAGCAGCACGGCCACGGGGAACAGCAGCAGCCCGTAGACGCTGTCACCGTTCGGTGCGATCGCGACCACCAGCATCCCGATGGTCAGCAGCGCGCCCCAGAACACGGCGAGCAGCGCGCGGTTCAGCGATCGGCGCAGCGGAGACGGCCCGTACTGCGGGGTCGTACCGCCTCGTCTGCGCATCGCCCCCAGCTAAGCACACGCCGCCGACGGAGGACATCGGCGACGATGTCGGCGGCGATGTCGGCGGCCCGCGCGATGATGGAGGCATGAGCAGCGTACTCGATCGCTTCACGCCCGCGACCCAGGAGTGGTTCCGCGGGGCGTTCGACGCGCCGACGCCCGCCCAACAAGGCGCGTGGGAGGCCGTGTCCGCTGACCGCAGCGCACTGGTGGTGGCGCCGACCGGTTCCGGCAAGACACTGTCCGCCTTCCTGTGGGCGATCGACAGCGTCTTCCGTGAGCGGATGGCGGAGTCGGATGCCATCGATGCGGCCGCACGCACGCGCATCCTCTACATCTCACCGCTGAAGGCCCTCGGCGTCGACGTCGAGCGCAATCTGCGTTCGCCGCTCGTCGGCATCGGCCAGTCGGCCCGCCGGCTGGGTCTCGATGTGCCCGAGATCTCGGTCGGTGTGCGCTCCGGAGACACGACGGCGGCGGATCGTCGCCGTCTCGTGAGCGCACCGCCCGACATCCTCATCACCACCCCCGAGTCGCTGTACCTGATGCTCACCAGCCGCGCCGGCGAGACGCTGCGCGGCGTGCACACGGTGATCATCGATGAGGTGCACGCGGTCGCCTCGACCAAACGGGGCGCGCACCTGGCGGTGAGCCTCGAGCGCTTGGACGCCCTGCGCGCGGCGCACGGCGCCGACCGCCCTGCACAGCGCATCGGGTTGTCGGCCACCGTGCGGCCGATCGACGAGGTCGCCCGCTTTCTCGGCGGTTCGGCACCCGTAGAGATCGTCGCGCCGCCCGCATCGAAGACCTTCGAGCTCGACGTCGTGGTGCCGCTGGACGACATGCGAAACCCTCCCCCGCCGCCGGGGGCCGCCACCGGTGGCGGCGCTGTGTCGGCCGACGCCGCTGGCGACGACGCCGTGCTGACCGAGGTCACCGGATCGGTCTGGCCGCACGTCGAAGAAGCGATCGTCGATCGTGTGCTCCAGAACCGCTCGACGATCGTGTTCGCGAACTCCCGTCGACTGGCCGAGCGCCTGACGGGGCGGCTGAACGAGATCTACGCCGAGCGGCACGAGATCGCGCTGGCTGCACCTGGGGCGCCGCCCGCCGCGATGATCGCGCAGGGCGGGCAGACCGCCGGGGCGCCACCGGTGCTCGCCAAGGCGCACCACGGTTCCGTGTCCAAAGAGCAGCGCGCCCAGGTCGAAGACGAACTCAAGTCGGGTGTGCTGCGCTGCGCGGTCGCGACGAGCAGCCTCGAGCTCGGCATCGACATGGGCGCCGTCGACCTGGTGATCCAGGTCGAGGCTCCTCCGTCGGCCGCCTCGGGTCTGCAACGGGTCGGACGCGCAGGGCACCAGGTCGGCGAGATCAGCCGTGCGGCGCTGTTCCCGAAGCACCGCGGCGACGTGCTGCACACAGCCATCGTCACCGAGCGGATGCTGGCGGGCAGGATCGAGGCGATCACCGTCCCCCGCAATCCCCTCGACATCCTCGCCCAGCAGACCATCGCCGCGTGCGCACTCGACCCGATCTCCGTCGAGGACTGGTTCGAGACCGTGCGCCGCAGCGCCCCCTTCCAGACGCTGCCGCGCTCGGCGTACGAAGCCACGCTGGACCTGCTCGCAGGACGCTTCCCCTCCGACGAGTTCGCCGAGCTGCGTCCGCGGCTGGTCTGGGACCGCGATGCGGGCACGCTCACCGGGCGCCCGGGGGCGCAGCGCATCGCGGTGACCAGCGGCGGCACGATCCCCGACCGCGGGCTGTTCGGAGTGTTCGTCTCGGGCGAGTCGACCGGCGCCCGGGTCGGCGAACTCGACGAGGAGATGGTCTACGAGTCACGCGTCGGTGACGTCTTCACCCTGGGTACGACCAGTTGGCGGATCGCCGAGATCACCCACGACCGGGTCAACGTGCTGCCTGCGTACGGTCAACCGGGCCGGGTGCCGTTCTGGCACGGCGACGGCATCGGTCGCCCGTTCGAGCTCGGCCAGGCACTCGGGCGCTTCTCGCGCGAGGTCTCGACGGCATCACCCGACGACGCCGAACGGCGGCTTGTCGCCGCCGGACTCGACGCGAACGCACGCGCCAATCTGCTGGGTCATCTCGCCGAGCAGCGCGAGGCCACCGGGACGTTGCCCACCGACCGCGCCCTCACCGTCGAGCGCGGTCACGACGAGGTCGGCGACTGGCGGCTGATCCTGCATTCCCCGTACGGCATGAAGGTGCATGCGCCCTGGGCGCTGGCGGTGAACGCGCGCGTACGGGAACGTCTCGGAGTCGAGGGATCGGCCGTGGCGAGCGACGACGGGATCATCGTGCGCATCCCGGATGCCGAGTCCGAGCCGCCCGGTGCCGACCTGTTCGTCTTCGACCCCGATGAACTGGAGCAGCTCGTCACCGCCGAGGTCGGGGGTTCCGCGCTGTTCGCCTCGCGGTTCCGGGAGTGCGCTGCACGCGCGCTGCTCATGCCGCGCATGAACCCGAACAAGCGCACGCCGCTGTGGCAGCAGCGTCAGCGCTCGGCGCAGCTGCTCGAAGTGGCGCGCCGCCACCCGACGTTCCCGATCATCCTCGAGACGCTCCGCGAAGTGCTGCAGGACGTCTACGACCTGCCAGCGTTGCGCGGGCTGATCAGTGACATCGCCGAGCGGCGGATCCGTCTGGTCGAGACCGAGCCCGCGATGCCGTCGCCGTTCGCGCGCGACCTGCTGTTCGGGTACGTGGGCGCGTTCATGTACGAGGGCGATTCGCCGCTCGCCGAGCGCAGGGCCGCCGCACTCGCCGTCGATCCCGCACTGCTGGCCGAGTTGCTCGGCACCATCGAGATGCGTGAGCTGCTCGACCCCGACGTGATCGCCCAGCACGAGCGCGAGCTGCAGCGCCTCGATCCTCAGCGCCGTGCGCGCGGCATCGAGGGCGTCGCCGACCTGCTGCGACAGCTCGGACCGCTCGATGCCGACGAGGTCGGTGCGCGCCTTGAGCCGCCCTCGATCGATGAGCGAGCGCAGCGAGAGGGAGCGCCGGCTGAGGCATCGGCGCCGACCGCACGGGCATCCGCATTCCTGTCCGAGCTCGTGGCGGCGCGACGGGCGATCCCGGTCACCATCGCCGGCCGCGCCCGGTTCGCCGTCATCGAGGACGCCGGTCGGTTGCGCGACGCGCTGGGCGCGGCGCTGCCCACGGGCATCCCCGTCGCGTTTCTCGAGCCGGTGGCCGATCCCCTCGGCGACCTCGTGTCGCGTCATGCCCGCACGCATGGCCCCTTCGCGACCGTCGCGGTCGCCGAGCGATTCGGTATCGGCACCGCGGTCGCCCGTCAGATGCTGCAGCGGTTGGAATCGACGGGACGGCTCACGAGCGGCTACTTCCTGCCGGCGTCCGACGCCGAGGCGACCGGCGAGAAGGAGTGGTGCGACGCCGAGGTGCTGCGGCGTCTTCGGATGCGGTCGCTGGCCGCCATCCGCGGCAGCGTCGAACCGGTGAGCCCAGAGACGTACGCCCGGTTCCTGCCCGATTGGCAGCATCTGACGCGCCCCCTCGAAGGGGTCGACGGCGTGCTGAACGTCATCGAGCAGCTCGCCGGTGTGCCGATTCCTGCCAGCGCCTGGGAATCACTGGTCCTACCGGGCCGGGTGCGCGACTACGTGCCCGCCATGCTCGATGAGCTGACCACGGCCGGCGAGGTCATCTGGACGGGTCACGGCGCGCTGCCGGGGCGCGACGGGTGGGTGTCTCTGCACCCGATCGACCTTGCACCGTTCACCATGCCGGTGCCCGAGGATGCGCCAGCGCCGGGAACGCTCGAAGACCGGGTTCTCGCTGCGCTGCGCGCACAAGGGGCGTCGTTCTCGGGCGCTCTGCGGGTGTTGACCGATGCCGAGAACGACCAGTCGGTGCTGGACGCATTGTGGTCGCTCGCCTGGCAGGGGCGCATCACCAACGACACCTTCGCGCCGGTGCGCGCCCTGCTGACCGGTGGTGCGCAGGCGCACAAGACCGTTCGCCGCGCTCCGCGCACCCGCACGTACCGCGGCGTCTCATTGGCGCGTCCGACGCCGCGTCCGTCGTCGGCGGGGTTGGGTGGTCGGTGGGCGGTGCTTCCCGAGATCACTTCCGTCTCTGGGCAGGCGGAGCCCGCGGAGCCTGCGGATGCCGCCCGCCGGGCCACCGTGACAGCGGGTCTGCTACTCGACCGGTACGGGGTCGTCACTCGCGGCGCGGCACAGGCCGAGGGTGTTCCGGGCGGCTTCGCACAGACGTACCGAGTGCTGGCCGGGTTCGAGCAGGCCGGGCACTGCCGCCGCGGGTACGTGATCGAGAAGTTGGGCGCTGCCCAGTTCGCCGCGTCGACCACGGTCGACAGGCTGCGCACGTTCGCCGGGCTATCCGACCCGCCACCCCGCCGTGCGTTCACTCTCGCCGCCACCGACCCCGCCAATCCCTACGGCGCGGCCCTGCCGTGGCCGCGGCTCGACGCGGTCTCGCACCGGCCCGGCCGCAAAGCGGGCGGCTTGGTCGTGCTGGTCGACGGTCGACTCGTGCTCTACTTCGAACGCGGCGGGCGCACGGTGCTCGCCTTCGACGACGACCCCGAGGTGCTGCGCGCCGCGGCCGCCGACCTCGTCACCACGGCCCGCGCACGCCGGCTCGACACCCTCACCGTCGAGAAGATCAACGGCGCGGGCATCTACGGCACGCCGTTCGCGAACGCACTGCAAGAGGCCGGGTTCGTCACGACCCCGCGCGGGTTCACATTGCGCAAGGCCATCTGACCCGTCTGCGAGAGCGCGGCCTCCTGTGAGACCGCCGGGCACAGCACGATCAACATCGAAGGCGAATAGCATGGGCCATCCGCACCGCTTCAGATTGGCCCACCCGTGAACAGTGAGTTCATCACCGGCATCCGATTCCTCGGACGCGGCTTCGCCTACTGGCGCACGCGCCCGGGGCTGATGGCGTTGGGTCTCATTCCCGGGCTGATCTCGCTCATCGTGCTCGCCGCGGCGCTCGTGCCGTTGCTGGCGTCGCTGGGAGTCATCACCGACTGGGCGACACCCTTCGCCGACGGATGGAACCCGTTCTGGCGCAACGCGCTGCGCGTGGCGTTCGGCATCGTGATCACCATCGCCGCGCTCGTCCTGGCGGGCATGACGTTCACCGCCCTCACCCTGCTGATCGGCGATCCGTTCTACCAGCGCATCTGGCGCGCCGTCGAGAACGACCTCGGTGGTGATGTTCCCGAAGGCGACGGCGGTTTCCTCGTCGCTCTCGGCGAGAGCATCCGACTGGTCGTGCTCGGTGTGCTCGTCGCCCTGCTCGCACTTGCGATCGGGTTCATCCCGCTGATCGGCGCGCCTGCCGCGGCGGTGACCAGTGTTCTGCTCACCGGGCGCATCCTCGCCCGCGAACTCACCGGCCGCGCGCTCAACGCCCGCGATATGGCCAGCTTCGACCGTTCCCAGCTCTTCGCCGCCAACCGGGGGCGCCTGCTCGGCTTCGGCGCCGCGACACAGCTGTGTTTCATGGTGCCGCTGGGGGCCGTCTTCATCATGCCCACCGCCGTCGTGGGTGCGACTCTGCTGGCCCGACAGGTGCTTGACACCCCTGCTGTTCGTCCGACAAGCCCGCCGCATGCCTGAGGGCGACACGGTCTTCCGCGCCACGCGGCGCCTCGATGCCGCTCTGGCCGGGCACACGGTCACGCGTTTCGATCTGCGTGTCCCCGGCGCGGCGACCGTCGATCTCACCGGTCAGAGCGTGCGCAATGTCGTGCCGCGCGGCAAGCATCTGCTGATGCGCATCGGCGAGCTGACGCTACATTCCCATCTGCGCATGGACGGCGCCTGGCTGCTGTACCGCCCCGGCGAGCGCTGGCGACATCCCGTCCACCGGGTTCGGGCGATCATCACCACCGACGACCACGAGGCCGTCGGAGTCGACATCGCCGAGGTGCGCGTCGTCCTTACCCGCGACGAGCACGAACTCGTCGGTCACCTCGGCCCCGATCCGCTCTCGAACGACTGGGATGCCGCCGAGGCGGTGCGCTGCATCAGCGGCGATGCGCGTAGCATCCACGTCGCCCTGCTCGATCAGCGCAACGTCGCGGGCTTCGGCAACGAGTACGCCGCCGAACTGCTCTTCCTTCGCGGAATCCTGCCCGAGACGCCCGCCGGCGACGTGGATGTGACCGCCCTCATCGATCTCGGTGTGCGCACCATCCGCGCCAACCGCGACCGCGCAGACCGCACCTTCACCGGTCAGACCGGCCGGGGCCGCACGAACTGGGTTTACGGTCGCGCCGGCAGGCCGTGCCGTCGATGCGGCACTCCCATCCGCACCGGCCGTCTCGGCGCCGATCCCACCCGCGAGCGGGTCACGTTCTGGTGCCCGAACTGCCAAATCGGCTCGTCGTGAACAAGCGGCAGTCCATCGAGCTGTGGATCATCCCGATGCGGGAATGAAACCGAACCGGTGCTGGTTGTAGCTGTATCGGGACTACCCCGGGAACGGGAGGAATCGTGGGTAAGAACTACATCGATATCGAAGACGACCACGGCGAGACGCTGCGCTACCGCAAGCACGTCAACGGACGCGGTCTCGTCGCGCACGGCGCGAAGGTGAATCCGAAAGCCTTCGTCGAGGTCGGCGCCTATATCGAACCCGGCGCGCGCGTGGGTGCAGGAGCGCGGATCGCGCGCGGTGCCTGGATCGAACCGGATGCCGTCATCGGCGAGAACGCGCGGATCGACGCGCACGCCCACATCGGCCCCGGCGCCGCCGTCGGCGACAGCGCCTGGATCGGCGTGCGCACCGAGATCGGTGCGGGTGTACGCGTCGCCCGGGGCACCCGCATCGGCCACGATGAGAGCGTCGCCCCCGGCCTGACCGTCATCCCCGATCAGAAGGGGCTGTGGCTGGCCGCCTGAGCTCAGAGTGAACAGCCCGCCGCTCTCCAAGCGTGCGGGCTGTTGCTTTGCCACCCGCCGTTCACAACTCCGGAGAAACGTGCCCGCGCACCGGCCGAAGCCGCCAGATGCGGCTTCGGCAGGGCGAATCTCCGGAGTTGTGAACGCAATCGCCCGCGCACGGCAGCCGCACTCACAGCGACCGGCGTTCGGAGAGCTGCAGCAGTCGTCGCGCCGAGGACCCGTACGCCTCGACCGCCGTGGTCGATACGCTGAACTCATGAAGAACGACCGGAGCCGCCCCGCCCGCGGGGGTCGCCCTGCCCGGCCGGGCGCGGGCAAGCAGACCCCGCAGAAGGGTAAGCCCGCGCAGAAGAAGAGCCCCGCGAAGAAGGCTCCGTCGGTGCGCTTCGACGAACCGGCGCCGCTCCCCGAAGAGCCTCGCGTCTTCCGACTGGGTGTGATTCCCGGAGCGACGCCGGGCAAGTGGGTCGACCTGTGGAAGCAGCGGATGCCGCACGTCGAGATCGAGCTGGTGCCCATCTCGGTCTCCGCTCAGCGGAGGCATCTCGACGAGCTCGACGCCGGGATCGTGCGGATGCCCGTCGAGCACCCCGATGCGCTGCACGTCATTCCGTTGTACGACGAGCTGCCGGTGGTGGTGGCATCCGCCGAATCACATCTCATGGCCGGCGATGAACTGCAGGCCGATGATCTCGCGGGCGAGGTGCTGATCACGCCCGCCGACGACGTGCTCGGCGATCTCGGGCTGCCCACGGTCGCACCGCGCTTCGCTCAACTGGCGACCACCGAAGACGCGATCGCCACCGCGGCAACGGGCACCGGCATCGTCGTGGTGCCGATGTCGCTGGCGCGCCTTCACCATCGCAAGGACGCCGACTATCGGCTGCTCGCGGGCGGGCCGACCTCGACCGTCGGGTTGGCCTGGCGGCGCGAGGCAACCACCCCCGATGTCGAGGTGTTCGTCGGTATTGTGCGGGGCCGCACCGCGAACTCGTCGCGCTGACGGCATCCGCTCTTCCCTCGCCTCCCCTCCCCCCCCCTCACGAGGGGTCAAGAAACGCTGGGTGCGCGGGCCTCGACCCGACAGATATTGACCCCTCGTGGGGGTGGGCTCGTGGATGGTGGGCTCGTGGGTGGGGGTGGGCTCGTGGATGGTGGGCTCGTGGGTGGGGGTGGGCTCGTGCGGAGGTGGGCTCGTGCGGGGGTGGGGATGGGATCGGGGCGGCGAGCAGCGCCGGTGGCACGTATTGCACAGCGGCGCGTCTCTAGCGTCGAGGCATGGACACTCCCACGTACTTCACCAATCCCCCGTTCACTGTTCTCGGATTCGCCATCCGCACTGACGGCGCCGGGTCTCAGACGTCGATCCCCGCACTCTGGGAACGCGTCCACAGCGAAGGTCTCCTCGAATCGATCCCTGGTCGCCGCACCGACAGCGTCTACGCCGTGTACACCCACCTCGAGAACGCCGGCGTCAACCGCGATGGGTGGTTCACCTTCCTCATCGGCGCAGAGGTCGATCCCGCCACCCCTGTGCCCAACGGGATGACTTTGGTCACCGTGCCGCAATCCGCCCGGGCAACATTCATCGTGCCCGGCGCGGACCCGACGCGCGTGATCGAGGCGTGGAGCGAGGCGTGGGGGTTCGACGACGGGCGCAAGACCTTCCTGTGCGAGTACGAGGAGTACGGCGCCAACGGCGTCTTCGTCGCACTCGGGGTGAACGAACAGGGCTGACACGACGCCGTGGCATGCTGGATCGACCCTGCGCTGGTGCGCGACCCGATAAGGTTGCGCACCAGCGCACAGCACGGCGAGGAGATGTCTTGGGGCCACGAGAGGTGTTGTCGTACGAGGAGCGCTTTGATCTCGTACTCTCGCACGTCTACGAGAACCTGGATCAGCCGCTGGATCTCGTGAGGATGGCAGAGGTAGCCGGCATGTCTGCGAGGCACTGGCACCGTATCTTCACCGCCGCCTTCGGGGAGACACTGCCGGCGCTCGTGAAACGGGTCAGGATGCAACAGGCGGTCGCCCTGCTGACTGGGAGCATCCCGATCCGCGAAATCGCCGGGCGATGCGGATACCCGAACGTCTCCTCGTTCACCCGAGCGTTCCGGCACATGGTCGGCGTCACGCCTGCCGAGTACCGAACCGGTGGCGCGCACGTCGATCTGAACGTCGCACGCATCACCGACGACCCCCGGCGGTATCTCGTCCGCGACGTCGAGCGCGAGACCACGCGTTGCATCGCGATCCGCCATCGTGGCTCGTTCTTCACCATCGACCGGACGTTCCACGATCTGCGGGTCTGGCTTCTGGCGCACGGTCTGGCTCTCGATACCTGCGAGATGTACGGCGTGTACCTCTCGGACCCGTCTCGTACGGACACGGCGGACCTCGAGTCACTGGCCTGCGTCAGCGTGCCGGATGACTTCTCACCCGAGCTACGTCCGCTCTCGCCGGATGCCCCGACTCCGCAGTGGTACTTCCTGCGGGCGGGGCGCTACGCGGCGCTCACGCACGAGGGTGCCTACGCCGACATGCCGTCAAGCTACGCATGGCTGTTCGGCTGCTGGCTCCCCGCCTCCGGACGGACCCTGACCGACGATCCGGTGGTCGAGCATTATCTGAGCCCGACCCAGAGCGCACCGACGGCCGTGCGGACCGACCTGCTGCTGCCGCTGGCCGCGGCCTGACGTCAGCATCCCGCCACCCGTTCTGCCCCCCATCCCGCTACGCATCCCGCACCCCACACCCCGCACCCCGCACCTCGAGGGGGGTTCTCCCCACAAGGGGTCAAGAAACGCTGGGTGCGCGGGCCTCGACCCGACAGATATTGACCCCTCGTGGGGGTGGGCTCGTGGGGAGGGCACGCGGCGCGCCGAATAGAATCGCTCCATGTCTTCGGTGCTCTACGTGTGCGTCCGCCCCGAGCGCAGCGCGGCCGACGCCGAGCACCGCTCGTTCAGCCGCGGACTCGGCATCGGCCCCCTCGATCGCATCGACCTGATGCACACCCCTCTGCGCACGATCGACTGGCAGAGCTACGACGGCTTCGTCATCGGCGGATCGCCATTCAACGTCACCGACGCCGACAAGAGCGCCGAGCAGCTCAGCGTCGAAGACGATCTGCGTCGTATCGCGCAGCGCGCGCTCGACGCCTCAGCCCTGGCGATGTTCACCTGCTACGGCATCGGCGTGGTCACGCAAATGCTCGGCGGAGAGGTACACACCACTCAGCCCGAGCGCGCCAGCGCGACACGCGTCACCCTCACCGCCGCCGGCACCGACGACCCGCTGTTCGGCCCGAGCGGAGACAGCCTCTCGGTATTCACCGCGCACAAGGAGTCGGCCCGCGAGACACCGCCGACGGCCGTGCTGCTCGCTACCAACGATGCCTGCACGGTGCAGGCCTACCGCGTCGGCGACCATCTGTACGCCACGCAGTTCCACCCCGAGGCGTCGCCGCAGGACTTCGCCGACCGCATGGCCGTGTATCGGGCATCCGGTTACTTCGACCCGGCGCAGTACGACGCGACAGAGCGCGCGATCCTCGCCGCGACCGTCGAGGGCGACGAGCTGCTCAACAGGTTCTCCCGACTGGTCGGCGTCTGACGCCTTCCCGGTCGGCGCCGACTGACGTGCGGCATCTTCAGCCGACAGCGAGCGAGATCTGCTCCTCGAGATATCCCGCCAAGGGCACGAACGGCGCTCGCGGCGCCCAGCGCACGTGCGGCTCACCGTCGACCAGCGCGAGCGGACCGGAGACGCCACCGGCATCCACCGTCGCGAGGTCGATGGTCACCCATCCGACGTGCACGACCTCACCTTCCGCGAACCCGCCCCGATAGGCCTGCGCCCGCCGGTCTGCGCGGGCACGCGCCGACTCGGCGGCGTACCCACGGCGCACCGGCGCGGCAGCGCGCAGCACCTCGTTCGTCGCCAGCACGCCGTCATCGGTCAGCAGCAACACCCCGAGGTGCCACGCCTGCCCCGCGCGGACGATACGGGTCCCTCGCCACCGCGACGAGCGCTCACGGCCGAGACTCTCGCGAGGGACGGATGCCAGGCGTTCACGCGCGTCGTGCAACAGGGCGCTCGTGCTCGTCACAGTTCCCCCTGCGATTCGGATCCGGCGCGGGCCTGGACGGCGGCGCGGTCGCCGCGCAGCGTCATGCCGATCAGCGGGTACAGCAGCACAGACAGCATCCCCGCACCGATCAACGCCGCGGCGATGTGCGACCCGATCAGGTCGCGATCGACGCCGATCGCCGCGACCGCGACGATGATGGGCAACCCCGTCGCCGCGAGGAACGCGAGAGCGCTCCGGTCGCGCATCCCCATGCCGTCGGATGCTGAGAACTGGGCTGCCGTGCCGCGGATGATCAGCATCGCGAGCAGCAGCACCGGCACGAGCGCGGTCGCCAGCGGAGACTCCAGAAGTGCTTCCAGGTCGAACGTCACTCCGGTGTAGATGAAGAAGATCGGCACCAGGAACCCGAACGCGATCCCCTCGATCTTGCTGTCGACCTGGGCGGCATCCTCTTCATCGGCGCTGGAGATGACGATGCGCCATACGGTTCCGGCGACGAACGCCCCGAGCAGGATGTCGAGGTCGAGCCACAGGCTGAGCGCGACCAGCGCGGCGATCAACAGCAGCAGGAAGCGCACACCGAACTGCGCCGACGTGTGTAGGGTCGCACTCACGAAGGCGTGCAGCCTGCCGTGCGGAATGCGGCGCGCGGCGAAGACGGCCAGCAGCGCCAGCACGACGAACAGCAGCAGCACGACCGTGGCGACCGACGCCGAACGCACGCCGAGAAAGATCGAGATCGCGATCAGCGGCAGGAACTCGCCCACGGTACCGATCACTGTGACGGCCCGCCCGAAGGGCGTCGTCAGCTCGCCGGCGTCGCGCAGGATCGGCATCAGGGTTCCCAGCGCCGTCGAACTGAGGGCGATCGCGATGACGATCATGCCCTCGCCCGGGACGAGCAGGAATCCGACACCGAGTCCGAGCACGATGCTCAGTGCCCACCCGAGTGACGCACGGGCGAGCGGTCGGCGGCCGATCGTGGCGAAGTCGATCTCGGATCCGGCGAGGAAGAAGAGCATCGCGAGCCCGAACTCCGAGAACATCCCGATGAACTCGTTCGGATGCACCCATCCGAACACCGCCGGCCCAACTAGAATCCCGAGCAGCAGCTCGAAGACGACGACGGGCACGCGCATGATCGGCCCGATCGCCCGCCCGAGAAGTGGTGCCAGCACCGCGAGCAGCGGGATCAGGACCAGACTGAGTGCGCTCTCTTCCACCCGCTCAGCGTATAGCGCCTCAGACGCCGGTCTTGCGTCCGCCGATCACCCTGATCAGGAATGCGATCAACGCGATGACGCCGACGATCAGCGCCACCCACAGCAACCAGTTCAGAGCGGCGTTGAGCCCCGAGAAGATCGCGACGATGATCGCGATGATGATGATGATCACGAGCAGGCTGTTCATGATGAGCTCCTCTGCGTTGACGTGATGCGCGGATGCTCCGCACATCACGTCAGACTTTGCCCGGTTCGGCGCGGCCGGTCGCGGGGGTTGACGACATCGGATGCCGGTGCTATCCCCGCGCCGATGCGGCGGCCCTGTCGTCACCTGGTTCGCACCCGCGTGCGCATGCGGGCAGAATCGACAGATACCCCAGTTCAGGAGCACCCATGCCGCACACCGACACCGCACGCCTTCTTATCGCCTGCGACGACCAGCCGGGTATCGTCGCCGCCGTCGCGGGAACGCTGGCCGAGCACGGTGCGAACATCATCTCGCTCGATCAGCATTCGACCGATGATGAGGGCGGGCGCTTCTTCCAGCGCACGGTGATCCACCTCGATGGCCTGGCGGCGAAGCGCCCTGCTCTGGAGGCCTCACTCGCCGGTGTCGCCGAGCGCTTCGGCATGGACTGGTCGTTGCACGACACGGCAAAGCGCAAGCGCGTGGCGATCTTCGTGTCGAAGTACGACCACTGCTTGCTGGAGCTGCTGTGGCGCACGCAGCGCGGCGAGCTCGACATCGACGTGACGATGGTGGTCTCGAACCACCCCGACCTGGCAGCGTCGGTGCGCTCGTTCGGGGTGCCGTTCGTGCACATTCCCTCCGGGTCGGATGCTGAGGCGAAGGCCTCAATGGAGGCTCGCCAGCTGGAGCTGCTGCAGGGCAACGTCGACCTGGTGGTTTTGGCGCGGTACATGCAGATCCTCAGCGACGACTTCATTGAGCGCGTCGGTGCGCCGGTGATCAACATCCACCATTCGTTCCTGCCGGCGTTCATCGGGGCGAACCCCTATGCGCGGGCCAAGGAGCGGGGCGTGAAGCTGATCGGCGCGACGGCGCACTACGCCACGGCCGACCTCGACGAGGGGCCGATCATCGAGCAGGACGTCACTCGCGTCACGCACGCCGAGTCGTCGGCCGAGTTGCAGCGCCGCGGCGCCGATGTCGAACGGTACGTGCTCGCCCGCGCCGTGAAGTGGCACGCCGAGGATCGCGTGATCGTGCACGGCCGCTCCACAGTCATCCTCTGACCCCGCTCGACCCCCGTCTATTTGTCACAAACCCCGGATATCGGGCCCGAATAGCACCGGTCTGTGACAAATAGACGGAGCGGCGGGAGCGGGAGGGATGCGGAGCGGCGGGTCAGGCGGGCAGCCCGGCCGCCAGTTCGGCGAACACCTCACGGGCGGTCTCGCCGCGCGCGAGCGGCGCCGATTGCCCCAGCCACAGCGACTGCAGCTCTCCGATGCCTCGCTCGCCGGCGACGGCGCGGAAGCGCCCCGTGAGCCAGTTCTGCGCCGGGAAGGGCGCGATGGCATCGGATGCCTCGATCTCGGCGACCACGCGGTTTCGCGCCCCGCGGGCGAGCCGCCCGCTCATGGCACGGGTGAGCACACTGGCATCCGCGCTCGTCGTGCGGATCGCCGCGCGGTGCGCGTCGTTCGCCGCCGACTCGGCGGTCGCGAGGAACGACGTCCCCACCTGCACGCCCGCCGCGCCGAGCGCGAACGCCGCGGCCACGCCGCGCCGGTCGGCGACGCCGCCGGCCGCGATGACCGGCACGCTGACAGCATCCGCCACCTGCGGCAGCAGCGCGAACAGCCCCACCAACGATTCCTCCGCCGGGCGCAGGAACGACACCCGGTGTCCTGCGGCCTCGGCGCCGGTCGCGACGATGGCATCCGCCCCGCCCGCTTCGAGCGCGCGGGCCTCGGCGACCGTCGTCGCCGTTCCGATCACGCGGATGCCCCGACGCTGCGCCTCATCGACGAGCGCGCGCGGGGGCACACCGAAGACGACGCTCAGGGCGGCCGGCGCGGCATCCCAGATGGCGTCGAGCTGCTCATCGAGCGAGGGCAGATACCGCTCGGGGCGCGGCGGCAGCTCGAGCCCTACCGCGTCGAAGTACGGCCGCAGGGCCATCGCGTACGCATCGTGCGCCGTGGTGGGCGCGACCTCGTCGCCGGTCGGCAACCAGATGTTCAGCGCGAAGGGTGCGTCGGTGGCCGCGCGCAGCGCCGCGGCCGTCTCACGGATGCGCTTGCCGTCATAACCGTAGAGACCGTACGAGCCGAGACCACCGGCCGCGCTGACGGCGGCCGTGAGCGGCACCGATGAGAGCCCGCCGAACGGTGCCAGGACGATCGGATGCCGGATGCCGAGCAGGTCGCGCAGATCAGTCACCCTCCGAGGCTACGCCCGCCCGGGCACTCGTCGCGCTCACCCCTCGACGTGTACGGTCGGCTCCTCGGGCGGTTCGGGCACGACGCGCAGGCCGGTGGGCGAGTTAGCGGTGAACGCCAGTGCCTCGATCCACGCGCGGTTGATCTCGGGCTGCCTGCTGCCGTAGTACTTGAACACCAGCGAGCTGCTCGGCTGAACCCACACGGTCGTGCGTCCTCCGCCGACGCTGGCGTCTTCACGCCAGCTGAACGGGAACGGCTCCCCGCGCCGCAGTTTGGCCGTCATGACCATCTGCACGTGGGTGAGAGCCCGGTCCTCGATCTCGGTCTTGACGCTGCTCTCGTAGACGAACTTGCCCATCTTCGTGCGCCTTTCTGCTGGGCGGTGTGTCCTGATCGAGAGCGGTGTGCCACCTGGAACCCTCCGCGTCAGTGGGGCAAGCTTAGCCCCATGGGATTGCTCTTCTACGGCGGCAACACTGAGCCGATCGAGATCGAAGATCGGGCGCTGGCGCACCTCAAGGTGGTCATCTCGACGAAGCTGCGTCGCAATGAGAGCTTCACCCTGTCGTGGCAGCATCCGGCCGACGGCCCGACGGGTCGGTCGACTATCTGGTTGCACCCGTCGATCCCGCTGCGGTTCGTGTTCAGCGACCCGGAGACCCCGCCGCTGAGCCCCGAGTGGATGAACGCGCTGGCCAACTCGGCCAATGCGAACGGCGGCATCACTCTGCTGCCCGAGCACCTCGACGGCAACTGACCTGTGGCGCGTCACGCCCTGACGTGATGCGCCCTGTCTGTCAACCCCTTTCTGCTCACGACCGGGTGGTCGTTACGGTCGTGGCACACGAGCACCGCCCACGGGGACATCGCACGGACAGGGAGGACAGGGCCATGACCCTGACGCGAGAGATCATGACACCGAACGCCCAGTGCATCGGCGAGAACGACGCGCTGTCGATCGCCGCCGAACGGATGAGCGCACATGACATCGGGGCCCTGCCGATCTGCGGTGAGGACGGCCGTCTCAAGGGCATGCTGACCGATCGGGACATCGTCGTGAAGGCGGTCGCGATCGGGCTGGACCCCGAGACGACGAACGCCGGCCGGTTGGCCGGCGGCCGCCCCGTCGTGGTCGACGCCGACAGCGAGGTCGAACACGCCCTGACGCTGATGCAGGAGAACCGGGTGCGCCGGCTTCCGGTGATCTCCAACCACCGTCTGGTCGGCATCATCAGTCAGGCCGATATCGCCCGCCACCTGGCGGCAGTCACCACCGGCCGCACCGTGGAAGCGATCTCGCGCTGAGAAGAGGAGGAGACGACATGGACGAGCGACAGCCCGGATACCATCCGACGACGACGCACGCGGCCTGGGGAGCAGGACGGCCGCATCTGCGCATCACCGGAGCGGACGATGAGCGCAGCACCTTCGACATCACCGTCGACCAGGTGACGATCGGTTCGGGTGCCGGAAGCACGCTGCTGCTGCCGGGCGCCGACGCGTTGCACGCCACCATCGTCCACGACGATCGTGATGAGTACGTGTTGACCATGCACGGTGCGGGCGCGATGAACGCCAACCGCGAGGAGGATGCCGAACCGCACTCCGAGATCCTGCGCACGGGCGCCCACTTCACCATCGGCGAGTGGTTGCTCGTCTTCGCCCGGGAGGAGTTCGCGGACCACGGCCGCCCCTTCGGCGGACGCGAGGGCGGTGAACTGTCGGATCAGGACTCGCAGCCGGCGCGCCCCGACTATCGCGGGGACGACGAGCGTCCGCGAGGGCACGAGGTGCGGGACGGTTGAGCGTGCGCCGCGACCGAAACGGCGGATGCTACGCTCAGACCTCCTGACCGGAGGCGCGCATGATCGAGGCGATGAGCACCCTGCTGCAGCTGTTGCTGTCGGCGCTCGGCGCCGTGCCCGTTCCCGGCCCCGGAATGCTGGGCATGGCCGCTGTGCTCGTCGCCCTGGCCGTCGTCGCGGTGACGCTCGCCGTCTTGGCGCCGCAGACGGGCATCCGCACCACGACACGTGCACTCCGCTGGATCGATCTGTCCACGCGGCTCGCGCAGAGTCACCCCGATGCCGACGGGCATCCGCGTCCGCGAGCGCCGGGGGCGACGTTCGCCGCGTGACCCCCGGCTGAGGAAGCGCCGTTCGGCGCCGACGCAGAACGTGGGATACGCGGCTTTCGCCGACCCTTCCCGCACTCGCGATCGGACGCATCTTGGACATCTTCGCCCTGCCCCCTCTGACTCTTCTACTCGATGGCGCGTATCGCGCGCTGCTCGCCCTCTCGTATCTGTTCGAACCGGTGGCGAGCACGAATGCGGCCGCGCTCGCCGTCGTCGCCGTGACCGTTGTCGTGCGCATCCTGCTGATCCCGGTCGGTATCTCTCAGGCCAAGGCCGAGCAGATGCGCGCACGGCTGGCCCCGAGACTGCGTGACCTGCAGAAGCGCCACGCCAAAGACCGCGAGCGGCTGCAGCGCGAGACGCTCGCGCTGTACAAGGACGAGAACGCCTCACCGCTGGCCGGTTGCCTGCCGTTGATCGTGCAGGCCGCGGTCGTGGGCGTGCTGTACACCTTGTTCTTGCGGCCCGAGATCGCGGGGCATCCGAACGAACTCCTCGCCCAGGATCTGTTCGGCGCTCCGCTCGGTGACTCGCTGCTGACAGCGGTCGGCGGCGGACTGACCGTGGCGACCGGCATCGTCTGGGCGGTCGTGCTGGTCGTGATCCTGATCGTGGCCGAGGTCACGCGGAGGGTGTTCCGACCGCAGGTTCCCGATGAGGGTCCGCTGGCGGCTCCCGGGATGCTGGGTGTGCTCAACGCCCTGCACTATCTGACGGCGGTGTTCGCGGTGTTCGTGCCGCTCGCCGCAGCGCTGTACCTGGTCGTCACGGTCTCGTGGACCCTGGCACAGCGCGCGGTGCTGCGCCGCCGCTACCCGTTGCCGCCGCAGTAGCCGGCGGCCGGCGCACCGGCATCAGCGGGGTGCGATGCCGATGCGCAACGGCGCATCGGGGGCCGCGGCGGCAGCCAGTGCGGCGTCGAGATGGCTGAGCGGATGCACCGCACCGACCACCTCGTCGAACGGGTAGGCCGCACCGTGGCGTTCGAGGAACGTCACCGCGTCGGCGAGGTGACCCGCAGCGTAGTTGTGCACGCCGGTCACCGTCAGCATCCGCCGCACGATCGACTCGGCGTCCATCGGCACCGGATCGGCGGGGAAGACGCTGCCGACCAGAACGACGGTTCCCCCGACCGCCACATCGGTGAGGGCGGTCGAGACGGCATGGCCAGAGGCCTCGACCACGATGTCGGGTTCTGCGGTCGGATCGGATGCCCGCGCTCCGAACCTCTCGGCGAGCGCAGCGCGCTTCGGGTTCGGATCGCGCACCTCGACCTGCGCACCGCGCGAGGCGGCGATCGCCGCGGCCGAGAGGCCGACCAGGCCGGCGCCGTGGATGCGCACCCGCACGCCGTGTAGCGCGCGCCCCTGGGCCGCGCGGTCGATCGCCGCCATCGCGGTCGCCGTCGCACACGAGGCCGGCGCCAGCACGCCCGCCGGCAGCGCTTCGGGAACGCGCACGAGGGCCGTCCCGCGACGCAGCTGCGCGTGACTGGCGAAACCACCGGTGAGTTCGCGTCTCGGTGCGATGCGCTCGTGGCCGTACTTGCCGAGGTCGCGGCACTTCTGCGTCATGCCGGCCTCACAGCGATCGCACGCACCGCACGACACCGTCACCGACCAGACCACACGGTCACCGACCCGCAGCGGGGTGCCGCCCACGGCCTGGGCACCGGCGGCGCCGATGGCGATCACGCGCCCGACGCTCTCGTGCCCGAGCACGAGCGGAGTCGGAGCGGGGCGCCGTCCCTGCACGGTGTGCACATCCGAACCGCACACGGTCGACAGCTCGATCGAGACAAGGACGTCTTCGGGGGCGAGGGTCACGCCGGGAACGGCGACCGGTTCGTGGGGGTGGTCGACTCCGACGAACGCCATCGTCGCGGCCGCCGGACGCAGTACGACATCGCCGGATCTGCCGTCGGCGTCGGCGTCTCTCGTGCGCGGCGACCTCGACGCCGCCCGCAGTCCTGCGCGCACGTCAGCGCGCAGCAGAGGCGGATTCCGACGCCAGCGGCGCTGCCGCCAGCAAGCCCCGCTCGGCGAGCACCGGGCGCAGGTCCGCCACGCTGCGCAACACCGCATCGGGCTGCGCCCCGAGGAGCGCTGCCTCATCGTGGGCACCGGTGAGCACACCGGCGACGAAACCGGCCCCCGCCCGACGTCCGGTCAGGACGTCGCTGGCCGTGTCACCGACGACCGCGACCGCCTGCACCGATGATGCCCCGGTGCGCAGCAGCGCGGCCAGCACCAGATCCGGATGCGGACGCCCGCGACCGGCATCCACCGGCGACAGGGCGACATCGACCAGGTCGCGCCACCCCAGCGCCTCGAGCAGTGCATCGCGCGTGACCGGCGCGAACCCGGTGGTCAGCGCGACCTGCACGCCGTCGTTCCGCAACCGTTCGATCGCTGCGCGCGCTCCCGGGATCTCCTCCGCGCCGTGTTCGGCGATGATCTCGTCGTATGCGGCCTCGAACGCCGCCGTCGCACGCTCGGCCGCCACGCGGTCGCCCCCGGCCAGGTGCGTGAACACCTCGATCTTGGACTGCCCCATCGTGTCGCGCACGTACTGCAGTGCCTGTTCCCACGGCATGCGGTCGGCGACGCCGGTGCGTTCGGCGGCGCGCTGGAAGGCGCGCTCCACCACGCCGTCATCGCGCACCGTGGTTCCGGCCATGTCGAGCACGACGAGTTCGATAGCGGTCATTGGTGGGCCTCCTGAAGATGGGGGAAGAGGGCGGTCTCGGCGAGGCCGAGCCCGCAGGTCATACCGATGCCGGTGGTCGCGGCGAGCACGAGCACACCATCGGCGGGGGTCTCGATGAGGAACTCGTCCGGCCCCGAGGCGTACACGCCCTGCCAGCGCTCCAACACGCGGATGTCGTCGACGGCCAAGACCCCCCGTGCCTCCTCGAGCAGTGCTGAGAAGGCCGCCTCGGGCTGGAACGGCGCGGGTTGCACCGCCTTGGCATGGGTGTCTCCGACGATGAGCGAACCGTCCGGGAGCTGGGTGTACATCTGGTTCAGATCGAGCGCCGCCAGGTCGGGCCGCTCGGTGTGCAGCCGCGCGCGCAGCACGTCGGCCTCGGGCAGTGCTGCGAAGCGTCCGTAACGTACGAGCGACCAGCCGGTCAGCAGCGGCGCCGCCAGTGGCGTGGGCAGGTCGACCGCCACGCGCATCATGTCGAGGGCGCACCGCTGCACGCCCGCACGCTCGGCGAGCTCGGGCAGCAGCTGATCGAGGTCGTGGTTGACCGCCACCACGATGCGATCGGCGTCGATCGCCCCCCGCGAGGTCTGCACCCGACCGGCAGCGATGGACGTCACCGCGGTGCGGAAGAGGAACTCGACACCGGCGGCTGCGAGATGACGGATGATCGCGGCGGGCGCTTCGCGCGGGTTCACCTGCAGGTCACCGTCGACGATCGCGCCGCCGATCACACCCTCGGGTCGCACAGGTGCCTGCTCACGGAGCTCGTCCGCCGTCAGCAGGCGCATGCCGCCCTCACGTGCCGCCGATGCCAGCAGCGCCTGCTCGTCGTCGTGTCGGGCGGCGATGAGGGTGCCCGACTCGCGCACCCGGAACCCGGCGTCATGCCCGAGACGCAGCCAGATGTCGCGGCTGACTTCGCCGTACTGCCGCGCCTGGCCGATCTGCGCTCCGATGCAGATGTGCCCGAAGTTGCGCACGGTGGCACCGACCGGCCCTTCTGTGCGGTCGATCACGATCACACGGTGGCCGCGTCGCACGGCGGCGTACGCGGCACCGAGACCGAGGACTCCCGATCCGACGATCACCACGTCGGCCTGTGTCGCGTTCATCGGAACACCTTCCTCATCCACATCGCCAGCCCCTCCACGGCGAGCACGGTGACCAGGATCATGATCACGATGCTGCCGACGAGCTGGTAGTTCGACCCCTGCCCGGCATTGAGCAGGTAGTAGCCCACACCGCCGCCGCCGACGATGCCGAGCAGGGTGGCCGCGCGCACGTTCGTGTCGAGCATGTAGAACGTGTGGCCGATCAGCGCCCGCGCCCCCTGCGGCACGGTCGCCCCGGCATACACCTGCAATCGGGTGGCACCGGCGGCCATGAGCGCGCGTTCCGGACCGCGATCGACCTCTTCGAAGGAGTCCGCGATGAGCTTGCCGAGCAACCCGATGCCCCCGATCGCGAGCGCGATGGTTCCCGCCTGCGGTCCGAGTCCGGTGATGATGATCAGCACGATCGCGAGGATCAGTTCGGGAACCCCGCGGATGATCACCAGCAGCAGTCGGAATCCGCCCCGCGTGGCGGGCCCGGGGGCGACGTTGCGTGCGGCCAGCGAGCCGACGATCAGCGAGAGCACGAAGGTGATGAGAGTCGCCGCCAACGCGATGCGGATCGTGTCGAGCATGGCCGCGGCGATGGTCTCGAACCCGTAGCTGCCGAAGTTCGGGGGCCAGAACGACGCGAGCACCGCCGGCACCTTGCTCCAGAAGGTCGCGAAGTCGCTCCAGACGATGTCGCTGACGATGATCGATCCCACCACGACCGCCACGGCGATCCATGCGGCGATGGTGTTGCGCACGCGGATGGCCGTCCACGGGCGGCGCGCGGCATCATCAATGCTCGCGAATCCCCGGCTGTGAGCCGCGGCAGGGCGCGCAGCTGCCCTGCGTCGGAACAGACGGATGAACACGCCTCGGCCGGCGTCCTTCTCGCCGAGCATGGCGACGCGCACCGCGCTGGAGATGATCTCCATCACGACGCACAGCAGGAAGATCACGAGGGCGATGCCAAGACCCAGGCCGTAGTTCAGCGATTTGAAGGCGTACGACATCTCCAGCCCGAGTCCGGCCACACCGACATAGCCGAGCACCACCGAGCCTCGGAGGTTGATGTCGTTTCGATGCAGCACGGTGGCGACCCAGCTCGGCAGCACCTGAGGCAGGATGCCCGCGGTGAACTCCTGCAGGCGGGTGCCGCCGCCGGCGCGGATCGCCAGGCGGGGCCCTTCGTCGATCTGCTCGATCGCGTCGGCGAACATCTTCGAGATCATGCCGATCGAGTGGATGCCGATGGCGAGGATGCCCGGGAGCGTGCCGAGCGAGAACATCAGCACGAACACCATCGCGAGCACGACGTCGGGCAGCGCCCGGGTGAACACACCGATGAACCGGGCGATGGCGCGTGCGCCGGCACTGGGGCTCGTGTTCGCCGCAGCCAAGTAGGCGATCGGCACGGACAACGCTGCGGCGAGCAGAGTGCCGGTGAGCACGAGACCCACCGTCAGCACTGTCAGGTGCAGCAGCTCGGCCGGCTCGGGAAAGCGCAGCCCCCCGACGCGGGCGAAGAAGTTCTGCGCGTTCGTCATGCTGTCGGCGACGCCCGCGAAGGTGATGTTCAGGTCGATCAGCGCACCCACCGCGAGTCCCGCGATGACCACGAGGGTCAGCCCCGCGCTGATCCGTTCCGGGCTGAGCCGTCGGCGCGGGGCGCGAGCGATCAGCTCATCCGCCGCAGAACCGGGGGCGGCGGGCGACGGTGCGAGCAGGGTCATGCCACCGGCTCCGCGACGCGCAGCTCGTCCTCCAGCATCCGCATCTCAGCGGTGGTGGTGGCCACGCGGCCGTAGATCTCCATCACCTGGGCCTTGTCGAGGCCCGAGGTCGCGGTATCGAGCACCACCTCGCCGTGCCTGAGCCCGACAATACGATCGGCCCAGTCGATGGCGAGATCCACCTGATGCAGGCTGCAGACCACGGTGAGCCCCTCGTCGGCGGCGATCTGGCGGATCAGCGACATCACCTGCGAGCTCGACTCGGGGTCGAGCGAGGCGACCGGTTCGTCGGCGAGCAGCACCTCGGGGTTCTGCATGAGGGCGCGGGCGATGGCGACGCGTTGCTGCTGACCGCCCGACAGGGTGTCGGCACGCTGATAGGCGCGGTCGAGCAGTCCGACGCGGTCGAGGTGCCCGAGCGCACGCAGCCGGTCGGCGCGCGAGTACGACCACAGCCCCAGCCGGGGACCGCGCAGCGCCGAGAGCGCCCCGGTCAGCACGTTCTCGAGCACGGTGAGCGATCCAACCAGCTCGAACTGCTGAAAGATGAACCCGACCCGGCTGCGCAGTTGGCGCAGCCGGCGGCCGCGCAGCGCGGGTACGTTCTCGCCGAGCACGCCGACCGCGCCGGCGGTGGGCAGTTCCAGCGCATCGATGTGCCGCAGCAGGGTGGACTTGCCCGATCCCGAGAGGCCGAGCAGGACGACGATCTCGCCGCGCGCGACAGTGAGGTCGACATCGGTGAGCGCCCGGGTCGCGCCGAAGTGCTTCGTGAGCGCCTCGATGCGGATGACCGGCTCTGTGTTCGTGTTCATGCTCGTCTCTCTCGGGATCGTCAGTTCACCGGCGGATCACGCCTGGCACTGGCTGGCGTTGGTCTTCTTGCAGATGTCGCGGATCAGGTCGTAGTAGGCGTCATCGACGGGCTTGGTCTCGAAGAACACCGAGCGGAAGCCCTCGGAGTCGGCGCTGGTGATTCCGGCGCCGACGATCTCGTCGATGCTGACCTCGGCGAGCAGGTCGACCAGTTCGCTCTTGAGCTCCTCGGGCAGGTTGTCGGAGTAGACCAGGGGCGCGCCCGGAACCATCGTCTCGGCGATGACCTTGACCTTGTCGGACCCCGCGACCTCGGAGTCCTCGGCGAAGCCGACCTCGCACTCCTTGCCCTCACCGGTCTTGGTGACGCTGACGTCGTGCTTCCCGGCGAAGACGGGGGTCACGTCGTTCTGCGGGTCGATGCCGGCGTCGAGCAGGTTGTAGCTCGGGAACAGGTAGCCCGAGGTCGACGACGGGTCGACGAAGCAGACCTTCTTGCCGGCGAAGTCGTCGATGGTCTCGACGTCACTGTCGACGGGCGCGATCGCCATCGAGTAGTAGCCGGGCTCCTGCCCCTCCTTGGTGACGATCGACGAGATCGGGGTGAGCTTGGCGCCGTTGTTGGTGGCCGTGATGTAGGTGAATCCCGAGAACGAGGCGACGTCGACCTTGCCGGCGATGGCGGCCTCGATCAGCGCGGCGTAGTCGGTCGACTCGTGGTACTCGACCTTCTTGCCGGTCTCCTGGGCGATGTACTCCATGAGGGGGCTGTAGTTGGTCTCGGTGTCGACCGAGTCCGGGACCACGCCGAAGACGAGCGTGTTCTCATCGACAGCGAAGCCCGCCGAGGATGCGGCGCCATCGGCGGGCGCCGCGTCGGCGGTGCCGGAGCAGGCGGAGAGGCCGAGGGCGAGAGCTGCTGCACCGGCCAGGACGGGAAGAGCGCGAAGCTTCATGAGGACCTTTCGGAGATCGAGGGGGAAGGCGTCCGTCAGAGACTCTTGCAGGCCACAGCGCGAGAAAGGTACCTAACTCGGGAAAGTTCAGCGGTCGTTCACCCGCGATTCCGGCAGATGACGACTTGGGAAACAGCACAACCCGAGCGGACTGCGCCAAGTAGTATGCCGATGTGGCCGAACTTGTCTACACGCGTATTGCCGACGACCTCCGGGCTCGGATCGCCGACGGCGACCTGCGCCCCGGCGACGACGTGCCCACCGAGGCCGAACTCGCCGAGCGCTGGAACACCTCGCGCGGCCCGATCCGCAATGCCCTCGGCGTGCTGCGCGCCGAAGGACTGATCGAGACGCACCGCGGACGCCCCGCACGCGTGGTCTCACGCAAGGCGAATCAACCGGTCGACACGTCTGTGCCATTCACCCGCTGGGCGCGCGATCTCGGAGTGACTCCCGGCGCCGTCACGCAAGAGCTGAGCCTTCGCCGCGCCGATGCCGAGACGGCCGCCGCACTGCAGGTCGCCCCGGGCGAGACGATCATGAGTGTCGTGCGCCTAAGGCTGCTCGATGGCCGCCCCACCATGCTCGAGCGGCTGCGCTACCGCGAAGACGTGGGCAGGCTGCTTCTGGACGTCGACACCGATGCCATCTCGATCACCGAGTACCTCGCGTCGCGGGGCCACGGAATCGTCGGGCTGCAGCACGAGATCGACGCGGTGGCTGCCGATGCGCAGGATGCTGCTCTGCTGCGCGTCGCCCCGGGCTCCCCGATCCTCCGCCTGAGCCGCATCTCGCGAGACGCCGACGGCCGTGTCTTCGAGGCCTCGGAGGATCGCTACCTCAGCGAAGTGGTGCGGTTCACCGTCGCCGCGTCCGGCATCTCGGATCACGGACAGTACCTACGCGCCGTGGGCGGCTGAGCCACTGGCATCCGACTCCGCGCCGGCACCGCTCAGAACGCGAGCAGCACGACCCCGGCGACGACCACGAGCGACGCCGCGATCCTGAGCCCCGGTCGGGACTCCTTCAGCACGAACGCGCCGAACAGGCTGATCAGCACGACGCTGACCTCGCGCAGCGGCGCGATCAGCGCCACGGGCGCGATCGTGATCGCCTGCAGCACGAGGATGTACGACAGCGGCGAGAGGATGCCGAAGGCGATGATCCTGCGCCACTGGAGCCGCCCCAGCTGCCACACCGCCCTCCAACGGCGTCCCACCGCGGCACTGTAGACCGGCACCTGCAACAGCGTGGCACCGACCATGAAGGCCACCGGCGACAGGCTCCATTCGCGCACGGCGTGGGCATCCCAGATCGTGTACGTCGCGATCATCACCCCGGTAAGGACGCCGAACAGCACCGCGGGGTCGAGACCGCGGCGGGGAGCCGACGCGCTGCGGTCGATGAGGCCGACGGCGATGACGCCGACGAGCACCAGGGCGACACCGCCCAGGGCGATCACCGAGGGGCGCTCGCCGAGCAGCACTACGGCGATGATCACGGCCAGGAACGGACCGCTCCCCCGCGCGGTCGCGTACACGGTCGAGAGATCGCCGAGCTGGTAGCCGCGTTGCAGCACCGCCATGTAGAGCACGTGCAGCACCGCCGAGACTCCGATGCCCAGCAGGAAGCCGTGCACGTCGTCGGTTCCGAGACCGCCGGTGAACGGGATGACGCCCACCCAGATGATCGAACTCGCCACGGCTCCCCACCACAGGAACGGCACCCCGGCGCGACTGACGTTGTGGGCGATGACGTTCCAGGCGGCATGAGCGACGGCGGCGCTGAGCGCGAGCGCGATGGCGACGACCGGCATCCGATCCCTTCTGCCCGAGGGCGCGACGGACTGAAGACACCGTCGCCTCACACTATCCCGCCGCGTCGAGCGGGCTCTTCCGGCGCCGCGTCCCACGGCGGCTAGGCTCGGTGTCATGCCTGCTGCCTCTGCCGCCCACTCGCACGCCGCCGACCTCGCCGATTTCGTCGCCGCTTCGCCGTCGAGCTACCATGCCGCCGAAGAGGTCGCCCGCAGGCTCGAAGACGCCGGTTTCACCCGCCTCGACGAGGCCGACGCCTGGCCCACCCAGGCCGGCGGCCGCTACGTGATCGTGCGCGACGGCGCTGCCATCGCCTGGGCCGTTCCCACGGACGCCACCGCGACCACCCCCGTCCACGTGCTGGGTGCCCACACCGACTCCCCCGGGTTCAAGCTCAAGCCCAAGCCCACCACGGGCGCCAAGGGCTGGCTGCAGGCCGCCGTCGAGGTGTACGGCGGCCCCCTGCTGAACTCCTGGCTCGACCGCGAGCTGCGCCTCGCCGGCCGCCTGGCACTCGCCGACGGCCGCGTCGTGCTCGCCGCCACGGGTCCCCTGCTGCGCCTTCCGCAGCTGGCCATCCACCTCGACCGCGGTGTGAACGACGGCCTCGCGCTCGACAAGCAGACCGGCACCCAGCCGGTGTGGGGCCTCGGCGAGCCCGAGTCGGCCGACATCCTCGCCGAACTCGCGGCGGCCGCGAATGTCGACCCCGCCGAGATCCGCGGCTTCGACGCGGTCGTGGCGGATGCCGCCCACGGCACGATCTTCGGCAAGGACGACGCGTTCTTCGCCTCGGGGCGCCTGGACGACCTCGCCTCGGTGCACGCCGGTGTCGTCGCACTCATCGAGGCCGTCGACTCCGGGGCATCCGGCACCGTCATCCCCATGCTCGCCGCGTTCGACCACGAAGAACTCGGCTCGGCATCGCGCTCGGGCGCAGCAGGCCCGATCCTCGAAGACGTCCTCGAGCGCATCTACGCCTCTCTCGGATCGGATGCCGAAGACCTGCGCCGCGCGTACACGTCGTCGTGGTGCCTGTCGAGCGATGTCGGCCACTCGGTGCACCCGAACTTCGTGCAGCGCCACGACCCGGTCGTGCAGCCGGTGCTCGGCTCGGGACCCATCCTCAAGATCAACGCCAACCAGCGCTACGCCACCGACGCCGTCGGAGCGGCCGCCTGGGCATCGTGGTGCGAGTCGGCCGGCGTGGGCTCGCAGGAGTTCGTGTCGAACAACGCCGTGCCGTGCGGTTCGACGATCGGCCCGATCACCGCGACCCGCCTGGGCATCCGCACGGTCGACGTCGGCATCCCGATCCTGTCGATGCACTCGGCGCGCGAGCTGGCCGGCGTCAGCGACCTGTACGACCTCTCCCGCGTGGCGCGGGCGTTCTTCGCCATCTGATCTCGCCCCGAGGGGCGAGTACTCGCACCGGACCAGCGGCAGTGCCAGGATGAGACCATGACCGCCACATCTCCGGCATCCGCGACGCCGCCCGCACGCCCGGCGCTCATCGAGCGCGCCGGCATCGAGATCATCCCCGAATCCGAGCGGACGGCGAAGCCGCGCGACCTGTTCTGGCCGTGGTTCGCCGCGAACGTGTCGGTGTTCGGCCTGAGCTACGGAGCCTTTGTTCTTCAGTTCGGCATCTCGTTCTGGCAGGCGACGCTGGTGTCGGTCATCGGCGTCGTCGTGTCGTTCTTCCTGTGCGGACTGATCGCGATCGCCGGCAAGCGCGGTTCGGCACCGACCATGGTGCTCTCGCGCGCCGCGTTCGGCGTGCACGGGCAGAAGGTGCCCGGCATCGTCTCGTGGCTGACCTCGATCGGCTGGGAGACGTTCCTGGCGATCATGGCCGTCCTCGCCACGGCGACGGTGATCACCCAGCTCGGCGGTGACGGCGACAGTGTCGCCCTCAAGATCGCCGCGACGATCGTGGTCGCCGCGCTCATCGTCGCTGCTTCGGTGCTCGGCTACCACACGATCATGAAGCTGCAGTCGGTACTCACCTGGCTGACCGGCATCGTCACGATCCTCTACATCATCCTCGCCAGCAGCAGCATCGATCTGGCCGCCGTGATGTCGATCCCCGACGGCAGCACCGGCGCCGTGATCGGCGCACTCGTGATGGTCATGACCGGCTTCGGTCTGGGATGGATCAACATCGCGGCCGACTGGTCGCGGTATCAGAAGCGCACGGCATCCGACGGTGCCATCGTGCTGTGGAACACCGTCGGCGGCGCCATCGCCCCCGTGGTCCTGGTGGTCTTCGGTCTGCTGCTGGCCGGCTCCGACCCGGCGCTCATGGACGCCGTGGCCACCGACCCGATCGGCGCGCTCGCGACCATCCTGCCGATCTGGGTGCTCGTGCCGTTCCTGCTCACCGCGGTGCTCGCCCTGGTCTCGGGTGCGGTGCTCGGCATCTACTCGTCGGGCCTGACGCTGATCAGCCTCGGCATCCGCATCCCGCGCCCCACGGCGGCAGCGGTCGACGGCATCATCCTCACCCTCGGCACGATCTGGGTGGTGTTCTTCGCGACCGACTTCCTGGGCCCCTTCCAGTCGTTCCTCATCACGCTCGGCGTGCCCCTGGCGTCGTGGGCCGGCATCCTCATCGCCGACATCCTGCGCC
Organism: Microbacterium esteraromaticum; assembly: GCF_028747645.1. Taxonomy (NCBI): domain Bacteria; kingdom Bacillati; phylum Actinomycetota; class Actinomycetes; order Micrococcales; family Microbacteriaceae; genus Microbacterium; species Microbacterium esteraromaticum. The sequence continues at coordinate 2,692,684 of NZ_CP118100.1, forward strand.
GCCGCAAGGACTACGACGAGGACGCGCTGTTCGACGCCCGCGGTCGGTACGGCGCGTGGGACTGGACCTCAGTGGGGACTCTGGTCGGCGCGAGCGCGATCGGGTGGGGGCTGGTCATCAACCTCTTCGCCGCCGAGGCCGCCTGGAACAACTGGCAGGGGTACCTGCTGTTCCTCATCGGCGGCCGCGATGGCGAATGGGCGTACGCGAACCTGGGCGTATTCGTCGCCCTCGTGCTGTCGTTCGCGATCACCTGGTTCGCCCGGGCGGGACGCATCCGCCGCCAGGAACAGGCCTGATCCGCCGCCGGATCTCCTTCCCCGCGCACGGTCCGGCCGCACTACACTGACCAGCAACCGGGGCGGCGACCTCTTCTCGCGACGGCGGGTGCGGGCCCCGACGAAGGGACGCAGAGCGATGGGATACGACGACTACGGCTGGGCCGCGGGGCTCGGGATCGGCATGTTCATCCTGGGTGCCGTGGTGTACCTCGGAGTCCTGGCGCTGACGATCTGGGTGGGCTACCTGATCATGCGCACGGCGGTGAAGAACGGCATTTTGAAGGCCGATGAAGAGCGTGCGCGTCGCGGCTACGCGGCCACCAGCGCGCCGCCGATGAGCGCGCAGGCGCCCGGATCGCAGACGCCACCCGCGCCGGGAACGTACCCGCCCTCAGCGGGGAACTACCCGCCGCAGGGCTGACGCCGCACATCTCACACCTGTGACGGCCGCCACGAAAGTGATACATTCGGGGCATGGCCGAGAATGAGCGCACCCTCGAAGACGGAATCGTCACCGATCTGAAAGATCGGATGACCTACGGGTCGTACCTCGACCTCGACCGACTGCTCGGCGCGCAGCATCCGGTGTCGCAACCCGAGCACCACGACGAGATGCTGTTCATCATCCAGCACCAGACGACCGAGCTCTGGCTCAAGCTGGTGCTGCACGAGCTCGGCACCGCGCGCGACCGCCTCGCCGAAGACGACCTGCGCGCGGCCCTCAAGCACATCGCCCGCGTCAAGCACATCCAAGAGGTCCTGACACAGCAGTGGTCGGTGCTGGCGACCCTGACCCCCACCGAGTACGCGCAGTTCCGCGGCGACCTCGGCAACTCGTCCGGGTTCCAGTCGGTGCAGTACCGGTGCGTCGAGTTCGCGCTCGGCAACAAGAACGAGCGGATGCTGAGCGTGTTCGCCGACCACCCTGCCAACCTCGCGCTGCTGACCACCGAGTGGGAGCGCCCCACGCTGTACGACGAGTTCCTGCGCTACGTCGCACGTCGCGGGCTCGCCGTGCCACACGAGATCCTCGACCGCGATGTGCGCCAGCCGTACCGCGAGAACACCGAGCTGGTCGCCGCGATCCGTGAGATCTACGAGCACCCGAACGAGCATTGGGACCTGTACGAGGCGTGCGAGGAGCTCGTCGACGTCGAGGACAACTTCCAGTTCTGGCGCTTCCGCCACCTGCGCACGGTCTCGCGCACGATCGGCCACAAGGTCGGCACCGGTGGGTCCAGCGGTGTCGGCTTCCTGCAGCGCGCGCTCGATCTGACCTTCTTCCCCGAGCTGTACAGCGTGCGCACCGAGATCGGCAGATGACCACGTCGGACGCGGTGGTGCACGCCGCGCGCTTCTTCGACGGCGTGTCCGTGCGCGAGGGGATGCTGACGTCGACCGCCGGCGGGATGACGCTCATCGCCGGCGCAGCGCCGGCCGGCACGCCGCGACTCGATGGCCTGGTCACGGGACGGTTCACCGATCATCACGTGCACCTGCAGCTGGTGGATCACACGCTCCTGGCGGGCTCACGGCTCGGCACGGTCGTCGATCTGGGGGCCGAGCCCGGCTGGATCCGGGCCCTGGCAGACAACCGCCCTGCACACAACTCCGGAGATTCTGGCTCTGCACGGCCCGATAGGGCCCCGGCAGCCCCGAACCGGGCAGTTTCTCCGGAGTTGCGTCCGCGCATCCGCTACGCCGGCCCCTTCCTCACCGCCGTCGGCGGATACCCGTCCGACCGCGCGTGGGCCCCGGCCGGGTCTGTGCGCGAGATCGCGGATGCTGACGACGCCGCGCGCGCGGTCGATGAGGCCGCAGCGGCCGGCGCCTCGATCATCAAGGTCGTCGCACACAGCGAGGCGGGCGCCGTGCTCGACGATGACGCGATCCGGGCGATCGTGCACCGGGCGGCGGAGCACCGACTTCCCGTCGTCGCGCACGCCGAAGGCCGCGGGCAGGCCCAGCGCGTCGTGCGCCTCGGCGTCACCGTGCTGGCCCACGCACCGTTCTCGGAGCGTCTGACCGACGACGAGATCGCCGCGCAGGCGGCATCCACCACGTGGATCTCGACCATGGCGATCCATGATGACGAGGCGCGCGCGATCGTCACCGACAACATGAGCCGCTTCGCCGCCGCCGGCGGCGTGGTCGTCTACGGCAGCGACATGGGCAACGGCCCGATGCCGGTCGACCTGCGCGAGGCCGAGATCAACGCGCTGCGCGACGCCGGGGTCGACGGCATCGCCCTGCTCACGGCGCTGGCGCCCGCCGATCCGCTGATCGTGGGCGCTCCCCTGCTGCTTCTTCCCGATGACGACCCGAACCGGGCGCACCACCTCACCACCACTGATCTGGAGCACTGACATGACCAGTACCGACACGACCGACAACGCCGTCGTCCCCGTCGACCCCGCCGACGCCCTGCTCGCGGAAGCCCGTCGCCTCGACGCCGCCGACCCGCTGGCCCACCACCTGGAGGCGTTCGCCGACGCACCGGGTGTGCAGGCCTACCTGGACGGCAACTCGCTCGGCCGCCCACTGCGCGACACCGCCGACAAGGCGGCGGCGTTCATCCGTGACGACTGGGGCACGCGACTCATCCGCTCGTGGGACGAGCAGTGGATGGAGCTGCCGATGCAGCTCGGCGACCGCATCGCCCGTGTTACCCTCGGCGCCGCCGCGGGTCAGACCGTCGTCGCCGACTCGACGAGTGTCATGCTGTACAAGCTCATGCGCGCCGCTGTCGCCGCACGGCCCGGTCGCGATGAGATCGTCATCGAGGCCGGCAACTTCCCGACCGACCGCTTCATCGCCGCCGGCATCGCCCAGGAGACCGGGTCGACGCTGCGCTGGGTGGAGCCCGACCCCGTCCGCGGTGTGACGGCCGATGATGTGGCATCCGTCGTCGGTGAGCGCACCGCGCTCGTCGTGCTCAGCCACGTCGACTACCGGTCGGGGGCCCTGGCCGACATGCCGTCCATCACCCGCGTCGTCAAGGATGCCGGAGCGCTGATGCTCTGGGACCTGTGCCACTCGGTGGGCGCGGTGCCGATGAAGCTCGATGAGTGGGGTGTCGACATGGCGGTCGGCTGCACCTACAAGTACCTCAATGGCGGACCGGGGTCGCCGGCCTTCGGTTACCTGCGCGCCGAGCTGCAGGGCACGGTGCTCCAGCCGATCCACGGCTGGTGGGGCGCAGCCGACATCTTCGCCATGGGACCCGAGTACCGTCCCGAGGGCGGCATCCGTCAGCTGCTCAGCGGCACTCCGCCGGTGCTGTCGATGCTGGCCATGCAGGGCATGCTCGACCTCATCGAGGCCGAGGGCATGGCCTCGGTGCGAGCGAAGTCGATCACGTTGACCGACTTCGCCGTGCGGGCATACGACGCGCTGCTCGCCCCGCTGGGCGTGACGCTGCAGTCGCCACGCGAGGCCGCGCACCGCGGTGGTCACATCACGATCGGACATGAGAGCTTCCGCGAGGTCACCCAGAAGCTCTGGGCCGACGGAGTGATCCCCGACTTCCGCTTCCCCGATGGCATCCGCCTGGGGCTGTCGCCGCTGAGCACCTCTCATGAGGAGACGCTGCGCGGCGTGCTCGCCGTGCGCGACGCCCTGGCATGACCACTTCTGCGGTGGGGGTAGCCGTGCTCGACGACATCGATGCGCGGCCCGGCAGCACGACGTCGCTGCTGCGGACGCTGATCGGCGTGCATCTGCGTCCGCTGGGCGGCGTGATCTCATCCGCCGCGCTGGTGCGCCTGGCGGGTGACCTCGGCATACCGCCGGCGCGCGCACGCACGGCGATCACGCGGCTCAAGCAGCGCGGTCTTCTGCTCAGCACATCGGGGGGCTACGCGATCAACCCTGCCGCCCTGCCGATGCTGCGGCGCGGCGACCGCCGCATCTTCGACGTGCGCACCATGAGCGAGGACGATGGGTGGATGCTGGTGTCGGCGACCGTCCCCGAGTCGCGCCGTGACCTGCGCCACCAGCTGCGCCGCCGCCTGCTGTACCTCGGTGCAGGGTCGGTCGCGCCGAGTCTGTGGATCCTGCCCGGGCATCTGTTCGACGAAGCGCACGAGCTGCTGCACGAGATCGGAGCGCGCGAGTACGCCACGCTGTTCCTCGCGACAGATCCGCAACCGTCGCGCCCTCTGCCCGAGGCCGTCGCCGACTGGTGGGACCTCGTGGCGCTGCGCGCCGAGCACGACCGATTCCTGGCATCCGTCGACGCGCTCGACCTGACGCGCCCCTTCGCCGCGCACTTGGGTCTGATCGACAGCTGGCGCGTGCTGCCGTACATCGATCCAGGGTTGCCGACCGCGCTGCTTCCGGCGGACTGGCCGGGTGCGCGCAGCGTCGAGACGTTCCAGCGTCTGCACGCCGAGCTCGCCGCACGTGCCGCCGACCACGTGCGCGCGGTAGCCGCAGATGACCGCCCGGTGACTCCCCCGGCTCGATAACCTCAGAGCGTGTCATCGTTCGCCCCGCTGCAACGGCTGGTCCTCACCGTCGCGATCATCGCCTCGTTCGTCACGTTCCTCGACGGCACGGTGGTCACCGTCGCGCTTCCGGCGATCAGCTCCGAGTTGGGCGGAGGCATCACCACGCAGCAGTGGACCGTCGACGCGTATCTCATCACCCTGAGCGCGTTGATCCTGCTCGCGGGCTCGCTCTCGGACGCCTACGGCCGCGTGCTGATCATGCGTATCGGGCTGATCGCCTTCGGGGTCTCGTCGGTCGCTGTCGCCGCGTCGGTCGACCCGCTCATGCTCGTCGTCTCTCGTGCCGCGCAGGGTGCAGCGGGCGCACTGCTGGTGCCCAGTTCGCTGGCACTGATCACGGCGACGATGCGCGGCGAACTGCAGGCACGCGCAATCGGCGTGTGGACGGCGTTCACCACGGGGGCGATGGTCGTGGGTCCGCTGATGGGCGGATTGTTCGTCGATCTGCTGTCGTGGCGGCTCGTCTTTCTCATCAACGTCGTGCCGATCGCGGTGACCCTGGTGCTGCTGGGCCGGCTGCACCTGCCCGAGCATCCGCGCGGCGCACGCGTGGACTGGCTCAGCGGAGCATTGTGCGCCGTCGGTCTCGGCGCCGTCGTCTTCGCGCTGATCGAGCAGCCGTCGCTGGGCTGGGACTCACCCGCGATCTGGATGCCGGCTGTCGGTGGTGCGGCGCTGTTCGGCTGGTTCCTGTTACGGCAGCAGCGGTCGGATGCCCCGATGATGCCGCTGTCGCTGTTCCGCGTGCGCAACTTCGGCTGGGGCAACCTCGCGACGTTGTTCGTCTACGCCGCCCTCGCGCTCAACGGCTTCGTCGTCAGCGTCTACCTGCAGCAGGGCGCGGGCCTGACGGCCACCGCGGCCGGGCTCGCGAGCCTGCCGATCACGCTGCTGATGATCGTGCTCAGCTCGCGCGTCGGCACGTGGGCGGGCCGGCTGGGTCCTCGCGTGTTCATGACGGTGGGGCCGCTGACGATGGCCGCGGGCGCCCTGCTGCTGCTCTCGGTCACAGAGCAGTTCAGCTACTGGTGGCAGGTGCTGCCGGCGATGCTGCTGCTCGGCGTCGGGTTGTCGCTGACGGTCGCTCCGCTGACGTCGTCGATCCTCGGGGCGATCGACGCCGAGCACTCGGGGATCGCCTCGGCGATCAACAACGCGATCTCGCGCGTCGCGGGTCTGATCGTCGTGGCCATGCTGTCGACGATCGTGGGCGGCGCGCTCGATCTCGACGGCTTCCACAGTGCGGCGCTCGTCACCGCGGCGCTGTTCGCCCTCGGCGGGGTGGTGTCGTGGATCGGCATCCGCCGAAACCCTGCGGATGCCGCCGACGTCACACGCACCACCACCACCGACCACTGAGAGTCACTCAGCCGCGCCGACGCACAGCCCCCGCCAGCAGATCGAGCGCCTCAGCCGTGGCACCCCACCCCATGCAGGCATCGGTGACGCTCTGCCCACGCACGAGCCCTGCGGGTCCCTGCGCCACATCGAGCTTCTGCGCCCCGGCAATGAGGTTGCTCTCCAGCATCACACCGGCGATGGCGTCGCCTCCCGCCGCGATCTGCTCGGCGATCTCGGCGACCACCTCTGCCTGACGCACGTGATCCTTGCCGCTGTTGGCGTGACTGGCATCCACGATGACGCGCGAGGTCAGCCCCGCCGCCGAGAGCCGCTCGGAAGCGCGGCGCACGTGGTCGGCCCCGTAGTTGGGACCATCGGCGCCGCCGCGCAGGATCACCGAGGTGTCGGGGTTGCCCGTGGTCGAGACGAGGCTCGCGCGCCCATCGGCTCCGATGCCGAGGAAGGCCTGCGGAGCGGATGCCGCGGATGCCGCGTCCAGTGCGACCTGCAGTCCGCCGTCGGTGCCGTTCTTGAACCCGATCGGCATCGACAGCCCCGACGCGAGCTGCCGGTGGATCTGGCTCTCGGTGGTGCGCGCCCCGATCGCCCCCCAGGTGACGAGGTCGGCCGTGTACTGCGGGCTGATCGGCTCGAGGAACTCCGTACCGCACGGCATCCCCAGCGCCGTGACGTCGCGCAGGAAGCCGCGCGCCAGGCGCAGTCCGGTCTCGATGTCGTGGCTGCCGTCGAGGTGCGGGTCGTTTATGAGGCCCTTCCACCCGACCGTCGTGCGGGGCTTCTCGAAGTACGCGCGCATCACGATGAGCAGTTCGTCGCGGTGGCGGTCCGCCTCGCGCACCAGCCGGCCGGCGTACTCGAGCCCCGCCTCGGGGTCATGGATCGAGCAGGGGCCGACGACCACCAGCATCCGATCATCGCGACCGTCCATGATCGCGCGCACCTCGTCGCGGGTGCGCGCGACGAGGGCGCCGCGTTCCGCGCCGAGCGGCAACGTCGCGGCGACGGACTCCGGTGAGGGAAGTGCGGTGAAGCCGGTGACGTGCAGATCTGCGGTCTGGTCGGGGGCGGTGCGGATGCTGTGCATGGGTCCTGTCCTGTTCGTGATGGTTCACGACGGACCCGCGCAGAGCCCGCCGAAACGGCGAAAGCCAGAGCAAAATGCTCTGGCTTGTCGGCTCTGAAGGTTGTCGGTGCGCGCTACTTCGGCGCCGGCCCCTCCAGAGCCGACTCAAAATACGCATACCAACGGTTGGTCATGCAGATACCGTAGCGCATTCCTGCGTCGCCGCGTGCACGTGCGTCGTCGAAACGGTGTAGCTGGTCAGTGCGACTCCCGCCACCGCGGCGGGCACGCGGTCGTGTCGGCGGTCTTGTGCGGATCGCGACTGCCGAACGATGACCGGCCGGGAAAGGATGGAAGGGGCGGCGCATGGCCGCCCGGATGGAGGAGAAGTCATGCCACGCACCTACGTCGTCACCGGGTCCGCCTCGGGCATCGGGGCCACGACCACGAGAATCCTGCGAGAGCGCGGCGAGCGCGTGATCGGGATCGACCTGCGCGACGCCGAGGTCGAAGCCGATCTGTCGGGCGCCACAGGGCGGGTGGAAGCGGCCGCGAAAGCCCTCGAGCTGGCGGGCGGCACGATCGATGCCGTCATCGCGTGCGCGGGGATCTCGGCGCCGATCCCGGCCACGATCTCGATCAACTACTTCGGCGTGACCGAGTTGCTCGAGCACCTGCGACCGGGCTTGGTCGCTTCGGATGCCCCGCGCGTCGCCGTGGTGTCGTCGATGGCCTCGCTGCAGCCCAACTCGCGCGAGATGGTCGAGGCTGCACTGGCCGGTGACGAGGCGAAGGCGATGCAGATCGCAGCAGACCTGGCCGCGCAAGGGCCCGAGGTCGGGTACCTCGTGTACCCGTCGTCCAAGCGCGCCCTCGCTCGCTGGGTGCGCCGCAGCTCGATCACACCCGAGTGGGCAGGCCACGGCATCCCGGTCAACGGTGTCGCCCCCGGCACCGTGCTGACCCCGATGACCGAGAAGCTGCTGTCGACGCCCGAGGGGCGGGCGATGGTCGACGCCGCCGTGCCGATGCCGCTGAACCACCACCAGCCGCCCGAGTCGATCGCGCACCTGCTCATCTGGCTGACCAGCGTCGAGAACTCCCACATGGCGGGGCAGATCATCTACGACGATGGCGGAGCCGATGCCTCGCTGCGCGGCGATGACATCTGGTCGTGGAACGACCCGGCCTGATCCCGGTTCTCACACGAAGGCGGTCCCGATGACGGGGCCGCCTTCGTGCGTTCTGACGCAACCTCGCAGTGCCGTGCCGTATCTGACATGTGCTATGTTACAGACGGGCCGAAGGGCTCATGCCCGTCGATGCCGCGGGCGCCACCCGATTCAAGGATTCAAGGACGATCTATGACTCGTAAGAAGACCCTGCTGACGCCTCTGCTCATGGCTTCGGCGGCCGCGCTCGTTCTCAGCGGATGCTCCGCCGCAGACGGCTCGCCGTCAACCGGCTCGGGCGAGCCCCAGACCGGCGGCACGCTCAAGGTGCTCTCCAACGGAGACATCGACCACCTCGACCCGCAGCTGATCGCGTACGTCCCCACGAACAGTCTGATCCGATCGATCTCGCGCTCGATCCTCGGGTACGAGGCATCCAATGACGAGACCGAGCGCTCGCAGCTCGTGGGCGACCTCGCAACCGCCGTGCCCGAGCCCGAGGACGACGGCCTCACCTACACGATCACCCTGCGCGACGGCGCCAGCTGGGATGCACCCGACGGCGCCCGCGAGATGGTCTCGGGCGATGTCGCGCGCGGAATCGAACGCATCTGCAACCCGTACATCGGCGCCGCACTCGGCGGCTACTTCACCTCACTGATCAAGGGCATGGCCGAGTACTGCGACGGCTTCTCGGCCGTCGCCCCCGAGGTCGAGCCGATGAAGGAGTACATCGAGTCGAACGACATCAGCGGCATCGAGACGCCCGACGACAAGACCGTCATCTTCCGCCTCGTCGAGCCGGCATCCGACTTCACCTCGATGCTCAGCCTCGCCACCGCGAACCCAGCCCCGATCGAGGCGCTCGACCACCTGCCCGACTCCCCCGAGTTCCGCAACAGCTTCGTGTCCTCGGGCCCGTACCGCGTGGCCGAGCACAAGCCCGACGTCAAGCTCACCCTGGAGCGCAACCCGTCGTGGAATGCCGACAGCGACCCACTGCGCAAGGCCTACGTCGACGCGATCGAGATGACGATGGGCAGCGAGGTGGATGCCGCAATGCAGCAGCTGCAGGCCGGATCGGCCGACATGCTGTTCGACCTGCAGCCGAGCCCGGCGAACATCCAGCAGCTGACGGCGATGGGCGACGAGAAGTTCTCGACGCTCGAGAACGGCGGCATCGACCAGTTCTTGTGGTTCAACACCAAGACCGACAACAACGACAGCGCCCTGCAGAAGGTCGAGGTGCGCCAGGCCCTGCAGTACGCGATCGACAAGTCGGCGGTCGTGCAGGTGATGGGCGGTGAGGAGATCGCCACCGTGACCAACGGCATCTTCGGCCCCGGCATCAACGGCCACAAGGCGTACTCGCTCTACGGTGACGGCGATGGAAAGGCCGACCCCGAGAAGGCGAAGGAGCTGCTGGCCGAGGCGGGCGTCGAGAACCTCACGCTGAAGTTCCCCTACCGAAACCTCGGCTCGCAGCCCGACATCGCGCAGACCGTGCAGGCGAGCCTGGAAGCGGCCGGTATCACCGTCGAGCTGTTCCCGGTGCCACCCACCGACTACTACGCGAACTTCATGACCAACCGCGAGAACGCCAGCGGAGGTGCCTGGGACATCGCGCTGGTCGGCTGGTCGCCGGACTGGGTCGGCGGCGCCGCGCGCAGCGTCTTCCAGCCGCAGTTCAGCTTCGACGGCACCCCGCAGGCCTACAACTACGTCGACTACAACAACGACGAGGCCAACGACCTGGCCGCCCAGGCGCTGGCCGCGGGCTCACCGGAAGAGGCCGCAGGGCTGTGGCACGAGGTCGACCAGACCGTTATGAACGACTCACCGATCGTGAGCATCGCCGCCAAGAAGAAGGCGAACTACCACTCCGAGCGGGTGCAGAACTTCGCCATCTACGCCCTGTCGCAGAACGGCGACTGGACCAACGTCTGGCTGAACAAGTAGTCGCACCTGACGGATGCCGCTGCGGCGCCACTCCCGGCGCCGCAGCGGCCGCATTCTGAGGAGGATCGCATGTCGATTCTGGAAGTGTCCGGGCTGCACGTCGACATCCCGACCGAGAACGGCACCGTGCACGCCGTCAAAGACGTGTCGTTCGACGTCGCCGAGGGCGAGTTCTTCGGCATCGTCGGCGAGTCCGGGTCGGGCAAGTCGGTGCTGGTGCAGTCAGTGATGGGACTGATCCCGAAAGCCGTGACCACGGGGAGCGTCCGATTTCAAGGCGACGATCTGCTGACGCTGCCCTCCGAGCGGTTGCGCCGCCTGCGGGGCAAGGAGATCAGCATGATCTTCCAGGACCCGCTCTCCAGCCTGCATCCGCAGTACACGGTCGGCTGGCAGATCGTCGAGCAGATCCGGGCCCACGAGAAGGTCTCGAGGCAGGCCGCGAAGGCGCGGGCGATCGAGCTGCTCCGGAAAGTGCACATCGCCGACGCCGCCTCGCGCTTCGACGCGTATCCCCACCAGTTCTCGGGCGGTATGCGCCAGCGCGTCATGATCGCAATGAGCCTGTCGCTGGATCCGAAGCTCATCATCGCCGATGAGCCGACCACGGCGCTCGACTCGACAGTGCAGGCGCAGATCCTGCAGCTGCTGGGCGAGATGAAGGACGACTTCGGGGCGACGGTGCTCATGATCAGCCACGATCTGGGTGTGATGGCGAGCGTCGCCGACCGCGTGATGGTCATGTACCACGGCGAGCAGGTCGAGCTCGGCCGCAGCGCGCAGGTGCTGCGCACACCCCGTGAGCAGTACACGATCTCGCTCATCGAGTCGTCGTCGTTCACGCAGAGCGAGCGACAGGCACCGCTCGGTCGCACGGCCGCTGCGACCGATGCGCCGGCCGATGACCCGGCACCGATCGCGCAGGTCTCCGAGGTGAGCCTGTCGTTCGCGCAACGACGCGGCGCGGAGCGGACGGTCCTGGACCGCATCAGCCTCGACGTGCGCCGTGGCGAGACCCTCGGGCTGGTCGGTGAGAGCGGATGCGGCAAGACCACGCTCGCCCGCACGATCGCCGGTCTTGTGCGCCCCTCGGAGGGGACGGTGCGCTTCGACGGCAGGGATCTCGCCGAGGTACGCGGAGCCGACTGGCGCAGGCTGCGCCAGCGCGTGCAGGTGGTGTTCCAGGACCCGTTCTCATCTCTGAATCCCAAACGCCGGATCGGTTCGATCGTCGAGGACCCTCTGCGGATCCACCGAGTCGGCAACGCCCGTCAGCGCCGGGAGCGCGTGCTCGAACTGCTCGAGCAGGTCGGTCTCGACCCGGCCCACTACAACCGTTTTCCCGCACAGTTCTCCGGCGGCCAACGGCAGCGCATCGGCATCGCGCGGGCCATCGCCCTGAACCCCGACCTCGTGATCCTCGACGAGCCCGTCTCAGCGCTCGACGTGACCGTTCAAGCTCAGGTCCTGCAGCTGCTCGACGATCTGCAGCGCGACCTGGGGCTGACCTACCTGTTCATCTCGCACGACCTCGCCGTCGTCCGACACATGTGCGACCGCATCGCCGTGATGGAGAACGGGCGGATCATCGAACTCGACGACGCCGAGACCATCTACCGCACACCGCGCGAACCTTTCACCAAGAAGCTGCTCGCCGCATCGTTCCTCGAAGCCGTGGGCACGAACAGACAGGGCCCGACGTTGCAGGAGGTCAGCGCATGAGCGTCTTCTCCAAAGAGACACTGACTCTGCTCGTGCCGTCCCGCGGAGCCGAGCAGGCCGCCAATGAGGCCAAGAACTCGTGGCAGCTGACCATGAGGCGCCTGCGTCGCGACCCCGCGAGCATCGCCTCGGCGGTTGTGATCGTGCTGATCGTGCTCTTCGCCCTCCTCGCGCCGGTGATCGCGCAGTGGACCGGACACGGACCGACCGAGCAGTTCCGCGAGACCGGGTTGTCTCCCTCCGGCATGCCGGTGGCCCCGAATGGCGAGTTCCTCCTGGGCACCGACCAGCTCGGTCGCGACGTGCTGGTGCGGCTCGCCTACGGCGCGCAGGTGTCACTTCTCGTCGGCGTGGCCGCCTCACTCGCCGCATCGGCCATCGGCATCCTCGTCGGCATGACGGCAGGCTTCGCCGGCGGTGTCGTCGACACCGTGCTCAGCCGCCTGATCGACCTCGTGATGAGCGTGCCGTTCCTGCTGGTCGCGATCGCGACGGTCTCGGTGCTCGGCCCGAGTCTTCAACTCTCGATCGCCGTAATCGTGTTCTTTAGCTGGGCAGGACTCGCCCGCGTCATCCGGGGTCAGGTGCTCGCGCTGCGTGAGCGGGAGTTCATCGAGACGGCCCGCTCGATGGGTCAGTCCGGCGTGGCGACGATGTTCCGCGACGTGCTGCCGAACCTGGTGGTCCCGATCGTCGTGTACACGACCCTGATGATCCCCGCGGCGATCGTGTTCGAGGCGACGCTGTCATTCCTGGGTCTGGGCATCGTGCCGCCGACCCCCAGCTGGGGCAACATGCTCGCGGATGCCGCGAACGGGTCCATGTACATGGTCGCACCCTGGATGGTGCTCGTCCCCGGACTGGCCCTGCTGACCCTCACCCTCACGTTCAACCTGCTGGGCGACGGTCTGCGCGACGCGCTCGACCCGTCATCGACGAAGGGAGCCCGGGCATGATCCGCTACATCCTCTCGCGCATCGGCTTCGGCCTGCTGGTGCTGTTCCTGCTAAGCATCTTCGTCTTCGTGCTCTTCTACGTCACGCCGTCCGACCCGGCCCGCATCATCGCCGGCGACAAGGCCACCGAAGAGCTGATGGCGCAGATCCGGGTGAACCGCGGGCTCGACAAGCCGATCTGGGAGCAGTACCTGATCTTTCTCGGCAGCCTGCTGCAGGGCGATCTCGGGTACTCGTACCGCTCGAGCCTGCCGGTGGCCGAGCTGGTGATGTCCCGCATTCCGGTGACGATGTCGCTGGTGTTCGGCGGGGTCGTGGTCTGGCTCGCGATCGGCATCCCGATCGGTCTCGCCTCGGCCAAGCGCCCCGGCAGCGTGCGAGACCGGCTCGGACAGGCGTTCGCGCTCGTCGGCATCAGCTTTCCGACATTCGTGCTCGGCATGCTCGCGCTGTACACGCTGTACTTCCTGCCCACTCGCTTCGGGATCACACTGTTCCCCCCGTCCGGCTACGTTCCCTTCACGACCGATCCGCTGCAGTGGGCCTGGCATCTGATGCTCCCGTGGCTGACGCTCGCGCTCGTAACGGCGGCCGTCTACGCGCGGCTGACCCGCGGGCAGATGCTCGATGTGCTCGGCGAGGACTATGTGCGCACCGCGCGCGCGAAGGGCCTCACGGAACGCCGCGTGATCTATGTGCACGCGTTCCGCAGCGCGATGCCGCCGCTGGTGACGCAGCTGGGGATCGACATCGGCCTCATGCTCGGTGGCGTGATCGTCATCGAACAGGTCTTCGGTCTGCAGGGCGTGGGAGCGCTCGCGATCTCGAGCGTCTCGATGCAGGACCGTCCGGTGGTGATCGCCATCGTGCTGCTGGGCGGCGTCTTCGTGGCGGTGTCGAACCTCGTGGTCGACCTGTTCTACGCGCTGCTCGATTCCCGGGTGAGAACTCGTGCACACTGACGCCTGGTACTTCATCGGCGACGACATCGTCGCCCGCGACGTGTGGACGACCGTCCCGCTCGACTGGAACGATCCCGACGGCGAGACGATCGAGATCTTCGCCCGCGAGTTCGTCGCGGCCGAGCGTCGGAACGACGACCTGCCGTTGCTGCTGCATCTGCAGGGCGGGCCGGGCGGCAAAGGCACGCGCCCGCTGGGCCGCGATGCCTGGATGGATGCTGCGCTCTCGCGATTCCGGCTCATCATGCCCGATCAGCGCGGCACGGGGCGCTCGACGCCACTGTCGGGTGCGCAGTTCGCGAGCATGCCGGCCGGCGAGGCGGCTCGACGCCTCTCGTTGCATCGGGCGGATGCCATCGTGCGCGACTTCGAGGCGCTGCGCGCTACCCACTACGAGGGTCGGCAATGGTGGACGATCGGGCAGAGCTACGGCGGTTTTCTCACCCTGCACTACCTGTCGACGGCACCGCAGGCGATCGTCGCCTCGGCCGTGGCGGGCGGGCTGCCCTCGCTGCATCCGGACGCCGCCGAGGTCTACCGTCGCACGTTCCCGCGCGTGGCGGTCAAGAACCGGCTGTTCCGCGAGCGTGCACCACACCTGGTCGAGCGCATCGGGCGGGTGGCCGACCTGCTGGCCGACGACGAGGTGCTGTTGCCCGACGGCGACCGACTCACCGTGCGACGCTTGCAGACGCTGGGGCTGGACTTCGGCATGGCCCCGGGGCCCGACCGGGTGCACTGGCTCTTCGACGAAGCGTTCGCCGATCGCGCCGAGACGCGGTTGAGTGACACGTTCCTCGCCACGGTCGGTTCGGCGACGGCGTTCGCTACGAACCCGCTGTTCATCGCACTGCAGGAGAGCATCTACGGCACGGGCCCCACCGGGTGGGCGGCGCAGGCCGAGCGCGAGAGGCACGAGGAGTTCTCGGATACGGCCCGCCCGCTGATGTTCACGGGTGAGATGGTGTTTCCGTGGATGTTCGACGAGATCCGTGCGCTGCGCGGGTTCCGCGCGGGCGTCGAAGAGCTCGCGACGCGGGAGTGGCCCATCGAACTGTACGACCACGCGCGTCTGGGTGCGAACGAGGTGCCCGTCGAAGCAGTCGTCTACTTCGACGACATGTACGTCGATGCCGGACTCTCGCTCGACACGGCAGCACACGTGGGCGGTCTGCACGCCTGGGTGACCAACGAGCACGAACACGACGGCATCACGCGCGCCGGCGTTGCCGACCGTCTCTTCACCGCACTCGAGCGACGACTCGGGGGCACGGCGCGCACACGCTCGACCGACGATCAGGAGTGATGAATTGACCGGCACGCACGCTCACGGCGCCCGCTACGACGACACCGTCCATGTCGTGGACTGGGAGGGGAGCATCCCCAATCCGCGCTCGGCCACGACCGACCCTCGGATGCCGTCACTGGCGAAGGCTCCCGGCTTCGCCGAGTGGATGCGCACCGGCTGGGGTGACGCCGACCGCACGGCGCGGGTCGAGCCCGGCGCGGCCGACGCCGCCCGCCGGCACCGCGAGCGGCTGTCGCACGCGATGCCCGGGCAGTCGCTGGTCGTGCTGGCCGGACGCGCCCAGGCGCGGGTGCACGACAACTTCTTCGAGTTCCGGGCACACAGCGACTTCCTCTGGCTGACCGGATTCGCGGTCGAGGATGGCGTTCTGGTGATGACGCCCGCCGCGGGCGGTCACGATGCGACGCTGTACATCACTCCCCCGGCCCGTCCGGGTGCTGCGGCGTTCCACGCGGATGCTGCGCATGGCGAATTGTGGGTCGGCCCACTTCCGGGTGCGGCAGAGCTGGCATCCGCTCTCGATCTGAAGGTGCGTACGCTCGACGAGCTGAGCGTCCCCACCGACGCACTGATCGCGGGTCACGCCGTCGTCGGCGCCGGCACCGGCGCGCGTCTGGGCGGCCGCCACCGCTCACCGCTGCTCGCACGCACGCTGGCCGAACTGCGCGTCGAGAAGGATGCCTGGGAGCTGGCCGAACTGCGCTCAGCGGTGACCCACACGATCGATGGATTCGCCGCTGTGCGACGGGAGATCCCGCGCGCCGTCGAGTCCGGCGGCGAGCGCTGGCTGCAGGGCACCTTCGACCGGCATGCGCGGACGGTGGGTCAGGCGCCGGGGTACGCGTCGATCGTCGGGTCGGGGGCGAACGCCCCGATCCTGCACTGGGTCCGCGCGGACGGCCACGTCGATCCGGACGCCCTGCTGCTGCTGGATATGGGAGTGGAGAACCGCAGCGGGTACACCGCGGATGTGACGCGCACGATCCCCGCGAGCGGCCGCTTCAGCACGGCGCAGCGCGAGGTGCACGACCTCGTGGAACGCTCTCACCGGGCTGGGCTCGCCGCCGTGGCGCCGGGTCGGGACTGGCGTGATTTCCACACGGCGTGCATGGAGGTACTGGCGCAGGGACTGCATGACTGGGGCATGCTCCCGGTCTCGGTCGATGAGGCGTTGCACGCCGAGGGGCAGCACCATCGGCGGTACATCGTGTGCGGGGTCGGGCATCATCTCGGGCTCGACGTGCACGATTGCGGCGCCGCGTCGTACGCGCAGTACTTCGAAGCGCGGATGCGGCCGGGGATGGCACTGACCGTCGAACCGGGGCTGTACTTCCACGCCTGGGATGAGACTGTACCGCCCGAGCTTCGCGGCATCGGGGTCCGTATCGAGGACGATGTCGTCGTGACTCCCGAGGGCCATGAGGTGCTCAGTGCCGCTTTGCCGATCGATGCGGCGGGGCTGGAGCACTGGATGGATTCCGTCCTGTAGTATGTTACATGGCATAGGCGGCGCAGGTGCCGCCCCTGCCGGAAAGGAACAAGGATGTCTCAGAAGGCTCCCTGGCACGGCGTGATCGTCGCGTCGGCACTCCCGTTCACCGAGGATCTCTCCGTCGACTACGACCGGTTCGCAGAGCACGTGCGGTTCCTGGCCGACAACGGCTGCGACGGCATCGCTCCCAACGGCTCTCTCGGCGAGTACCAGAACCTGAGCGAGCAGGAGCGCGCGCAGGTCATCCGCACGGCGGTCGACGCCGCACCGAAGGGCTTCTCGGTGATGGCGGGAGTCGGAGCCTACGGCGCTCTGCAGTCCGCGCACTGGGCCGAGCAGGCGGCCGAGGCCGGCGCCGACTGCGTCATGCTGCTGCCCCCGAACACGTACCGGGCCAACCGTGAACAGGTCAAGCACCACTACGCGACGGTGGCCGCGGCCGGGCTCCCGATCGTCGGGTACAACAACCCGATCGACACCAAGGTCGACCTCGTTCCCGACCTGATCGCCGAGATTCACGCGGCGGGCCACATGGTGGGTGTCAAGGAGTTCACCGGTGATCCGCGCCGCATCTACGAGATCAAGGAGCTCGCACCCAGCATCGACATCCTGATCGGCACCGACGACAGCGTGCTCGAAGTCGGCATCGCCGGCGCCGTGGGATGGGTCGCGGGGTACCCGAACGCCATCCCGCGCGCGACGGTCGAGCTGTACCGCCTCTCGACGTCCGGCGATGTCCGCGATCTGGAGCGGGCGAAGGTGATCTACCGTGACCTGCACAAGCTGCTGCGCTGGGACACGAAGACCGAGTTCGTCGAGTCGATCAAGCTGTCGATGGACGTTCTGGGCCTGTACGGCGGCCCCAGCCGTCCGCCGCGCCTGCCCCTGCCGAAGGACGTCGCCGATCGAATCATCGCCGACACCGAAGAGGCCGCCGCAAAGGGCTACGGCGCCTGACCGGTGCTAGTTTCGTAGGCAGTGCCATACCAAATGGCACTGCCTACGTCTCTCTGATCGGCCAAACACATGTCGCAGTTCTCCGTCGTCACCCCGCTCCCGCCGGTGCAGAATCTCAGAGAGCGCGTGGAAGTCGCCCTCGAGGCCGCCATC
Organism: Microbacterium esteraromaticum; assembly: GCF_028747645.1. Lineage (NCBI taxonomy): Bacteria > Bacillati > Actinomycetota > Actinomycetes > Micrococcales > Microbacteriaceae > Microbacterium > Microbacterium esteraromaticum. Next base: position 2,710,583 of record NZ_CP118100.1, read on the forward strand.
CGCTCGGGAGAGATGCCCGCCGGTGAGCTGTTCTCGGCCCCGGCGCTGGCCGCACGGTTCAACGTGTCGGCGACCCCGGTGCGCGAGGCGATGCTCAACCTCGAGAAGCTCGGCTTCGTCGAGGCCGTGCGCAACAAGGGGTTCCGTGTCACCACGGTTCGCGACGAGGACGTCGCCAACATCGTCGCGGTGCGCCGCCTGCTCGAGCCGCCGCTGATGCGTCAACTCGCCGGCGAGATCCCCACCCAGGCGTTCGCCGAGCTGCGCGAGACGGCCGATGCCATCGTCGCCGGCGCCGCACAGGGCGACCTCACGAGCTATCTCGAAGCCGATCGCGCCTTCCACGAAGCGGTCAATGCGCACAGCGACAACCCGCGGCTGACGAGCCTGATCTCGCAGCTGCGCAAAGAGACGCGTCTGCCCGGCCTGGCCGGCATGCTGGCGACGGAAGAGCTGTCGATCTCGGCCGCCGAGCACCACGAGCTGCTCGATCTTCTCGAAGCCGGTGACGGTGAACAGGCAGAGGCTGTCATGCATCGCCACATCGGCCACGTCATCGGCTGGTGGGCAGGCCGCGACGAGTCGGAGTCCTGAGCGCGCCGTCGAGGGCGTCGAGCTTGCGGCGGAACCAGTCGTCGTCGCGCCATCCGGCGAGGCGTGCGTGCGAGACGTCGTCCCACAGGCTGAACAGCAGTCGTCGCGCCTCACCACCCGCGGGGAGCGGATGCCGCGCCGCCGCGCGGTTCCACAGTTCGAGCTGCGGGGCCGCGTCGGCGAGGTGGAACAGGTCCATCTCGCGGTGGCTGAACCGCGCCGCGCCGGGGTCGATGACACCACACAGCGCTCCGTCGTCGTCGACGAGGAAGTTGCCCGCGTGGCAGTCGTCGTGGATGAACACGGGCGGATCGCCCTCGAGCGGGGCGAGGAGGTCGTCGATCAGCGTCACCGTGGCGTACAGCCCCTCTCGCACGTCCGTGGCGATCTCCTCCCCCTCGGCGGTGCCCAGCCACGACGACAGCACGGCGACGTCGGCGCGGAAGCTGTCGGCGAACCGCTCATGCGCACGCCCCTGCCTGTCGTCGAACGCCTCTCCCCGGTGAGCGGACCAGGCATCGACGAGGTCGACGATCTGCTCGGCGAGCGCGTCACGGGCATCCGATGCCGCGATCTCGACGTCGGCGACGGCGGTGCCGTCGACGTACGTCTGCACGATCGTCTCGGGCTCACCGCCCAGTTCCACCTGCATCACCCGCGGCACAGCGACCCCGCTGGGTGTCGCCGCCGCGAGCCGCGCGAGCGCTCGTGCCTCGCCTTCGGCGATGCCGCGGCGGTGGAAGCACTTCACGACCCGTCGCGAACCGTCGCCCAGATCAACGACGTGCACCTTCGCGTAGAACCCCTCGAAGGTGCGCTCGATGCGCGCGTGCGGGCCACAGAGGCGCTGGACGAGGGTGCGTGCGTCGACGGTCATCCCGCTATCGAACCACGGGACTCGTGCCGTCGGCGCGGTACGTCCGTCGGCACGGACTCGGCCGCGAGCGGGTCGGCGGATGCGCGCGACTGCGCCCACCGGTGATAGCGGCCGATCAACGGGACCGACGTGAGCGCGTGCAGCAGAATGCTGAGCGCCACGGTCGTGACGATCGTGGGGACGACGACGTCGTCGCCGGGCACCCCCTCACCGATCGCGATGAGCAGGAACACCAGCGATGCCAGCCCTCTGGGGCCGAACCAGCCGATGAAGGCGACCGTCGGCGCTCCCACGCGACGGCCGCTCAAGGCCAGCGCGACCGGCAGCATCCGCACCAGGGTCAGGCTCAGCAGGGCGTACAGCAGCACCTGCCATGTGATCAACGGCAACGCCAGCGTGACGGCGACGGCGCCGAAGATCACCCACGTCACCGCGGCGAGCAGGTCGCCGGCGCTCTCGGTGAACACGCCGGCGTGCGTGCGCGATGGGCCGGCCGCACGGCCGAACGCGAGTCCGCCGACGAACGCGGCGATGAAGCCGCTGCCGCCGAGAATCTCGGCGACCGCGAGCGCGCTCAGAGCGGCGATGAGTGGAAAGATCAGGCGCCAGCGCTCATCGAACCATCCCTTCGCTTCGGCCAGGCGGAACAGCATCCCGCCGGCGACGCCCGCGACCACCCCGGCGACGAGACCCCACCCGATCTGAGCGGCGACGTTCGCCGCCACGGCAGACGGGATGCTCGCCTCGAGCTCGGCGTTCGCGATCGACAGCGCAACGAGGAACAGCGGCACCACGATGCCGTCGTTCAGTCCGCTCTCGACGTCGAGGGCCTGGCGCACGCGCGGGGGTACGGCCTGGTCTTCGACGACCCGCTGCCCGAGCGCGGCATCGGTCGGCGCCAGCATCACGGCGATCAGGATCACCGAGATCACGGCGACATCGGGAAACACGAGCAGCCCCACGCCGATGCCCGCCGCAATCGTCAGCGGCAGGCCGATGAGCAGCAGCCGGCTGGGCCACATCACCTGTCGACGCAGGGCCCGCAGGTCGATGCGCATCGCGTCACTGAACAGCAGCAGCACGAGTGCCACCTCGGCGATGCGCTCGGCGACGGAGGGCTCGATGTCGAAGTCGAACGCCTCGGGCAGCACGACGGCGGCGAGCACGCCGACGACGGCGAGGAACAGCGCCGCGGTGACGCCCGCACGCTGCAGGCGTCCCGACAGCGCACTCCACACGCCGAGGGCGAGCAGCACGGTGAGCACGGCGGTCATGCTTCGGACGTTAGCGGAGTCCCGGTGGCTCGGCCAGCACCAGCGCGGACGTCACAGCGGCTCTGTGCTCGGCTCGCGCGATACGCACCATCTCGTCGCGTTCGACGACCTTGATCCGCGCGCGCTGCGCCTGCTCACCGAGCAGGCGTTCGTGTGCGTCGAGTCGGGCCCACCCGGCGCCGTCGGTGTGCACGATGCCCTTGCCCGAGAGAAAGGCCAGCACGGCATCCGGGTCGGGCGAGGGCGCGGGGGTGAGCCGGTCACGGTCGGCGAGCAGGTTGGCGATCGTCTCGGCCGCGTCGGACTTGGTGTGACCGATCAACCCCACCGGGCCGCGCTTGATCCAGCCGGTGACATAGGTGGCCGGCACGACAGCACCGTCGTCACCGACGACGCGCCCCGCACGATTCGGGATCACCCCGGCCTCGGCGTCGAAGGGCACCTCCGGCACTGCCGATGACAGGTACCCGACGGCGCGGTAGACCGCCTGCACCGGCCAGTCGGTGTGCTGTTCGGTCAGGTGCGCCGTGCCGTCGGCGCGCAGTTCGGTGCGCGCCGTGCGCAGCCCCTCGACCCGCTCGTCGCCGAGTACCGCCACCGGAGCTTCGCAGAAGTGCAGGTGGATGCGATGCGGCTTGTCGCCCGCAGGCTCGCCGAGCCACTGCATGAGCGTGTTGAGCACCTGTTTGGTCTGACGGTTCTGCTGGGCGGCGCGCTCGCCGGACTCGTCGATCTCGAAGCCCTCCGGGTGCACGACGACGTCGACGGTCGGCGAGTGCGCGAGCTCGCGCAGTTCGAGCGGAGTGAACTTCAACTGCGCGGGACCACGGCGCGCGAAGACATGGATGTCCGTGCCGCGGTTGGCCGCGAGCCCCGCATAGACGTTGTCGGGGATCTCGGTGACGAGTTGCTCGTGCGCGGTCTTGGCGAGCATCCGCGCCACATCGAGCGCGACGTTCCCCGCTCCGATGACGGCGACCTGCCGGGCATCCAGAGGCCAGTCCCGCGCCACGTCGGGATGCCCGTCGTACCACGAGACGAAATCGGCGGCGCCGAAGCTGCCGGGCAGGTGGATGCCGGGAATGTCGAGCGAACGGTCGGCCGCGGCGCCCGTGGCGAAGATGACGGCGTCGTAGAACATCCGCAGCTCATCCAGGGTGATGTCGCGCCCGTACTCGACGTTGCCGACGAAGCGGATGCCGGGTTTGGCCAGAATGAGCGACAGCGCGCGGATGATCTCCTTGATGCGCGGGTGATCGGGGGCGACTCCGTAGCGCACGAGCCCGTAGGGGGCGGGCAACCGGTCGAAGACGTCGACGCTGGCGCCGTCGTACTCGGCGGTCAGGATGTTGGCGGCATAGATGCCGGCCGGGCCGGCTCCGATCACTGCGACGCGCATAGCTGTCTCCTCAGGTGAAAGGGTGGTGGGCGCATCGCACCCACCACCCCATGAACGCTCTAATTAGGCAAGGCTAACCTAATGGCATCCGTTTGTTCGTCATTCGTATCGCAACGACGTCACCGGGTCCTGTCGCGCGGCACGCACCGCGGGCAGCGTTCCGGCGAGGAACGCCAGCAGCAGGATCGTCGCCACGGTCGCCGCGATGGCGACCGGCTCGAAGCGGAACAGCTGCAGCCCATCGAAGTCGGCCAGGAACGACCCGGCCATTCCCGCACTCACGCCGAGCGCTGCGAGCACGGCGAGCAGCACGCCGATCGTGCTGCCCAGCAGCCCGATGAACACCGCCTCGATCGAGAACAGGCCGAACACGTGACCGGAACCCAACCCGATCGCCTTCATCAGACCGATCTCACGGGTGCGCTCCTGCACCGACATGTACAGCGTGTTGACGATGCCGAAGGCGGCGGCGAGCAGCGCGATGATGGCGAAGGCGTTCAGCACGAACACGATGCCGTCGACCACCGAGGTGATCATGCCCAGCTGCTGCTGCACGGTCGACGACGCGAAGCCCGCGTCTGCCAGGCGATCCTGCAGCGCCTCGATCTCGGCATCCGTCGCCGCGGCATCGAAGTGCACGAACGCGTTCGTGTACAGGTCGGTGAGTTCATCGGCCATACCCAGCTGGTTCAGCGCCGAGATCGTCACCGCCGCCGAGCGATTGAGTGAGAGCACGTTGGTCGGCATGCCCATCGCGAACCCGTCGCCGATGACACCCGTGATGCGGGCGTCGAAGGCATGCGGGTCACCATCGGCATCCGACACTCCGAGCGTGAGCATCTCACCCACCGCACTCGACGCGTCGTCGAAGCCGAGGGCGTCGACGAACGCGGCCGGGATGGCGACCTCGGCGCGGCCGGACTCGTACGCGGGGGTCTCACCCTCGTCGAGCTGCAGGTTCTGGCCGGGCACGAGCTGCACGGCCATGATCGAGTACGGCGTCCCGCCATCGTGCGCGATGGAGTCGACGGTGGTCGAGAGCGTGGGCTCGACCGACTCGACCCCCTCGATGTCAGCGATATCGTCGAGGTCGTCCTGCGTGAGATAGCTCGCGGCGACCTGCGCACCACGTCCGTCTGCACCCGCCCGGTCGGCGGGCTCGTACTCCTGCGGCTCGTCCGACGGGGCCGCGTTCTGCTCCTTGTACGCGCTCATCACATCGCGCACGCCGAACCCATCGACCGTCTCGGTGATGTAGCCGTTGATGCCCGCGCCGAGCGCGCTCGTCAGGGTGAGGGTGAAGGCTCCGACGAAGATGGCGAGCACCGTGAGCAGGGTGCGGGTCTTCGAACGGAACGTATTGCCGACCGCCGTGCCGATCGTGTCGTTGATTCTCATCGGGTGACCTCCGGGGTGACGATCGCGCCGTCGTGGATCTGGATCTGTCGGCCGCACCGTGCGGCCAGTTCGTCGTCGTGCGTGACGACGACGAGGGTGATGCCGTGCTCGCGGTTGAGTCCGAACAGGATGTCTTCGACCACCTGCCCCGTACGCGAGTCGAGGTTGCCGGTGGGCTCGTCGGCCAGCAGGATGCGCGGCCGGTTGACCAGCGCCCTGGCGATCGCCACCCGCTGCTTCTGCCCGCCCGAAAGATCGACGGCCCGGTTGCGCGCCTTGTCGGCCAGCTGCACCTGCCGCAGCACCTCCATGCCGCGCTGCGCGCGCTCCCGCGCCGGCACGCCCGCGATCTTCAGCGGCATCGTGACGTTGTCGAGCACGGACTGCTTGGGCGTGAGGAAGAACTGCTGGAACACGAAGCCGAAGAGCCGGTTGCGGGCCCGGTTCAGCTGACGCGCGCTCATGCGTCCGGCATCCGCACCGTCGAGCATCACGGTTCCCTCGGTGGGGGCGTCCATGAGCGCGAGAATGTGCGTGAGCGTCGACTTGCCCGAGCCGCTCTTGCCGACGAGGGCGATGCTCTCCCCCTCGGCGATGTCGAGCGAGACGCCCTTCAGCGCCTCGAAACGGGTGGGTCCGCGGCCGTACGTCTTTCGCACGTCTCGCACGGACAGGACGGGTGTCGTCATTGCTGCTCCTCGGTATCGCGTCGGCGGTTTCGCCGACGTGTTCCACCCTCGCCGCGGCCGCCGAAGCGCACATCGCCCGAACGCGGGCATCGGTGTACCGCGATCGCAGTAGGCGGGAATGCCGCGTTGGGGGCATGAGCGCCGCGGCCAGGACCGGCATGCTGGAATGGTGAGTGTGACCCGCGAACCAGGACTGCGCGTGCCCGCCTGGGTGCACGATGTCGTTGCATCCGCGCTGATCGTGGCGTTCAACGCAGCGGTCGTCGCCTTCCGCCCGGGCGAGATCAGCCCCGCCTGGGTCGTGGCGACGAGTGCGCCCGCGGCACTGATGTTCGTGCGCCGACGCTATCCGCGCACCGTGCTCGCCGCGGTGATCGTGTGCAGCGTCGTGGCGACACTGCTTCCACCCTCGGGTGCGGGGACGATCGTCGCTCCCGCGTTCGCCCTGTTCTCGGCGGCGTCGGTGGTGCCGCGATGGCGCGGATGGATGCTGACGGCCGGCTGCGCAGTCGTGCTCGCCGTCGCCGTATCGGTGGGGCAGGATGTCTCGTTCGGTGCGGCACTGGCACAGTCCGGCCTGGTGTGCGGCATCGCGATGGCGCTGGCGGATGCCGCGCGCACGAGGCGCGCGTACACCGACGAGCTCACGCTGCGGGCCCTGCGGGCGGAGCAGACCCGAGAGGCCGAGGCCGCGCGTGCCGTCGCCGAGGACCGACTGCGCATCGCGCGGGACCTGCACGATTCGGTGGCGCACCGCATCTCGGTGATGAGCCTGAGCGCCGGCGTGGCCAGCAGCACGCTGGAGAGCAACCCTCAGGCCGCACAGGAGGCACTGTCGACGATCCGTTCCGCTTCGCGGGCCGTGCTGACCGACATCGGCGCCCTGCTCGGCTCGCTGCGCGAGCAGACGGTCGTCGGACTGGCATCGCTCGATGAGCTCGTCGGCGACTTCGCCACGGCGGGTCTCGAGGTCGACGTGCGCGTTGACGGTGATGTCGCGGCGTTGCCCGCACCGGTCGACGTGCTGGCGTATCGGGTGGTGCAGGAGGGGCTCACGAACGCGATGAAGCACGGCGATGGCGACGCGCGGCTGGGCATCACGGTCACTCCTGAGCAGGTGCGCGTCGAGGTGCGGAACCGGGTGGGCCCCACAGCCCCGACACACACCTCCGTGGGCGCGAGCTACGGCCTGCTCGGCATGCGCGAGCGCGTGGAGGAGGCAGGCGGGGTGCTCGAGGCCGGTCGGGTTGGCGACGAGCACGCGTTGAGTGTGCGCGTTCCGCTGGCTGCGCAGGTGCGCGCATGATCCGGGTGCTCGTGGTGGACGACCAGCCGTTGATCCGCGGCGCGGTGGCGCAGATCCTCGGGGCGGCGGCCGACCTCGATGTGGTCGGTGAGGCCGCCGAGGGCGGCACCGCGATCAGGATGGCACGCAGCATGCGTCCCGACGTGGTGCTGATGGACGTGCGGATGCCCGGTGTCGACGGCATCGCCGCGACCAGTGCCATCTGCGCCGAGCCCGACTTGTGTTCGACGCGGGTGCTCATGCTCACCACGTTCGAAGACGAGGAGAACGTCGCCGCCGCACTCCGAGCCGGAGCGAGCGGCTTTCTCGGCAAGGGCGCCGACCCCGACGAGATCGCCGACGCGGTGCGCACCGTCCATGCGGGCGAGGCGCTGCTCTCACCAGCCGCCACCCGCAGCCTGATCTCGCGCTACCTCGCCGGGCCCGTCACGCACGAACCCGGCGAGCAGCAGGTGCTCGATGAGCCGCTCACACCGCGCGAGCACGAGATCCTGCGGCTGGTCGCTCGCGGCATGTCGAACGCCGAGATCGCCGCCGATCTGGTGATCTCGCCGCACACCGCCAAGACGCATGTGAACCGCATCATGGCGAAACTCGGCGCGCACGATCGCGCCCAGGTCGTCGTGTGGGCGTACGAGAACGGTGTCGTGCGCGCCGGAGCGCGCTAGACGCAGCAACGCCGCGGTACTGACGGCGGCAGGCGGTCAGCCTTGGCGCCCCTTGAAACGGGGATTGAGCTTGTTGATCACGTACACCCGCCCCCTGCGCCGCACTACCTGTGCGCCGGGCTGATTCTTGAGCGACTTGATCGATGCGCGAACCTTCATATCCACCTCACTATTGAGAACCGTTATCATTCTCAATAGACATTACCGCAGTCGAGCCAGAAGCGAGCCTCCCTTGTCACCCATCGAGATCACACTGATCACCGGCCACCGCGATCAGAGCAGAGCCACCGTCGCCAGGCGTCGAGCACGCGAACAGCGGTGCACGCACGTCTCTGCGACGACACGGGGCCGCACATCCTCGATCGAGGATGTGCTTGACGTCGCCCACGCGACACCCGACGCAGGGCGGCTGGTCGCAGAGATCCCCGCCGACTCTCGCGTCGAGGCGGCCATCGGAGCGCTCGCGGGTGATGCGACGACGACACTGGTCGAGCTCGTGTGCGTCGTCGACGCCAAGACGTTCACGCAAGACCTCATGGCAGACGACTACATCACGGCATCCGATGCAGACGTCACCGTCTTCGTCGCACGAGCCCTGCGTCTCGTTCAGCACATCGAGCACGCGAGCACGGTACTGGTGTTCGACTGGGAGGCCGTCGCCACCCGAGATCTGTCAATGCTGCTCGCGGTGCTCAGCCACCTTGCACCGGCGGCGCGCATCGGACTCGATCGCGCGGGCGCGCCTGCCGGATTCCCCGCATACTCCGAGTCGACCCATCAACCGGGATGGGTGCATCTGCTCAACGACGAACACGACCCCCACATGCAGGATGCCAGGGTCAGCGCGTTTCGCTACGAACGACTGCGCCCGTTCCATCCAGAACGCTTGAACCGGCTACTCGAAGAGGATCTCGGCGAAGGACGCTACGGAGCGATCCTCCGTTCGGCGGGCTTCTGCCGGCTGGCGACGCGACCCGGCATCGTCGGCAGTTGGGATCAGGTCGGCCAGATGATCTCGCTCGCGCCACTGGTTCGCGACAACGACTCGCCCACTCCTCCCCTCGCCCTCGGACAGGACCTGGGCTTCATCGGCATCGACATGGACATCCCCCGCCTCACTGCCGGGTTGGACTCCGCGTTGCTCGATGATGACGAGCTCCTCTCAGACGCACGGACGTGGACCACATTCGGCGACCCGTTCCCCCGATGGGCGATCCACGCGCACTCCGACGACTAAACCGCCTTGGCGAAGACGACGCCCCGGTAGGCCTCGTCGCTCCAGCGCACCAGACGGTCGAGATCGTCGGGGCGCACGGGGAGCTCATGCGTATCCACCCAGGTCTCCCCCGTGTCGATGTTGATCCAGGGGTCCTCCACGACCAGCGCGTCGCCGACGCGCGCATGCGCGACGATCCAGTGCGGGCCCGTCTCGCCGTGCATCGGCTCTTCGTCGATCAGCAGCAGCGCCTGTTCACCGCCCTCGACGCGTTCGACGATCTCGGCGATGGCCACCCTGTCGCGGCGCACGGGAATGCCGCTCTCCCCCGCTTGCCGCAGCGAGTCCGCCTGCAGCTCGGCGCGGAAGGAGTGATCGAATCCTTCGAAGCCCTCCAGCAGTGCCGGGCCGTCGGTGTCGAGAGCGACCTCGATGCGGGCATCCCGCAGGTGCTCGTGCAGCGCGACCGCGAGACCGATCGGCTCGCATGCCGGATAGTTGCTCGCGCGGCGCCAGAAGCCGACCTCGACGTCCCGGTGGGACTGTTCGGCCGCGAAGCCGCCGGCGGCGCTTCCTTCGGCAGCGATCAGCGCGGCGACGGCGCCACACGTGAACAGCGTGGTCTGGGCGTAGTAGCCCCGTTCCTGATGCGTCGTCGGCACGAGCCAGCGGACGTACCCGTCGAACTGCTCGGTGCCGACCGCCGCCCACGGGCGACGCATCGCGATGAAGCCCAGCTCGTCGGTGAACGCGGGGAGCCCCTCCCCCGCCGGCACCTCCCATTTGACGGCGACGTCGCCGTCCGTCGCGCTCTGCGCGCAGACGCCCTCGATCAGCGCGCGTGCGGCGTCGTCGTCCGTCCACCACACATCACGGATCTTGATCGCCGAAGTGGCGGGACGGCCGCTGGTGAGCGCGGCGGCCTGGATCGTCCCGGCCTCGTCGCGGACGATCCAGGCGCACGGCCGGTACGCGGCGGGCGCGTGCCGCCAGCGCTCCAGGCGGTCGGGATCCACGAGGTCGACGAGCTCGGCGGCCACGTCGATCGGTGCGACGGCGCAGGCGCGGAGTGCTGTGGGCATTTCAGTCCTTCTTCATGGGGGTGGATGCGGTGTTCTCCTGCGTCGCCGCGGCGACCAGGAGCCGGGTGTACTCATGGCGGGGTTCGGTGAGCACCTGGGCGCACGGCCCGGATTCGACGACTCGTCCCGCCCAGAGCACCGTCGCCGTATCGGCGAGCATGCGCACGACGGCGAGATCGTGCGAGATGAACAGGATCGCGATGCCCAGATCGTCGCGCAGCGAGCGCAGCAGCGCGAGGATCTGCGCCTGCACCGACACGTCGAGCGCCGAAACCGACTCGTCGCAGATGAGAAGACGCGGCCGCGGCGCCAGAGCGCGGGCGATGGCGATGCGCTGACGCTGACCGCCCGACAGCTCGGCCGGGCGTTTCCGTGCGAAATCGGCGGGCAGTCCCACGGTCTGCAGCAGCGCACCGACCTCGGTCGGTGCTCTCCCGGCCACACGCAGTGCCTCTCGCAGGATCTGTCCGATCGTCATCATCGGGTTCAGCGACGAGTACGGGTCCTGGAACACGATCTGCATCTGGTCGGGTGTGCGCGACCGCCGCCCGGGGGCGAGAGGTGCGCCGTCGAAGACGATCGACCCGGAGTCCTCGGTTTCGAGACCCGCGATGCAGCGCGCGAACGTCGATTTGCCCGACCCGGACTCGCCGACCACACCGACGATCTGGCCGGGGGCGATCTCGATTCCGACACCGTCGAGCACACGCCGGTCGCCGAAGTGCTTGACCACGTCGGTTGCCCGCAGCAGCGGCTCGCCGCCGTCGGCGCGCGCCGTCGGCGCGGGCGCGGATGCCGCGGCGGACATGCTCGGGTCGGCGTCGATGAGCGCACGCGTGTATGGATGCTGAGGATCGGCCAGCACGGTCGCGGTCGCACCGCGCTCGACGACCTCGCCCTGCCGCATCACCAGCACATCGTCCGTTCGACCGCGCACCAGCCCCAGATCGTGCGAGATGAGGATGACGCACAGGTTTCGGGACCTCTGCACGGCGCGCAGCAGGTCGAGGATCTCGGCCTGGTTCGACGCGTCCAGCGCCGTGGTGGGCTCGTCGGCGATGATCAGCTGCGGGCTGGCGGCGAGCGCGGCGGCGATCGCCACTCTCTGGCGCATGCCGCCCGACAGCTGGTGGGGGAAGGCGCGGGCCACGTGCTCGGGCAGCTTCACTTCGGCGAGGCGCTCGGCGACGATGCGCTCTCGTTCGGCGCGGGGCAGGCGACGCCCCGCGACGGCATCCAGGGTCCAACCGATCTGATCGCCGCAGGTGTGCACCGGCGAGAGGCTCGTGAACGGGTCCTGCAGCAGGAGCGTGACCGTCCCCCCTCTCACCGACCGCCACTGCTGCTGTGCCGCGTCCAGAGAAACGTGCCGGTCGCCGATGCGCACCGTTCCCTCGGCGCGGAAGCCGCGGGGAAGCAGCCCGACCAGGGACTTCGCGGTGAGGGTCTTGCCCGACCCCGACTCGCCGATGATCGCGAGCGTGCGCCCCGGTTCGATGACGGCGTCGATCGGCTGCACGGCCGTGCCGTTGTGGCCGGTGACGGTGAGTGCGACGATCTCCACCCCGCTCACAGCGCGTCTCCGACCTGTGAGAGCCGCTGGCCCGCCCAGTCCCCGACGAGATTGACGGCAGACGCGACGAGGATGATCAGCAGCGCGGGCACGATGACGGCGGCGGGGTTGTCGAACATGATCGCGCGGTTGTCGGTGAGCTGTCGCCCCCAATCGGCGATCCCCGGCGGCACCCCCACCCCGAGGAAGGACAGTGAGGAGAAGGCGACGAGCGCGAAGGCGACATTGAGCATGGCGTTGGTGAGGACCAGAGTGGAGACATTGGGCAGGATGTGGCGGAACATGATGCGCCATCGCGAGAGGGAGAGCATCCGGGCGGCCTCGATGTAGGGCCGTGCCGTCTGCTCGAGCACGCCGGCGCGCACGATTCTGATGTCCGATGGCGAGAACAGCAGGATCAGCAGGGCGACGGTGATCCAGTAGCCGCCGCCGAAGACGCCCGAGACGACGATCGCGGCGAGCAGCACCGGCAGGGCGAGCAGCAGGTCGGTCCAGCGGCTGATGACGACGTCGAGCCAGCCGCGCTCGAACCCGGCGATCGTGCCGAGAAAGATGCCGAGCAGCATCGAGCCCACGGCCACGCAGATCGGGCCGATCAGTGCCGACGCGGCGCCCGCGACCGTCATCGCCCAGACGTCGCGTCCGAGTTCGTCGGTGCCGAGCGGATACCCGGGGGTTCCAGCGGGCAGCAGGCCCGAGAGGATGTCCTGGCGCATCGCGTCGGGGTACAGCAAGCCACCGAATGCCGCGGCGAAGGCGGTGACGGCGAGGATCGCGAACGCGAACGAGACGGTGGCGGACGGATACCTCCGTCGCTTGCGGGCGCGGATGCCGCTCAGGTCGAGTGTCGTTGTCATGCGGGCGTCCCTCCTCGACGGATGCGGGGGTCGAGCAGCAGGTAGATCAGGTCGGCGAGCAGCGCGATCACCGCGATCACGACGGCGACCAGCAGGGTGAGCGACTGCACGACGGCGATGTCCTTGAACAGCACCGAATCCTGCAGCAGGGTTCCCAGTCCGGGTAGCGCGTAGGTAGTCTCGGCCAGAACCGTGCCGCCGACGAGAAAGGTGAGCACCAGGCTCGCACCGGTGACGATCGGGATGGCCGCGTTGCGCAGGGCGATGCGCATCACCTGCGCCTCGGGGATGCCGCGGGCGCGGGCGGAGGTGACGTAGTCGGACTCGAGTTCGCGGATCATGGCGGTGCGCGTCAGCTTGACGATGATCGCCCCCAACCCGAGTGCGAGGGTGATCGCCGGGAGCACCAGGTGCCACAGTGTGTCGAGCCCGCCGGAACCCGCGCCGTACACAGGGAACAGCCGCACGTAATAGGCGAATAGGTACAGCAACAGCAGGCCGACGGCGAAGGTGGGGGCGCTGAGGCCGACCACCGCGAGCGTGTTCGCGGTGCGATCCAGCCAGCTTCCCGCGTGGGCCGCGCTGCGCACCCCGAGCGGCACGGCCACTGCCAGGGCGATCACGAAGGCGAGCGCGCAGAGGGCGAGCGTGATGCCGACGCGCTGAGCGATGGCATCGGCCACGGGGATCTGCAGCCGGATCGACTGCCCGAGGTCGCCGGTGAGCAGGCCACCGAGCCACTTGAGGTACTGCAGCCACATCGGGTCATCGAGGTTGTACTGCTCGCGGATCGCGGCGACGGCCTCGGGCGAGGACGGACGGTTGCCGAGCAGGTTCTTGACGATGTCGCCGGGCGCCAGGTGCATGAGCGCGAAGATGACCATCGACAGCACCAGCAGCACGGCGAGCACGCCGAGCACGCGCACGGCGAGCAGTCGACCGACTGATCGGAACCGCCGTGCGCGTGCTCGGATGAGAAGCGGCTGGCTCACTGTCCTGCCCGGTACAGCTGAGTCGGCCACGACGAGATGAAGGCGAACGCGCTGTAGTCGTTCATCCCGAGATCCTTGGCGAACGCGGTCGCCGACTGGCCCCACCACAGCGGAACGTTGATCGCATCAGCGGCCTGCAGCGCCTCGGCCTCGATCAGCAGGTCGGCGCGCGCGGCGGGATCCGACTCGGCACCGGCCTGCGCGAGCAGGTCGACGATGGCGGGGTTGTCGTAGCCGGCGGGGTTGCCGGCGCCGAGCAGGTAGCTGGGCACCTCGGCCGGGTCGCCGAGCGTCGAGAAGTACCACATGAGGTTCACACCGTGGTCGGACGAGGCATCGAGGCTGGCGAGCCACTCCTCGATCGGAACCTCGCGCACGTTGACCGTGACGCCGATCTCGGCGAGGTTCTGGGCCAGCGCCTGTGCGGCGGTGCCGAGCTGCGGCCCGGTGTTCGGCGTGAGCAGCTCGGTCTCGAAGCCCTCGGGCACCGACGATGCCGCGAGCGCGGCCTTGGCGGCGTCCAGATCGAACTCCCACTGCGGGATCCCCGCCAGGGCGTCCCTGGCATCATCGGCGTCGTGGACCTGGCCCAGTGACTCGGGTGTCATGATCGCCGTCGCGGCCTCACCGTGCCCGCGCAGCAGCTTCTCGACGTACGCGTCGCGATCGACCGCGTGCGCAAAGGCCTCACGCACCTTCGGGTCATCGAACGGGGCGACGCCGATGTTGAAGTACAAGCCGACGTACGACAGGTCGTTGACGTACTCGACGCGCATGGTATCGAGCTTCTCCCACTGCTGGGACTGCGCGAGCGGCACATTGAATGCGACGTCGACATCGCCGGACTGCGCCGCGAGCAGACGCGTCGACTCGTCCGAGACGAAGTTGACCGTGATCTCCTTGACCTTGGGCAGTTCTCCCCACCACGAGTCGACGCGTTCGAAGGTCACGTGGGAGTCCGGCGAGAACTCGGTCACCTCGTAGGGCCCGGATCCCAGCAGCAGCGAGTCGGCGGTTCCGACCTTGCCGTCGTGCTCTTCCCAGAACGCCTTCGAGGTGATGAACGCGGCGCCACCGGTGCTCATGTTCGACGCGAACGCCGCGTCGGGCTCGGTGAGGGTGATGGTGACCTCGTTGTCGCCCGTCTTCGCGATGCTCTCGACGTTCATGAGGTAATAGGCCAGACCCGGCGAGCTCGTCTCATCGCGTGCGCGTTCCAGGCTGAACACGACGTCGTCCGCCGTGACGGGGCTGCCGTCCTGGAAGACGGCGTCGTCGCGGAGCGTGTACACGTACGTGACGTCGTCAGTCTGCTCCCACGACTCGGCGAGCCCGGGCTGCACACGCCCCTGCGCGTCGATCGAGACGAGGCCCTCCTGTGCGATGGAGGCGATGTAGTAGTTCAGGATGCCGGCCTCCTGGCCGACGTAGAGGCTCGACAGCGAGCCGGGCAGCGCGACCGTGATGTGGTCGATCTCGGCGCCGGTGTCGGCGCCGGTGGTCTGTTGCGGCGCCGGAGTGGAGCACGCGGTCAGCAGCAGCGCGCCTGTGGCGGCGACGGTGGCCGCCTTCGCCAGGCGGTTTGTGAGCGGGAACGGCATGGCGGGTATCTCCTCGGGTAGTGGTGCGGTGGTACGGAATCGAGCCCGGTGGCTCTCACTGCGCCGACGCGCGTCGAGGCTGGCCTCGACGTCGGCGAAGGTCGGACGGTGGACGGCGAGGGTGCGGACGGCGGCCGCGACGGGCGGGATACCGGACGCTTCGACGAGCGTCGTCGCCCACGTGCGTCGGGTGAACGCGGGCGAGAGGCCCAGTGCCCGCACTCCGGGTTCGAGGGCGATCCCCGCCAGGTCGGACTCCGCGAGGAAGGCGACGCCGAGGCCGTTGGCGGCCAATGCCAGGGCGGCATCCGGCCGGCTCGTGGTGATGTCGCCGCGAGCCGGCGTGCGTCCGATGGCCTGCGCGATGACGTCGCTGCTGGTGCCGCGCCCGCCGATCCAGGGCAGTTCGGCGAGCACGAGCGGATCGATCCGCCCGCCCGGGGCATCCGCGTCGGCGACCGTGACGGCGACGATCTCTTCGGCGAACAGGAACGTCGAGCGCGCGCCCTGACGCCGTGGCGCCGCCTGGCGCCGCGAGCTGGAGGCGGCGACGTCGACCGTGACGGCGATGTCGGCGCGGCCGCTGCGCACACGGTCGAGTGCATCGACGGTATCGGCGGCTTCGGTGACCGAGACCTCGACGCCGGGGCTGTCCGCCGCGAGCCGGGCCGCGGTGGGCGCGATCACCGGGCCGATGCTCTCGACGGGGCCGGTCAGGCGCACCGTGCCCGCTCGGCGTCCCAGCGCGCGGGCGAGTTCGGTGGCCGCGGCCGTCAGGCTGGCGTCGATGCGGGGAGCGTGCTGCGCGAGGATCGCGCCGACGGGGGTGAGTGCGGCCGAGCGGGCGGTGCGGGCGATCAGGGTGGCGCCGAGGCGCGCCTCGAGCCGCTGCACGTGCTGGGTGATGGTCGGCTGGGTGAAGCCCAGCGAGCGAGCGGCAGCGCTGATCGACCCCTCCTGGTCGATGGCGACCAGGATGCGCAGGGAATGCACATCGAGCGTTCGCGTCAGTGCGTCGATGTCTGGAGCTTCTTCGCTATCCATAGGAGGATGCTATTCATATTTCAGTTTCGATTGTGTAACAAGATGTGACAATCTGACACAGAACCGCATCGACGCGAAGGACTGCCCGCCATGACCGCAGCACACCGACAGTGGATCGCCGACCGCGATCACCTCACCTGGAGCCCGTTCGGGACCGCTTCACTGGCCGCGACGCACTGGCTCACGCCCCACGAGCAGGAGTTCGACGATGTGGACGGACGATGGAGCACAGACGGCGAAGCGGCCGTCGGCACCGCCTCAGCCACCGGCCTGCGTCTGGCACCGGGCGAGAAGGTCCGGGTGGGCGAGCGGATGCTGGGCGGCTTCGCCCGCGATGGTGCTGTCGCGCTGCGCGTGTGGGATCCCGAAGCGCCGAGGCGCCGGGGCATCTCCGCCATCGAGAGGGCCGCGTTCGATCCGTCATGGAGCGCGACGGGGCTGTTCACCGCAACCGCGGTGGGCGCCTCGACCGAAGCCGTCGACGGACATCGCGCTGAGACGGTCTACGACGGCGCTGTCACCTTCGAGCACGACGGCACCCCGCTGACGCTCCTGGTCAGACAGCTCGACGACGGCGGTTTGTTCGCTCCGCTCGCCGACGCCACCAGCGGCACCGCAAGCTACCCGTTCCGCTTCCTGCGCCTCGAGCGTCCCGACGCCGCTGGCCGCGTCGTCGTCGACCTCAACCGCGCCCACCTGCCGCCATGCGCGTTCTCAGACCACTACGTGTGCGTGTTCCCGCCGCCCGAGAACCGTCTGCCCGTGGCCGTCACCGCCGGAGAACTGCGCGTGGTCTGACCGCGCCAGCGCGGGCGGGCCCAGACAAGGAACCCCTCACGAGGAGGGGGTTCCTGTGTTGCTGCTGGTGCGTCTCGTTGAGTGCTATAGATACCCGCCTGATGAATCGTCGAGCATCGCCGCCAGCGACTCCGGCGGAAGCACCGCCGAGTAGACGAGCTGCTCTTGCTCCTTCGTGTCGGCACGCGTTCTGCGCCACCGGAAGCGAACTCATCCGGCAGCCGCTGCGCCTTGACGATCAGATCGTGCGCGGCTTCGCTTAGTGGCACGTCCAGCGGTGGAAATCTCAGACCAAGATCATCCAGGCATCGCTTCGTCGGACGCACAGAGTTCATAGAACTTCAGGCTAAAAGCGGCCACCGGCAGCGGCTCAGCCCCTGAAACCGCCAAGCTCATCGAGTTCGTCGTCACTTGCGTCCGTCAGCAACTGGACGGCACTCTTCGTGGAGCCGTCGAGCGTGCGCAACGCCTCGAGTGCAGCCTTCTGAATCTCCTCGCGGTGACGCTCGATGTACTCACGCACGGCGACATCGACGACGCCCCTCGTGGACGCGCGTAGGAAGTGAGCAGCGTGCGAAATGAGAGCATCGGTCTCACTGTCCACATTGATCGGGCACATTGCCGCAGATGAATCCCGAGCAGGAACCGGAGTAGCAAATTTCCGCACGGGGGATTGGCTCTTGGACGCCCTTCACCGCAATCGCGTACGCATTGGGGTTGCCCCATCCATGGGTGTAGTCCGCGCCCGTATGAGTGTTCGTCTTGATGATGGCCGCAATGAGCCGGCGCGGATGCCACGCGTCACCCCGCACGACCTCCGGCACGCGGCCGCGTCGCTGGCGACCAGCTCAGGCGCGAAGGTGACAGCAGTGCAACGGATGCTCGGGCATGCGTCTACGAGCATGACGCTCGACACGTACGCGGGCCTTTTCGACGACGACCTCGACGGCGTCGCGACGGCGCTCGATCAGGCGCGTAGCGCGGTGATCACCAGTCTTTGATGACGGCGCATGCGGTGATGAACTCCACATCCTGCATGTCGCGCGGAGGCGTGGCGACGTCGATCTGCCGAAACCCAGCTGGCTGGTAGAGGCGTTCGAACACTTCCTGGCGGGCATCGACAACTAGGAACCGACCCGCCACATAGTTGCGGGCCCGCTTGACGACCTCTTTCGCCTCATCCAGGATCATCGACCCGGGAAGTTGCTCCGAGGAGAAGTCGTCCGAACGAGCCAACTCAGCGATGCTGTACGCGCCGGTCTGCTCAAGGCTGATGTTTCCCATCAGCTTCTTGCGCGCCGTCGAACTCGCCTGACTGAAGTTCAGCGCAGTCATCCCCACGGTGAAGAAACCAGCGACGTCGATGGTGTCATCGGTTGCCGTGATCATCACGTACGTACGGCTGTGCCCGTGCGCTTCATACTTACGAACGCTGGTGCGGGCGAAGCTCTGGAGGTGTGGGGAGCGCTCGCACCTGAACTGCGACATCCGCTCGTTGACCCGATCAGCGAGCGCCTGGTACTTCTCTTGCTGTATGTCGGCGAGGGCGAAGACGTCGTATGGGATACGAGACGCCCCAGATGTGCTCAACGTCCGGTCGTGGTATGCGCGCTTACGAGACGCTCGAGCGCCGAAAGGCGCCCATCTGCTAATGCCGGAGAGTGAAGGCGCGATGAGAACCCAGGCGACGCCACAGGGGCGCTACCATCAGCAGCCATCTCCGCCAGCTGGGATGCTCCAGTCTTCGAGAGAACATAGGCGCTACCGAGGGCTTCAGAAGCCATGTCGATCTCCGTCTCCGATCACCTCACCATGCCCCATACATGGAGAGGAACTTTCCTCACGATAACACCTGTTTCTGTGTGTCCAGGCTGCGATCTCGGAACGGTGGAGTCAGCGCTTGTTGCCATTCTGTTGGCCTACAACCCACGTGGGCTATAGGCCAAAAGGAGTGGATGGGTTCTTGATCTAGGCGCGTGTTTCCGGGGTGATTCGGGGATCATCATGGTCGGCGACGCTTAGTCGTGACCCTTCCCTCGAATTCGACGACGTGCGTGCTATGCGGTTCACAGCTGGTGAAGAACGGCCGCCACCGCTCGGGAACGCAACGCTGGCGGTGCAAGAGCTGCGGGGCATCTGCAGTACGCCGGCGCCCGGATGTGACCCGTCGTGAGCAGCTGCGTCGGTTCGTGGTCTGGCTGACGGGCAAGCAGACCCAGGCCGAGATCGACGGCACCCGGACCGGACGCTCGTTTCGTCGAGACACCGCCTGGTGCTGGGACATCCAGCCGTACCGCGAACCGGCTGAGACCATCCACCATGCGGTGCTCGTCGATGGAGTCTGGATCGGGTCCTGGTGCCTGCTGATCGCGATCAGCGACAAGGGCGACCTGCTGGCCTGGCAATGGTGCGGCCGCGAGACCACCGCCGCCTGGACCGCACTGCTGGAGCAGGTCCCCGCGCCCGGGGTGATCGTCTCCGACGGCGGCTCCGGGCTTCCCTCGGCACTGCGGGCGTGCTGGCCGGAGACGAAGCATCAGCGGTGCATCTTCCACCTGCAGATGAACACCACCCGGCACCTGACCCGCAACCCCCGCACCGCCGCAGGCAAAGCGTTGCGCGAACTCGTGATGAACCTCAGCAACATCGACGACGAAGACGCCGCGATCGCCTGGCAGCTGCAGCTTGAGCAGTGGTGGCAGACGTTCGGACACCTCACCCGCGAGCGGACCATGTTCCGCAACGGCCAGTGGGGCTTCACCCACGACCGGCTCCGCAAAGCCTGGCTCCTGATCCGAAAAGTCACCCGAGACGGGGTCTTGTTCACCTGGATCACCTACGGCAACCCCCGCACCACCAGCCCACTGGAAGGCGGATACAACAGCCCCATCCGCGAGCTCCTGCGCCGCCACCGCGGAATGAGCGAGGTCCACCGCCGCCGCGCCATCGAATGGCTCCTCACCCTGCGGCAGATACCGCTCGAGCAAGCACTCACCCTCACCCTCACCCTCACACCAGCACCAGCCCCTGAGCCCAACCAGCACGACCAGGAAGACCAAGCCGAAGACATCGGCGGCCCATCCCTCTACGACACCGGCCTAGACGCCACCGAAGGCCTCTGGGCACGAACCGGATGGGCAGGACGCGGATGACACACCCGACGCCATCCACTCCTTTTGGCCTATAACCCACCCACGTCACACGTCAACACCCCAGACAACAAGAAAGTCCTGAGCCGCGACTAGTTCGTAAACTATGTCGCGACTCAGGACAAGTGGCGGTGACGGTGGGATTTGAACCCACGGTAGGGGTTACCTACACAACATTTCGAGTGTTGCACCTTCGGCCGCTCGGACACGTCACCGTCGACCAGCTTACGACATCACATCCCCAACGCGAAATCGACGCCTCAGAGCGGCGCGACGGGCAGTTCGATGGGGTCCCGCAGACTTCTTCCCATCACGAGATCGGCCACGAAGGGGATCCCCATCAGGCCGAGCACCGTGTTGCGCGTGTACAGCTGCATCCGATTGCGCGGCGCGAACGCGGCCCCCAGCCCGAGCGCGGCATCCTGCTTCTTGCGCACCAGTCCGGCAAGACTCGCCTGCATCGCCGCGAACGCATCACCGCGCTCCCCCGGAGACGCGTGAAGGCCGGCCCGGCGCAGCTCGACGGCCAGCACGTACGCCTCCACCATCGCCAGAGCGGCGCCCTGCCCGGCGAGCAGCGATGGACACGCGGCGGCGTCGCCGATCAGCCCGATCCGACCGCGCGACCAGGACGGCATCCTGATCTGGCTCGCGCGATCCATGTAGAACGTTCGCGCCTGTGGCATCCGATCCAATACCGCCCGGGCTTCTCCGCGCATGCCGCCGAGGCGAGACCGCAGCAGTTCCTGCTGAGCATCGACCTCGCCGGGCAGATCGCCGTCGTGCCGGAACATGAAGCAGAACATCGTCGAACCATCGCGCAACGCAATCCGCAGCATCTGCGCACCCACCTCGGTGTGCGTGACCGCGACGAGCTCATCCCGCGGCAGATAGCCATCGACGTCGAACGCGGCAACCACGATCCCGAGGTACCGTTCGTAGTCACTCTCCGGCCCGAAGGTGAGCGCGCGCACCCTCGAATGCAATCCGTCCGCACCGATCACGAGATCGAAGCTCCGCGTCGCACCGCCGTTGAACCGCACGTGCACGCGATCACCGTCATCGTCGAGCGTCTCCACCGTGTCATCGAAGATCGTCTCGACGTCGCCGTTCAGGGCGTCGAAAACCGCCCGCGACAGATCGGAGCGTCCGATCGTGACGTACCGTCCGCGCGCCGCGTCGATCAACCGGATCGGGTCGAGATGCGAGATGCGCCGGCCCCGGGCATCCACCTCCCGCAACTCCCGAAAACGGTACCCCTCCGCCAGCAGCCGCGGCACGATGCCCATCCGCTCGGCGACATCGTAGCCCGCACCCCAGAAGTCGACCACGTAGCCGCCTTCTCGCAGCCGCGGAGCGCGCTCGACGAGCGTCGGAACGAACCCGAAGCGCTTCAACCAGTAAGCGAGCGTCGGCCCCGCGATGCCCGCGCCAACGATGAGAACGTCCATGACCCCTCTCGATTCGGCTCTCGCCGCCCACGCTACTGCGCCGCCGACCCGTGCGGCACCCCCGTTGTCCACACGGATCCGCGGCGATAGAACGTGACATACCACTGCATCTCGCCTAGATTTGAGGGCATGCCCGATGTCATCGCCGATCTCTCCCTGGTGAGCGCCCGCCTGCTCGAAGACCGCGTCAGCATGGCCGACGCGGTCGCCGCGATCCAGCAGACGCTGCGCGACGGTTTCGACCCGGAGGATGACCTCGCCCGGCAGATCCTCGACGTGCCGAACGGCCAACTGCTGCTCATGCCCGCAGCCGCGGGCGGCGCCGTCGGCCAGAAGTTCGCCACGGTTGCCCCCGGCAATCCTGCCCGAGGACTGGAGCGCATCCAGGCCCTCTACATCCTCGTCGACGGCACCACCCTCGCGCCCACCGCCATCATCGACGGCACCGCCCTGACCAGCCTGCGCACCCCCGCCGTCTCGGCCGCCTGCGCCGACGTCGTCGCGACGGCCGATGCCGCCGACGCCGTCATCATCGGCACCGGCCCCCAGGCGATCCGACACGTCGAGGCGCTCGCGACCATACGGCCGCTGAGATCGGTACGCATCGTCGGCCGCGACGACGCACGCGCAGCATCCGCCGTCGATGCCTCCCGCGCGTACGCACCGAGCGCCGACATGCGCGCCGGCACACTCGACGACATCGCCACCGCCGACCTCATCGTGTGCGCCACGTCGGCACCGACGCCCCTGTTCGACGCCGACCTCGTCCGCGACGACGCCACGGTCATCGCGATCGGGTCGCACGAACCCGACCGCGCCGAACTCGCTCCCGCGCTGATGGCCCGCGCGCAGGTGATCGTCGAGAGCCGCCGCGTCGCGCGAAGCGAGGCGGGCGACGTGATCGTCGCCGTCGACGCCGGGATGCTGCATCACGACGACCTGGTCACGATGCACGAGCTGTTCACCGGCGCCGTCGCACCGGCCACCGACCGCCCGCGCGTCATCAAGACATGCGGCATGGGCTGGCAGGACCTCGCGGTCGCCCGCCTGGCCGTCTGAACGCCCTCCACTTGCACAGGAGCTCCACCATGCACTGGACCACCGACGACTGGCACACCGCCGGCGAGCCGTTCCGCATCGTCGAAGACGTACCGACGCACGGCACCACCGTCGCCGAGCGCCGCATCGCGGCGATCGACGGCGACGCCGATCAGGTGCGCCGTTTCCTGTGCCTGGAGCCCCGTGGCCACGACGACATGTACGGAGGCTTCATCACCCCGCCCGATGACGACGGCGCCGACTTCGGTGTGCTGTTCTGGCACAAGGACGGCTTCTCAACGGCGTGCGGCCACGGAACCATCGCACTGGGAGCCTGGGCCGTGCGCACCGGGCGGGTGGCCTCCGACCCCGACGGCGTCACCGCCGTGACGATC
The DNA here is from genome assembly GCF_028747645.1 of Microbacterium esteraromaticum. Taxonomy (NCBI): domain Bacteria; kingdom Bacillati; phylum Actinomycetota; class Actinomycetes; order Micrococcales; family Microbacteriaceae; genus Microbacterium; species Microbacterium esteraromaticum. Next base: position 2,733,984 of record NZ_CP118100.1, read on the forward strand.
GACGTGCCCAGCGGGCGCGTGCAGGCGCTCGTCCGGCAGACCGGCGGACGCATCGACGACATCGTCTTCCGCAACGTCGAGTCGCGAGTCCTGACCCGCGGGATCGCACTGACGACCTCCCGTGGAGACGTCGAGGTAGACCTCGTCTTCGGCGGCGCGGTCTACGCGACCCTCCCCGCCGCAGCGGTCGGGCTCGACGTCACCCCGGCGCACACGACCGACCTCATCGCCATCGGCCGTGAGATCAAATGGGCGCTCAACGAGCATCCCGCCGCGCAGCTCTCCGATTCCCGCCTCTCGGGCGTGTACGGCACCATCCTGTTCGACGATCTCGGGCGCACCGAGCACGGCCCCCACCAGCGCAACGTCACCGTCTTCGCCGACGGCGAGGTCGACCGCAGCCCGTGCGGCTCCGGCACCGCCTCGCGCGTGGCGCTGCTGGCTGCCACCGGCGAGCTGCGCGAGGGCGAGACCCTGACCCACGACTCGATCATCGGCACACGGTTCCACGCCCGCATCGCCGAACGCACTCCGAACGGTGTCATCCCCGAAGTGCGCGGAAACGCCTCCCGCATCGGCTCGTGCCGCTTCGAACTCGACGCCGACGATCCCCTTCCCTCCGGCTTCAGCCTGCGCTGACCGCCAAGGCCGACCCCCACGGTCGACACTCACGACAGGAGCACCCATGCCCGCAGCATCCCTCTCGATCTTCGGCGCCCACGTCTGGCACGGCGACGGCTTCACACTCCGCGATGTGCACATCGTCGACGGCCGCATCTCTGAGACCGGTACCCCGGATGCGACACGCATCGATGCCACCGGGCAGTGGCTCATCCCCGGCCTCATCGACGCCCACTTCCACGCCTACGCCACGAGCATGGACGGCCTCGAGAACGAGCGCGGCCCCCTCAGCTACACCGCGATCAACGGTGCCCGGCGCCTCACCCGCGCACTGCAGCGCGGCTTCACCACGGTCCGCGATGTCGCAGGCGGCGACATCGGACTGGCGCAGGCGATCGACGCCGAGCTGTTCCCGTCACCGCGCTATCACTTCACCGGCCCCGCCCTCAGTCAGACCGGCGGCCACGGCGACCCACGATCGGCGCACATCGACGTCTGCTTCTCGCACGGCCACATGTGCGAGGTCGTCGACGGGGTCGACAACCTGCGCGTCGCCGTGCGCGAGCGTCTGCGCACCGGCGCGCACGCGATCAAGGTGATGGCCTCGGGCGGTGTGTTCTCGCTCACCGATCCCATCCGCATCCCGCAGTACTCCGAGGACGAACTGCGTGCGGTGGTCGACGAGGCCACCCGGCGCGGCAGCTACGTCTGCGCGCACGCCTACTCGTCCGAGGCCGTCCAGCACGCGATCACCGCCGGTGTCCGATCGATCGAGCACGGCAACCTCATCGACGAGCAGACCGCCGAGCTGATGGCGCAGGCGGGAGCCTTCCTCGTACCCACCCTCGCCGCCTACGACGCCATGGACCGCCGTGGCGCCGACATCGGGCTCAACGCCATCTCGTTGCAGAAGAACTCCGAGGTGCTCGCCAAGGGGCAGCACGCCGTGCGACTGGCCCATGCCGCCGGTGTGCGCGTCGGCTTCGGAACCGACCTCATGGGCGACCTCGAAGACGACCAGCTCGCGGGCATCCGCCTGCAGGTCGAGGCCGGCTCCGCCGCAGACACCCTGCGTTCGATGACGACCGTCAACGCTGAGCTCATCGGCGATCCGGCGCTCGGTCACCTCGGTGCCGGGGCATACGGAGACGCGGTGCTGCTGGCATCCGATCCCCTCACCGACCCGTCTGCGCTGTGGCGTCAGGACTCGCGCGTCGCGGTGATTCGTGCCGGCGCCCCGGCAGACCTCTCGGCCTGATCGGCTCCCCCTGCTCGGATCACCCGATCGGACCGCCGACACCCCGACCTATCGCCGAGACCCCGTGCTGCAGACGCCTGCAGCACGGGGTCTCGACGCGACGTGGGGGTCTCGGCGAAGGACGACGTGGGGATCTCGCTCAGGAGCACGCGCGGAGCCCGCACGCGCGGCCGCCGGGACTCAGCCGGCGAACGATCCCCAGGTCGTCGACAGTCCGGCGGCGCTGCGCTGCTGCGGCACACCCCACGGATTATCGTCGCGCAGCGGCGCCGGCAGCAGCGCCTGCGGGGCGTTCTGATAGGCGACGCCACGCAGGAATCGCCCGATAGCGGCCGTGCCGACGCTGGTGGCGTCGGTGGTGGTCGCCGGATAGGGGCCGCCGTGCTGCATCGCCGGCGTCACCGACACACCGGTGGGCCAGCCGCCGAACAGCACGCGACCGCTGGTCTCGACGAGCGCGTCTACGAGGGCCGACAGCGAGCCGTCCTCGAGCTCGCCCGCACGGGCGTGCACGGTCGAGGTGAGGTTGCCGGGGAACAGTCCGGCATGCAGTGCGGGCAGCGTCGACAGGTCGGAGTAGCGCACAATCACCGACAGCGGGCCGAATGACTCCTCCAGTAGCGCATCGCCGGCGGCGACGAGAGCATCGACGTCGACGGTCACGACGGTCGGGGTCGCGTAGGCCTGTCCGTCGTCGTCGGTGCGGGTCTCGCCCGCCGAGAGCACGGTCACGCCGTCGGCTTCGAGCACATCCGCCCGCCGCTGCGCGAACGTGCGGCCGATGCCCGGGTTGAGCAGGCGGTGCTCGTCGACGGATGCCGCTGACTCGGTCACCGCACTCAGATCGGCCCCCTCGGGCACGAACAGGAAGCCCGGCTTGGTGCACAGCTGCCCGGCCGACCCCGACACCGAGGCGACGAAGGCCTGCAGCAGCTCATCATCGGCGTAGGTGGCGTACACGGGGTTGACGCTGCCGAGCTCGCCGTAGAACGGTATCGGCACAGTACGCGAGGCGGCGATGTCAGCGAGCATCCTTCCGACACCCGTCGACCCCGTGAACGCGCCGGCACGGATGCGCTCATCCCGAAGCAGCGCGACGCCGTTCTCTTGCCCCGCGATCAGCTGGAACACCCCGTCGGGCATCCCAGCCCCGCGCAGTGCGTCGGCGACGACCTCTGCGGTGCGGCGGGAGAGCTCCGGATGCCCGGAGTGCGCCTTGACCACGACGGGGCATCCCGCGGCGAGCGCGGCCGCCGTGTCTCCCCCGGCGACGGAGAACGCGAACGGGAAGTTCGAGGCGGCGAAGTTCAGCACCGGGCCGAGCGGTTCCCGCATGCGCCGCACGTCGGGCCGCGGGCCGATCACGTAGTCCGGGTCGGCCTCATCGATGCGCACGTCGAGATACCCGCCGTCGACGACCGTGTCGGCGAACAGCCGCAGCTGCCAGGAGGTGCGGCGCAGCTCGCCGGTGAGGCGGGCCTGCGCCAGGCCCGTCTCGCGCATCGCGATGGCGATGAGTTCCGGGCCGGCCGCGTCGAGGGCATCCGCCACCGCGACGAGCGCGCCGCCGCGCTCACGAGGAGTGGTGCGGGCAAACGGGCGGGCGGCGGCGGCCGCAGCCGCGGCGACCTGTTCGATACCGGTCTCAGTCATGGATTCCTCCGTCATGTCTCAGAACACGAACCCCTCGGGGAACGGATCGTTCTCGTCGAGCAGATACTGGCCGAGCCCGGTGACCCAGGCGCGTCCGGTGATGGTGGGCACGATCGCGGCACGGTCGCCGACCGTGGTCTCGCCGACGATCCGGCCGGTGAACGCGGTGCCGATGAACGATTCGTTCACGAACGGCGCGCCCGGTGCCAGCTCGCCACGGGCATGCAGTTCGGCCATGCGCGCGCTCGTGCCGGTGCCGCAGGGCGAACGGTCGAACCACCCGGGGTGGATCGCCATGGCATGACGCGAGCGGACGGCATCCGACCCCGGGGCGATGAACTCGACGTGATGCACGTGATCCGCGCCCTCCAGCACCGGGTGCACCGGGGGTTCCTGGGTGTTGATGGCGTCCATGATCTTCAGTCCGGCCTGCAGGATCTCGTCCTGCTGGGCACGGTCGAACCGCAACCCCACCTCGTCGAGGTCGACCAGGGCGTAGTAGTTGCCGCCGAAGGCGACCGAGTAGGTGATCTCTCCGATGCCGGGCACCGTGAGGCGCTCATCGAGTCGGTCGACGAAGCTCGGCACGTTCTCGATGGTCACATCGACCGCGCGTCCGTTCTCGACGCGCACACGCGCGATGACCAGTCCGGCCGGGACGTCCAGTCGGATCTCGGTGACCGGCTCGGTCACCTCGACCATGCCGGTCTCGACGAGCACCGTGGCCGCACCGATCGTGCCGTGACCGCACATCGGCAGAAAACCTGACGCCTCGATGAAGACGATCCCCCAGTCGGCGTCGTCGCGGGCGGGCGGCTGCAGCAGCACGCCCGACATCGCGGCATGTCCACGGGGCTCATTCATGAGAAACCCGCGCAACCCGTCGAGATGCTCCATCGCGTACAGACGCCGGTCGTTCATCGTCGCGCCGGGAATACGCCCGACCCCGCCGGTGACGACCCGTGTCGGCATGCCCTCGGTGTGGGAGTCGACGGCCTGGATGGTGCGGCGTGCGCGCATCAGTTTCCTCCTGACGGTTCTGTGTCGAGGGTGCCGGCGCCGTTCGACAGGCCGGCGAGTTCACCGATCCGCACGGACGACAGCACGGGGCGATGTTCGAATCCCGCGCCGACGGTGCTTCCCGCCGCTCCGGTGATGTCGTCGACGCTGCGGCCGCAGGTGCGGCCCTGGCAGGCGCCGAGCCCGGCACGCGTCGCGAGCCGCATGCCGCGTGACGATGTTGCGACGTACTCGTCGATGACGTTCCGGCGCACCGACTCGCAGCGGCAGATGATCGTGTCGTCGTCGAGCCAAGCCGTCCACCCGGCGCGGATGCCGTGCACCTCGAGCCGCGCGGCGAACGCGTGCATGCGCCGACGGACCGCGGCCGCACCTTTCAGACGCGGATCGTCCGATGCGGCGCCCGCGGCCGCGAGCCCCGCGATCTCCCCCTCGGCGAGCGCCGCATCCGCTCCGCCGATACCGGTGATCTCACCGGCCGCGAAGACACCGGGCACGGTCGTGCGCTGCTCGGCATCGACGGTGACGAAACGATCCGGGCTGATCGCGCAGCCGAACTGGATCGCCGTCTCCAGACGGGGCGTGAAGCCGTGGCCGAGACCCACCGAGTCGCACTCGACCGTGCGCTCGGTGCCCGCGATCGGCCGCCACTGCGTGTCGATGCGCTGCACGGTGACGGCTTCGACAGCATCCGTCCCATGAATGCGCGTGACCGCGCTTCCGAACCGGTACGGCGTGCGATGACGGGCGAGGGATGCCACATAGCCGCTGAGTTCGCCGGCTTTGCCGGCTGCGGCGGTGAGCTGCCAGGCCTTCGTTCCCCAGCCCCGCAGGATCGCTCCGAACCCCACCGCCTCGACGACCTCGGCGACCCGCCCGCCCTGCAGCGCGACGCTCTGCGCGACCGGCAACAGGAACGGACCGGCGCCGGCGACGACGGTGCTCTCCCCCGGCGCCAGTGCGTCACGTTTCGCCAGCGCCTGGATGGCACCGGCGGACGTCACACCGGGCAGCGTCCAACCCGGCACGGGCAGCACGCGGTCGTGCGCGCCGGTGGCGACGACGACGGAATCCGCCGTCAGGGTCTCCGCTGCGCGGCCCGTGGCATCCGCCGGCCCGACGAGCACATGCACGCGCAGCGGATCGACCTCGACGCGCCAGACACTCGCAGACGACACCATCCGCACCGTCGAGAGAGACTCGCGCAGACGACCGAACCGACCGAGCTGGTGCTGCAGACGGGGGTCGGTGAGATCAGGATGATGCCGCCAGAACTGACCGCCGACGCGCTCGCCCTCATCGACCAGCACGACGTCCGCGCCGGCCGTGGCGGCGGATGCGGCCGCCGCGAGGCCCGCGGGCCCGGCACCGATCACGACGACACGATTCATGCCCTGCCCTCTCGTTCGATCACGTCGCCGTCCACCGCCGTGCGCTGGCAGGCACGCACGCCCTCGACACCGTTGACGGTGAGCACACAGTCCTGGCACACACCGATCCCGCAGAAGATGCCGCGCCGGCCGTCGTGCGCGTCGCGCCACGTGCGCTGTCCGTTGCCGAGCAGCACACCGGCGATCGTCTGGCCGTCGCGCCCCGACAGTTCGACTCCGTCGACTCGGATGCTGATGCTCATCGCGCGTCCTTCCCCGGGCGTTCAGATCGGATGCCGGTGCTCATGCGGCCGCTCCTCGCAGTGCGCTCCGCGAGGGCAGGAACGGAGCGGGATCCAACGGCGCCGCCACACCGAGCACGGCATGAGCGATCAGGGCGCCGGTGGTCGGGGCGAGACCGATGCCCGCCCCCTCGTGTCCCGCCGCGTGGAACAGACCCGACACCTGCGCGTCGGCTCCGATCGCCGGCAGATGATCGGGCGTGTACGGTCGGAACCCGTAGTACGTGCGCAGCAGCATCGTGTCGCGCAGGAACGGGAACAGCCGTGATGCCTTCGCGGCGATCTCGGCCAGCGGGGCCAGCAGTCCCGCGCCGGAGAAACCGACCCGTTCGCGACTCGAACCGATCAGCACCGTACCCGCCGGAGTGGACTCGACGACGGTGGAGGTCTGCAGAGCCGCGTCGGCCGACCCGACGGCTCCGACGTAGTCGGCGTCGTACACCTTGTGGAAGACGCGCTGCGGCATCGGCGTCGTCACGAGGATCGTCCCGCGTCGCGGCCTGATGTCGAGGTCGGCGCCGAAGAGCGCGGCGACCTCGCCCGCCCAAGGTCCGGCGCAGTTCACTACCGCGTCCGCGTCGATGCGACCCTCGGTGGTGAGCACGCCGTGCGCGCGCCCGGCGTGCATGACGGCGCCGGTGACCTCGGTGATCCGCAGGTGCGCGCCGAGATGCCGCGCACGCGCCAGCATCGCCTGGGTTGCGAGACTGGGTTGCACTTGCGCGTCGTCGGCGTAGTGCACGCCGACGGCGAGATCCGGGGCAAGGTGCGGTTCGGCGGCCCGCAGCGCACTCCGGTCGAGCACCTCGGCCCGGATGCCGATACCGCGCTGCGCCTCGGCGAAGCTCCCGAGTGCCTCTGCCCCACCGGCGAATGCGACGACCACGCCGCCCTTCGCCTCGAACTCGGTCGCCGGCTGGCCGGGCAGCCGGTCGGCGTCGAGGCGCTCGGCGAGGGCCCGCCAGGCACGGTTCGCCTCGATGGCCATCAGTGCCTCGGGGCCGGGACCCTTGTCGGAGACCAGGATGTTGCCCTCGCACCTGCTGGAGGTCTCGCCGGCCACGCCGGTGCGGTCGATCACGATGACGTCGGCGCCGGCCTCCGTGAGCGCCAGGGCGCATGCCGCGCCGATGGCGCCGGCACCGATCACGATGACGCGCATGTTCACCTCTCTCCACCTCGAGTCAGTAGTGACATGTGAAATGCTACTGCATCGCGAACCTTGGCCGCGCCGTCGGCCTACGATGGAGGGCGGATCGGATGCCGGAACGGAGAACGCGATGGGATTCCTCACCTCGCCCGCCTTGGACGCGACAGGACTGGTGGTGCTCGACCGCCTCGAGCTGTCGATCGACCCCACCGAGTGGCAGGGTCTGGAATATACGGGGTGGCGGTCGTCGGGCATCACCCGCTTCGCCCCACTGGCCAGCTATTCCGGCGATCTCGAGTGCAACGGGTTCTGGAACCACACCCCGCCACGCACCGACAAGGACGGCGTGTGGATCGCCCCGCAGGTCGCGAAGGCCCCGACGCTGCAGCGCATGGCCCTCGAGCCCGGTGCGAACGTCGGCCGCTGCCGGGTGATCGAGCTGCAGCCGAACACCTACGCCGACGCGATCTACAACCTGCATCAGGATGACAACAACCGGCTGAACGCCGAGGGCACCGGCTGGGTCGTGCGCAGCTGGCTCAACCTCACCGACGACGCCGACTCGCTGTTGATCCTGCGCTCGGACCGCTTCGACCCGGCCACCGAGATCCGCCTGCCGCTATCGGCCGGGTCGCGCATCATCGTCGACACCCAGCGTTTCTGGCACGCGGTCTGGCATCAGGGCGATTCCCCGCGCTATGCGCTGATCAGTTCGTGGACGTCGGGCCCAGAGCTCGACGCGTACATCGCCGCCGGCAACGGCGACCCCGCCCCGACCTCGGTCGAGCTGCCCGCCGCGCTCGTGGCGGACGCACAGACCGAGATGCACCGCCGTATCGAGGAGCGCCGCCGCGCCTTCGAGGCGCAGGGCATCGTCATGGAGCCCGTCGCCTCGCTCTACGAGTAGCGCTCAGGCCGCCGCGGCCTGAGCGCTGAGCCTCAGCTGCACGGTGCACTCCTCAGGACGCTGCGGCGCCTGCACACACTCCGCCTTGAGCGGTCCGCCCGCCTGGGCGAGCACGCCCTGCATGAGCCCCAGATGCACCTGGCACAGCATCGGCCGGTGCTCGGGCGCACCGGCGGCGTGCGGGCACGGTGTGAGTTCGACCGTCAGCTGTTCTTCGTCGATGATCGGCTCGAAGCCGCTCTCTTCGAGGTGCTCGGTGAGGGCGTCGAGCTGGTAGGTTGCCTCGCGCCCCAGCTCAGAGTCACCCTCGGCCAGCATCCGACGCAGCAGATCACCGCGCCGGGCGGCTTCGGCGACCTTCTCGCGGGCGACGGGGCTCGACGCCTCGGGCAGTCCGGTCACCGCGGTGTACAGCGTTCGCGGGCGTCCGCGGGTGGTGCGGCGCTCGATCGATTGAATGACGTAACCGCCCTCCATCAGGCGCTGCAGGTGCTCGCGCACCGTGTTCGCGTGCAGCCCCGTGGCCTCGCACAGCTCGCCGATCGTGCGTTCCGGACGCCCCTGTTCGGAGGCGGCGACGAAGAGCAGGTGCAGAATGCGCACCCGCGAATAGCTCGAAATCGGCCCGTATGCGAGCCCCCCGTTGGCCATCATCCCATCATCCCAGACGGCCCTGGCTGCTCCCTCGCCACTGGCCGTGAATAATCACGGCCGCGCCGAGTGCGCGGATCGCTAGGCTGGCCGCATGTCGACTGCGGCCGTCCTCACCGTCTCGGACCGCTCGGCCGCGGGCATCCGCGACGACACGGCGGGGCCGGTCGCCGTCGCCGCGCTCCGTGAGGCTGGTTTCGACTGCGCCGACGCCTGCGTCGTCTCCGATGGGGCGGATGCCGTCGAGCAGGCCCTGCGCGGGTTCCTGGCCACGGGCATCCGATTGGTGGTGACCACGGGTGGCACCGGCGTTGCCCCGCGTGATGAGACCCCCGAGGGCACGTCACGGGTGATCGAGCGGATGCTGCCCGGTGTCGCCGAACAGCTGCGCCACGCGGGCACCGCGGTGACACCGACCGCGATGCTGTCCCGCGGGATCGCGGGGGTCTCGCGTCGAACGTTCATCGTCAACCTGCCGGGATCGCCGAAGGCGGTCGCCGAGGGCATGCCGATAGTCCTCTCGATCGCGCAGCACGTGCTCGATCAACTCGACGGCGAGGACCACCGATGACCGTCCGCCTCGCCCGAATGTCAGAGACGCCGCTGTCGCTCGACGAGCACATCGCCGCCGTCGAGAGCACGACAGCCGGTGCCGTCACCACCTTCGTCGGCCGGGTGCGGGACCATGACCCGGATGCCACCGATCTCGTCGTCGCGCTGGAGTACAGCGCGCACCCCGATGCCGAACAGACGCTGGCGCGCATCGCGACGGATGCAGCGAAGGGCACGGATGCCCTCGTCGCCGTCAGCCACCGCACGGGTCGTCTGGTCGTCGGCGACGCCGCCGTGGTGATCGCCGTGGCCTCGGCCCATCGCCATGAGGCGTTCGTCGTGTGCCGCGAGGTGATCGAGGCGATCAAGCGCGACCTGCCGGTGTGGAAGAGGCAGATCGAGGCCGACGGCACGTCGGCGTGGAAGGGGCTCGGCGGGTAGCGCGCTCAGCCTCCGGCGAACGGCGGCAGCACGTCGACCATCCGCGCCCCGTCGAGCCGGTGTGACTCCCCCACCCGCGCGCCGTCGACGAGCACGGCGCAGCGCGGCAGCAGGTCTCGCAGCGCCGGGTGGTCGGCCACCAGACGCTCCTTCAGCTCGCCGAGTGTGCGCGCATCCGTCGGCAGCGAGTCGTGTCCGACCGCGTCCTGCGCGGCGGCGAACAGACGCACGATGGTCATGCTGTCACGCCCCCTCGTCCACGGCACGGGTCTCGTCGTCGGGTCGGCTCCAGGCGCCGCTGCGCCCACCCTCCTTGGCGGTGATGCGCACGTGCTCGATCGATGCCGAGCGGTCGAGCCCCTTGATCATGTCGACGACGGCGAGCGCGGCGACCGTGACGGCGGTGAGCGCCTCCATCTCGACGCCGGTGCGGTCGGCGGTGCGCACGGTGGCCTCGATCGACACGCCGTCGTCATCGACCGCCAGGTCGACCACCGCACCGTGCACGCCGATCACGTGCGCGAGCGGCAGCAGCTCGGGGGTGCGCTTGGCGGCCTGGATGCCGGCGATGCGGGCCACGGCGAGCACGTCGCCCTTGGGGACCGCGCCATCGCGCAGCAGATCGACGGTGTGCGCGGCACAGCGCACGAAGCCCCGCGCCGTCGCCGAACGCGCGGTGGGGGTCTTGTCGGTGACGTCGACCATGCGGGCGTGGCCGTGTGCGTCGAGATGGGTGAAGGTCATCGCAGCTCCATGACGTCGATGAGGTCGCCGGCGCGGACGCGCTCGGTGTCGGCGGGCACGATCGCGTACACCTCGGCGGCACCGAGGCCCACGCTGAGATGCGACCCGGATCCGCCCGCGCTCGCCGGCCGCACGACGGGCCGTGCGGGGTCGGTGCGGTCGATGACCGCGGGCAGGTACTGCCGCCGCCCGGGCGGGGTGCGCCAGTCGGCACCGGCGGGCAGACGCAGGCGCGGGCGGTGCAGAGCGGTGCGGCGCTGCATGTGCAACAACGCGGGGCGCACGAACACCTCGAACGACACCGCTGCGCTGACGGGATTGCCGGGCAGGCCGAACAGCAGCATCCCCTGCTCGGTCGTGCCGAACCCCTGTGGCTTGCCGGGCTGCATGCCCACGCTGGTGAACTCCATCCGGTGCGCGAGGCTCTGCTTGACGATCTCGTATGCACCGGCGCTGACTCCGCCCGAGAAGACCACGGCGTCGACGCCGTGCCGCTGTGCGTCGGCGATCACATCGGCCACACCGCCGTGGTCGTCGTCAGAGATCACTCTGCGCAGTGCGACCTCTGCCCCGGCCTCGGCGGCGAGCGCGGCGAGCAGAATGCCGTTCGACTCGGGGATCTGGCCGCGGTGGAGCGGTCGCCCCGGCGCGACGAGTTCGGAGCCCGTCGAGACGATGGCCAGGCGCGGGCGCGGCGACACCTCGACCGTGGCCACACCGGCGCCCGCCAACGCCCCGAGTTGTCGGGCACCCAGGTGGGCGCCCGCGGCGAGCGCGACGTCGCCCGCGGCGATGTCATCGGCGATCGATCTGATGTACGCTCCGGCCACCGGCGCTCGCAGTACCGTGGCGTGCCGCTGCGAGTCGGTGAGCCCGCCGACGGTGTCCTCGAACGGCACGATGGCATCGGCGCTGCTGGGCACCGCGGCGCCGGTCATGATCCGTGCGCATTCCCCGGCGCGCAGCTCCGGATCGTGCGCGCTTCCGGCGGGAACGTCGGCGACGACGCGGAGCGTGACGGGGTAGTCGGGTGCGGCCGCGACGACGTCGTCCCGGCGCACGGCGAAGCCGTCCATGGCCGAGTTGTCGAAGGCGGGCACGGCGCTGGCGGCGCGCGCATCGACCGCCAGCGTGAATCCGTGCGCCTGGTCGACGGCGACGCGCTGCGGCGGATGCTGCCGCACGGCCGCCAGCACGAGCGCAAGCTGTTCCTCCACAGCGCGGTAGGTCATGATGCCGCTCCCGCTGGCGGTTGCGCAGCGCGCAGCGGTACCTCACGCGAGGTCGCCCGCAATGCGTCGATCACCGCCACGCGTCCGATCAGCGGATCACCGATGCCGGCGATGAGCTTGATGGCCTCCATCGCCTGCACCGCGCCGATCTGAAGACACAGCGCACCGAACACCCCGACGTCGGCACAGGCGAGCACCTCGCTGAGGTCGCCGCGCGGATGCAGGTCGCTGAGGACGACCGGCGGCGTTCCCGGTGGCGGAGAGGCCCAGAAGACCGTCACCTGCGCGGTGAACTGCTGAATGGCTCCCCACACCAGCGGCACGCCCAGCGTCTCGGTGGCGTCGGCGACGTCCCAGCGCGAGGCGAAGGTGTCGGTGCCGTCGACCACCACATCCGCTCCGGCCAGCAGTGCCGCGCCGTTGTCGTGGGTGAGCCGTGTGCGCACGGGATGCACGACCGTCTCGGGGCAGAGGTCCGCCGCGGTCCGCACCGCGCTGTCGACCTTGGCGGCTCCGAGGTCGGCGTGTCGATGCATGACCTGGCGCTGCAGGTTCGACAGCTCGACCATGTCATCGTCGATGACCGTGAGAGTGCCGATGCCGGCGGCGGCGAGCGCGAGCACGACGGCTCCGCCCAGCCCACCTGCGCCGACGACGGCGACGTGCGCGGCCCGCAGTCGGCGCTGGCCGAGTTCGCCGAGCCCGGTGAGCACCTGATGGCGGGCGGTGCGCACGGCCTCGGCACTGCTCAGAGCGTCGACGGGTTCGACGAGAGGGGGCAGCGCCATGTTCCGAGGCTACGGTCCGGCGCCGCACCGCGCCAGTGCGCAAGACCTGGATCTGCGCGCACGCGCTCCCTATGCTCGGGGCATGCCCTGCCGCCGCCTTCCCGAGCCGCTGCGGCGGGCGCGTGTGACGGGCCGCGCGCCGGTGGGCATCACCGTGCTGGCCGCTCTGCTGCTGGCGGGCTGCGCTCCGGCATCCGACACCGCGCCTCTCGACGCCGCGCCGCCGACGGCCGGCGATGCGCTCACCGGCACGGTGACCGTGTTCGCGGCGGCGTCGTTGCGCACCGTCTTCGACGAGATCGCGACCGCGTTCGAGACCCGCCACCCGCGCGTTGACGTCGTGGCCGTCTACGACGGTTCGAGCACGCTGGCGGTGCAGGTGCAGGAGGGCGCGGATGCCGATGTCTTCGCGGCGGCCGATGAGAACAGCATGCAGGTGGTCGTCGACGCCGGGCTGGCGAGTGACCCCGTGGTGTTCGCGACGAACACGCTTGTCGTGGCCGTGCCGGTCGGCAACCCGGCCGGCGTGACCGCCCTGGCCGATCTCTCGCGTGCGGTCACGGTGCTGTGCGCCCCGGAGGTGCCGTGCGGAGTCGCGGCGACACGACTCCTCGACGATGCCGGAGTGTCGGTGGCCCCCGCCAGCTTGGAGCAGAACGTCACCGCGGTGCTGCAGAAGGTCGCGGCCGGCGAGGCGGATGCCGGGGTGGTGTACGCCACGGATGTGCTCGGAGATGCCGCGGTCGAGAGCTTCGTTCCGGTCGGCGCGGGCGATGTCGTGAACCGCTACCCCGTCGTCGCGCTCGATGGGGCGAACGCGGCCGGCGTCGCGTTCGCCGCCTTCGTGCTGGGCGACGAAGCCCAGCAGCTGCTGCAGACCCGCGGATTCGGTGCGCCATGAGCGCGAACGCAGCACGGGCCCCCCGCACCGCCGGGCCCCGCGCGGATACCGGCACTGGCACGCCGTTCCTGCTCATGGCACCTGCGGCGCTCGGAATCGGTCTGCTGGTGCTCCCGTTGGTCGCGTTGACCACGCGGGCGTCATGGTCGACGCTGTGGCATGATGTCACGTCGCCGGCCGCGCTCGACGCCCTGCGGCTGTCACTGCTGAGCGGGCTGGCTGCCACGTCGCTGTGCCTGATCCTGGGGCTGCCGCTCGCCCTGCTGATCGCCCGGTCGGGGCCGCGCGTCTCTGCGCTGCTGCGTGCGGTGGTCGCGGTACCGCTCGTTCTGCCGCCGATGGTGGGCGGCGTGGCGCTGCTGTTCCTGTTCGGACGCACCAGTCCACTCGGACAGGTGCTGTCGGCCTGGTTCGATCTGACGCTGCCGTTCTCGTTCGCCGCGGTCGTACTCGCGCAGGCGTTCGTCGCGCTGCCGTTCCTCGTGCTCGCCGTCGAGGGCACGCTGCGCGGTGTCGGTGGCCGCTATGAACGCGCCGCTGCGACGCTCGGGGCCGGCCCGTGGCGCGTGCTGTGGCGTGTGACCTTGCCGTTGGCCGCACCGGGAATCCTCGTCGGGGTGATCCTGTGCTTCGCTCGCGCGATCGGTGAGTTCGGCGCTACCGCGCTCTTCGCCGGCAACGCCCCGGGGGTGACGCAGACGATGCCCCTGGCGATCTACACCGCGTTCAACGGGGCGGGCACCGGCCGTGAGACGGCGGTGGCACTGTCGCTGCTGCTGCTGGCGACCGCGGTGGTCGTGCTGCTGCTCGTGCGCGCCTGGCGTCCGGGGACGCTGCGGTGACCGGGTCGCGCGGGGCCCTCGACGCGCACATCGTCGTGGCGCACGCCGACGTCGACGCGAGACTGACGGTCGGCCCCGGCGGCGTGCTGGCGGTGATGGGGCCGAGCGGCGCAGGCAAGACGACCCTGCTCGAGGCCATCGCCGGCCTCACGCGCCTCAATGCCGGCCAGGTGTCGATCGACGGGGTGCGCCTGGCCGACCGTCGCCGGCACACGGCGCCGTCTCGGCGGGCCATCGGCCTGCTCGGGCAGGACGCCCTGCTCTTCCCGCACATGACCGCCGTCGAGAACATCGCGTTCGCGGCCCGGTCGACGGGGGCGTCGCGCGCCGGTTCGGTCACCGTCGCCGAGGAGTGGATGCCGTGGATCGGCCTGCCCGAGCACGGACGGCACCGCCCGGAGCACCTGTCGGGAGGTCAGCGGCAACGCGTCGCACTGGCCAGGGCGCTGGCGGCGCGCCCGCGCCTGCTGCTGCTCGACGAACCGTTCTCATCGCTCGATGTGCAGGCCGCCGCCGAGCTGCGCGGTGTCGTGCGCGAGCAGTTGCGCGGTACGACGACGATCGTCGTCTCTCATACGCTGGCCGACGCCCAGGCTCTCGCCGATGAACTGCTGATCCTCGAGAACGGCCGCATCACCCAACGGGGCCCGCTCGACGAGGTGCTCGGGTCACCGGCATCCGCCTTCGCCGCGGCCGTCGCAGAGACGACCGCGCACTGACGCTCCGAGCCGCGCGCGGCACCTCCCCTGGCCCTTACGCGGCGCACGGACTACTGTCGCCATATCGAAGAGAGGACCGATGGCGGCGCTACCCCTGCTCGACACGCACGGTCGCGTGCACCGAGATCTGCGCATCTCGCTGACCGACCGCTGTTCGTTGCGCTGCACGTACTGCATGCCCGAGCAGGGCATGGAGTGGCTGGCCAAGGCCTCGATCCTCTCTGCCGACGAGATCGTGCGCGTCGCGCGCGTGGCGGCGGATGCCGGCATCACGACATTCCGGCTGACCGGGGGCGAGCCGCTGCTGCGGCGGGACGTGGTCGATGTGGTGCGTCGGCTGGCAAGACTGGAGTCGCCGTATGGCCCGGTGCAGGTGGCGATGACGACGAACGGCATCGCACTGGCGTCGATGCTCGACGACCTGATCGGCGCGGGCCTGTCGCGACTGAACATCTCGCTCGACACACTGCGGCGAGACCCGTTCACGGCGTTGACCCGTCGCGACCGCCTCGATGACGTCCTGACCGGGATCACGGCGGCGGCGGAATCCGGGCTGCGCCCGCTCAAGCTGAACACCGTCGCGATGCGCGGCGTCAACGACGACGAGATGGTTGACCTGGTGCGCTTCGCGCTTGATCACGAGGCCGAGCTGCGCTTCATCGAGCAGATGCCGCTCGATGTCGGTCATACGTGGAGCCGTGAAGCGATGGTCACGCGCGATGAGATCCTGGCCGCGCTCGGCGCGCAGTGGCGTCTCGAAGCCGTGCCGGGTCGCGGCGGTGCACCGGCCGAACGCTGGCGCCTGCACGGGCCGGGCACCGCCGATGGCGCGACGGTCGGCGTGATCGCCTCGGTGACCGCACCGTTCTGCGGTGCCTGCGACCGGCTGCGGCTTACCGCCGACGGCCAATTGCGCAACTGTCTGTTCTCGATGCACGAGTTCGATCTGCTTCCCTCCCTGCGGGGCGACGCACAGGACGACGTCATCGACGACGTGCTGCGCCGCTGCATCTGGGCGAAACTGCCCGGGCACGCGATCAACGACCCGTCGTTCCTGCAGCCCGTCCGCGGGATGAACGCGATCGGCGGCTGAGCAGGGCCGCTCGACGTCGGTGGGCGCCGGTAGCCTGGCGTGATGGCCACCCGTCGACCCGCTCCGCCCGCCTTCGTCTGCACCGAATGCGGGTGGACGACCGCGAAATGGGTCGGCCGGTGCGGCGAGTGCCAGCAATGGGGCACGGTGCAAGAGCAGGGCACCAAGGTCGGATTCGTGCGGCAGACGGATGCCGTCGCCCCGCCCGCGCACCGGGCAGCGCGACCGATCACCCAGATCACCACGACCGATGCTCCACGGCGCACCAGCGGAGTCGGCGAGTTCGACCGGGTGCTGGGCGGTGGCATCGTGCCGGGTGCAGCGATCCTGCTCAGCGGCGAACCCGGTGTCGGCAAGTCCACTCTGCTGCTTGAGGTCGCGGCCTCGACGGCGAAGGCGGGCCGGCGGGTGCTGTATGCCAGCGCCGAGGAGTCCCCCGCGCAGGTGCGACTGCGCGCCGAGCGCACCGGAGCCCTGCACGACGACCTCTACCTGGCCAGCGAGACCGACCTGGCGACGATCCTCGGCCACATCGACGAGGTGCGGCCCGAGCTCGTGATCGTCGACTCGGTGCAGACCGTGACATCCGGTCTGATCGACGGCGCGGCCGGGCAGCCGAGCCAGGTACGCGAGGTCGCCGCGACGCTGATCCGCGTTGCGAAAGACCGCGGGCTGCCGGTGATCATCGTCGGGCACGTGACGAAAGACGGCCAGGTCGCAGGGCCGCGCGTACTGGAGCATCTTGTCGACGTCGTGTGTCATTTCGAGGGCGATCGGCAGACGGCGCTGCGGTTCGTGCGCGCTCTGAAGAACCGGTTCGGGCCGACCGATGAGGTCGGGTGTTTTGAGATGACCGGTGTCGGCATCGCCGAGGTGCCCGACCCGAGTGGCCTGTTCCTCTCGCAGGGCGACGCCGAGCCGGGCACCTGCGTCGCGATCGCCATGGAGGGTCGGCGTGCACTGCCCGTCGAGGTGCAGGCGCTGACGATCACCTCGAACGCGCCGAACCCGCGCCGAGTGGTGCACGGTCTCGACTCGTCGCGCGTGGCGATGGTGCTGGCGATCCTCGAACGCCGCGCCGGCATCGAGACCTCGAAGCTCGACGTGTACGTCTCGACCGTCGGCGGTGTGCGATTCACCGAACCGGCAGCAGACCTTGCGATCGCCGTCGCCGTGGCGGGGTCGATCCGGCATCTCTCGGTGCCCCGCACGCTGGCCGTGGTGGGCGAGTTGTCGCTGGCCGGTGAGATCCGTCCGGTGACGCAAGCCGCGCAGCGGCGCAGCGAAGCGGCACGATTGGGGTATCAGCAGGTGATCGATGACCGATCGTCGAGTCTGCGCACGGCGCTGGGCGATATCCGGTCACGGGCGAAGAGCAGCGCGCCGAGCGCCAGTCGGCGGACCCACGACGCCGGCGTGCCGCCGTTCTGATCGCGCCGCGCCGTGCGGCGGTTCAGACGTCGAGCGCCTTGAGCAGTTCGGCGGGCGGCGCCTGCATCGGGTGAGGGCCCGCGATGTCGAGGAACACGGTCGTAATGGTGTCGCTGTGCGTGGTCAGGAACGACTTCAGCCACGCGGGCGAATAGATGCCGACGCCCGGGGGCAGGTTGGCGGGCTTGTGCGTGGCATCGCTGAACAGCAGCAGCGCCACGTCACCGGACTTCGGGTCGCGGTAGGTCCACACCTCGCCACCGTCGAGCGGGTTGTCGCGAGCGCCGGGCTTGATCAGGGGTACGACCGTGTTGCCGTTGCGCAGTGCGAGGGCGACGGCCGCCATGTCCTGCTTCTCGAGCGCCTGCGCCAGTGCCTCGGAACGGAACTCCTCCGGTGCGGGACGCTTCTTGGCCCCTGCCCTCTTCTTCGCCATGCATCCAGCCTATGAGAGCGCGAAGGATCGCACCGAACCACAGAGGGAAGAAGCGGGGCCCTCTCGAATCCTCCATTGGGGACTGGGGTACTCGAGAGGGCCCTCCAGGTTCTTGCGGCGGTGATGTCGAAGCGCTGGGGACGCTGAAGTCGACAACCACTGGGGATGGTTTTCACCGCACTAGTTCGAAGAACCAGTTCCCATGGTATCCCAAAATATCGGTGATGTCAGCCGAACATCGGAGCGCTTTCGCGTCTTTCCCTGTGCGTTTCGCACAACGACGCCGCGGGGATCAGCGCAGGATGATCTGCTTGGTGCTCGCGCCCTCGAATCCGCCGATCTCCACGCTCACGTGGTACGACGAACCGCCTCCGGGCGCCTGCGGTCGGTGCTCTGCATCGCAGGTGTCGACCGATGAACGGGTGCGGTCCCACACCACCGGGGTCGCACTCGTGACGGTCGTCCCCGCTTCGAGCGTGACGATCATGTCACTGGGTTCGGTCTGGCAGTCTGTCGAGCGCCACCACGTGTCCGAACCGCTCGTGACGACGAACTTCTGCGTACTCGACCCGACGTTCATCGTGCAGTCCCGTGCACCGTTGTTGGTCAGGCTGATCGACAGTTGGGGCAACTCACCGGCGCCATAGGTGTCAGCATCCGTCTGGGCGACGACCACGATGTCGCCGGCTTCGCAGGCGACGACCCCGGGGGTCTCGGTGTCGTCCGGACTCGGCGACGGACTCGCGGACGCCGTATCGGTCGGCGCCGAGGCGGTCGCCTCCGGCGTCGCAGAGGCGGCCGTAGCGTCGGATGCCGAAGACCAGGGCTGCGCGAGCGCCAGCCAGACTCCTCCGGAGATGGCCGCGATCGCCACGAACGCCAGGACGATCACCAGGAGTCGCCGGCGGCGGTAGACGGCGGCAGACGGACGGGACATGTTCCCAGGCTAGTTGAGGTGCTTGATCATCCTGGTGTTGCCGAGCGTGTTCGGCTTGACGTGCGCCAGGTCGAGGAATTCCTCGACGCCCGCGTCGCCACTGCGCAGTAGTTGCGAGTACACATCGGCGTCCACGACCTGCTCACCGATCGGGGCGAAGCCGCGGCGGGTGAAGAACGCAGTCTCGAAGGTGAGACAGAACAGACGCTGCAGGCCCAGGTCACGAGCACGTCGCTCAAGGTCCTCGACGATGGTGCGGCCGACGCCGTGGCGCAGATAGTCGTCGTGCACAAGCAGGGTGCGCACCTCGCCGATGTCCTCCCACATGACGTGCAGGGCTCCGCAGCCGATCAGTCGGCCGTCGTGTTCGGCGACGACGAACTCCTGCACCGCCCCGTAGAGCACCGCGAGGTCCTTGCCGAGCAGGATTCGCTTCTCGACCATCGGCTCCAACAGCGAGTGGATGCCGACGATGTCGGTGCTGCGCGCTGCGCGGACGGTGTAGTCGCTCACAGTTCCAGCCTAGAGCGGCCAGCCGTGTGGAACTCACAGACGAAACGGGCCGCGGCCGGCGTGTCGGGCTATGACACGCCGACCTGCACCTGTTCGGTCTGGGATTTCCGACGCACGACGAAGACGGCGACTGCGAGAGCGAGGCACAGCGGCGAGTAGACCCACAGGTCCAGCGTCCGGTACGGCTCAACCACCAGGTGCGGCAGCAGCCCTGACACGATGAACCCGACGGCGGCGCGCAGCGCGAGGGCGATCCCGATGCCGAGCGTGCCGAGGTGGCCTATCCCCCGCACGACGTCAACGCGCGAGACGCGCATCAGCACCAGTACTGCTGCGGCCAGGAGGGCGAGCGCGACGAGCATGGTGATCAGCGGACCGGGCATCGGCACCCCACCCGGCGCGCCGAGGAAGGTCGTCACGAACGCCTCGGCATCGGACGCGGGCCAGGGGTTGCCGAGCGCCCAGAGCACGTGCAACAGGCCCAGGGATGCCAGCACGGTCGCTGCGAGCACCGCGAGAGGGCGTCGGGGGCGGGGGTCGTGCGGCGGGCGGATCAGATCGCGAAGGGACTTCTTCATGCGCTTCCTTCCATACGCTTCCGTATGGAAATGACTATACGGCACCGTACAGTACGATGCCGCCATGGCTCGTCCCACTTCTTCGACACCTCGGCCACGCCGCAGCCGCGACGACTGGATCGACATCGCGATCGACTTCGGCAGCCGGGTGGGGTTCGATCAGCTCGCCATCGAACCCCTCGCCGCTTTCGCCGGAGCCACCAAGGGCAGCCTCTACTGGCATTTCGCGGATCGCGCGGCCCTCATCGACGCCGTGCTCGATCGCTGGGAGCAGCGGGCGACCCGCGAGGTGATCGACGCGCTCGATCCCACCGCGCCCGATGCCGCGGCAGCACTCCTCGCGCACACCGTGGGCCATGCGCACGATGCCACCGAACTGCGGATGCTACTGGCCAGCGCCGATGCTCGTGTCGGCCCGGTGGTCGCGCGCGTGCATTCGACCAGGCTGGCCTTCCTGGAGCGCATCCTGACCGGGCGCGGGATGCCGCCCGCTGATGCGTCCGCGCGTGCGCGGCTCGTCTACGCGGCATACCTGGGAGGTCTGCTGCTGAACGACGACCCTGACGCCCTGCGCGAGACGATGCTCCGCGCCCTCGAAGCCTGAGCCGGGGCGCCGACGCCGGTTCCTGGGCGGGAACGTAGAAAGGGGGCGGATGCCGTAGCATCCGCCCCCTTTCTGGAAACGCGTGTCAGTCGTTGCCGCTGGCGGCGAGGTCCGGCGTGGCCGAGATACCGGCGCCACCGGTGTTGATCCCCACGGCCACCTTCTCGCCACGCGGTGCGTGCTCGAAGGTGAACTTGCCGTCGACGACGTCGACCTTCACGTGGTCGCCGGTGTCGAGCTGACCGTGCAGGATGCGCTCCGAGAGCTGGTCCTCGATCTCGCGCTGCATGGCGCGGCGCAGCGGCCGGGCACCGAGCGAGGGGTCGAATCCGATCTCGATGAGCTTGTCCTTGGCGGCGTCCGAGAGCTCGACCGTCATGTCGCGGTCGAGCAGGCGGTCGCCCAGGCGCTTGACGAACAGGCCGACGATCTGACGCAGTTCGTCCTTGTTGAGCTGCGGGAAGACGATGATGTCGTCGAGGCGGTTGAGGAACTCGGGCTTGAAGTGACGCTTGAGTTCTTCGTCGACCTTGCCCTTCATGCGCTCGTAGGTCGTCTGCGAGTTGCCTTCGATCTGGAAGCCGACCGGGCCACCGGCGATCGCCGACGAACCGAGGTTCGTCGTCATGATGATCACGGTGTTCTTGAAGTCGACGATGCGTCCCTGACCGTCGGTCAGGCGACCCTCTTCGAGGATCTGCAGCAGCGAGTTGAAGATGTCGGGGTGGGCCTTCTCGATCTCGTCGAACAGCACGACCGAGAACGGCTTGCGGCGCACCTTCTCGGTGAGCTGGCCGCCCTCTTCGAAACCGACGAATCCGGGAGGGGCACCGAACAGACGCGAGACGGTGTGCTTCTCACCGAACTCGCTCATGTCGAGCGAGATCAGCGCGGCCTCGTCGTCGAAGAGGAACTCGGCGAGAGCCTTGGCGAGCTCGGTCTTTCCGACGCCGGTGGGGCCGGCGAAGATGAACGAGCCCGAGGGGCGCTTCGGGTCCTTGAGGCCGGCGCGCTGGCGACGGATCGTGCGCGAGAGCGCGGCGATCGCCTCTTCCTGGCCGATGACGCGCTGGTGCAGCGCCTTCTCCATGAAGACGAGTCGGCTGGATTCCTCTTCGGTGAGCTTGAAGACGGGGATGCCGGTCGCCTGAGCGAGCACCTCGGCGATCAGGCCCTCGTCGACGATCGCCTGGGTGGCGACGTCGCCGGCACGCCACTGCTTCTCCAGGCGCAGCCGCTCACCGAGCAGCTCCTTCTCCTGGTCGCGCAGCGCGGCGGCCTTCTCGAAGTCCTGCTCCTCGGAAGCTGCCTCCTTGTCCTGACGCACCTTGGCGATGCGCTCGTCGAACTCGCGCAGCTCGGGCGGCGACGACAGGATGCTCAGGCGCAGACGCGCACCGGCCTCGTCGATCAGGTCGATGGCCTTGTCGGGCAGGAAGCGATCCTGCACGTAGCGGTCGGCGAGGTTCGCGGCGGCGACGATCGCGCCGTCGGTGATCTGCACCTTGTGGTGCGCCTCGTAGCGGTCGCGCAGTCCCTTGAGGATGTTGATCGCGTGGGGCAGGGTCGGCTCGTTCACCTGCACCGGCTGGAAACGGCGCTCCAGCGCAGCATCCTTCTCGAAGTGCTTGCGGTACTCGTCGAGCGTGGTCGCGCCGATCGTCTGCAGCTCGCCGCGCGCGAGGAGCGGCTTGAGGATGCTGGCGGCGTCGATCGCGCCCTCGGCAGCGCCCGCGCCGACCAGGGTGTGGATCTCGTCGATGAAGACGATGATGTCGCCGCGCGTGCGGATCTCCTTGGTGACCTTCTTCAGGCGCTCTTCGAAGTCACCGCGGTAGCGGGACCCGGCGATGAGCGAGCCGAGGTCGAGCGAGTAGAGCTGCTTGTCCTTGAGAGTCTCGGGCACGTTGCCCTTGACGATCGCCTGGGCGAGGCCCTCGACGACGGCGGTCTTGCCGACACCGGGCTCACCGATCAGGACGGGGTTGTTCTTGGAGCGGCGCGAGAGGATCTGCATGACCCGCTCAGCCTCCTTCTCGCGGCCGATGACCGGGTCGAGCTTGCCGTCGCGGGCGGCCTGCGTGAGGTTGCGCCCGAACTGGTCGAGCACCTGCGAACCGCCCTGCGCCGAGGCCGGACCGTCGTTGGCCTGCGCGCCGACCGAAGCGGTCTCGCGCCCCGGGGCTCCCGAGAGCAACTGGATGACCTGCTGGCGCACCTTGTTGAGGTCGGCGCCCAGCTTGACGAGCACCTGGGCAGCGACGCCCTCACCCTCGCGGATGAGACCGAGCAGGATGTGCTCGGTGCCGATGTAGTTGTGGCCGAGCTGCAGCGCTTCGCGCAGGCTCAGCTCGAGCACCTTCTTGGCGCGCG
The DNA here is from genome assembly GCF_028747645.1 of Microbacterium esteraromaticum. NCBI lineage: Bacteria > Bacillati > Actinomycetota > Actinomycetes > Micrococcales > Microbacteriaceae > Microbacterium > Microbacterium esteraromaticum. The sequence goes on from NZ_CP118100.1 coordinate 2,757,100, forward strand.
GCGTGAAGGGGATGTGGCCGGACGGCTGCTGCTGGCCCTGGCCGATGATGTCTTGCACCTGCTCGCGCACGGCGTCGAGCGAGATGCCGAGGCTCTCGAGTGCCTTTGCCGCGACGCCCTCACCCTCGTGGATGAGGCCGAGCAGAATGTGCTCGGTGCCGATGTAGTTGTGGTTGAGCATCTTCGCCTCTTCTTGGGCGAGGACGACGACCCGACGGGCTCGGTCGGTGAATCTCTCGAACATGCTGTGACTCCTTTTCGCGCGTCGGCGAAGCGGCTTGAGGCCTTGTACATCGAGAGTAACGAGCGCGCGCGTGCTGTATGCCCGTGTTCGCCGTCGGCATATCACCCCGCGTGCTTCCCACCCCGCCCTCACCGCGGAGACCCCCAGTTGCCGTCGACACCCCGCCCTATCGACGCCGCCAGGTGGGGGTGTGGGCAACAACAGGGGGTGTCGGCGCAGGCTCCTGGGGCGCACGCTTGACGCACATATCGACTGTCGTTATGTTAACGACAGTCGATAACAACGAATAGCGTTATGCACGGAGGGTGCTCATGACTCGAACAGTGGATTCACCGGTGTCACCAGCTGACAGAATCGGCGCGCGCGTGGTCGCCTCGGGCGCCGTGCTCATCGCCGCGGTTTCGGTCTTCGCGGTGATCCGCGGCGCGCTCGACGTGTTCGGCGCTGAAGTCACAGTGCGGATGCCCGTGCACGACGCTGCCGCGCCGACGCTGTCGGGCATCGACGGCATCCGCTCGGCGGAGTACATTCAGGCGGATGTCGCCTTCGCGACGTTGCCTGCGGCGGCGCGGTGGATGCTACTGCTCGAGGGGGCTCTTCCCGCGCTGGCGATCATCGGGGTGTGCGCCGTGGCCTGGTGGCTCGGCGTCTCGCTGGTTCGCGCACGCCCGTTCCGCCGGACAATGTCGACCACGATCGGACTCGCCGCGTGCCTGGTTGCCGCCGGAGGCATGTTCGGTCAGTTGTGCGGCGGGATCGGTCGCGGGATGATCGTCGACCACCTGGCGGGCACAGATCCCGGTGTCTACGACGTCTTCCCTGCGTTCGCGATCGATCTGAACCTCGCCCCACTCGGGTGGGCCTTCGCTCTCGCGCTAGTGGCGACCGCCTTCGAGGTGGGCCACCGCCTGCAAAGCGACACGGAAGGGCTCGTGTGATGTGGGAATCGGATGAACTACTACCTGGCATGCTGCAGCTGGCAGCCTGGCTCGCCGCCCTTGGCCTCGTAGCCGGGATCGGGATCTGGTGGGCAAGACGGCGCGGGAGCGACACACTCGCACTGACCATCACCCGTAGCCTCGCCGGTATCGCGATCGGGTTGTCGTTGATCGGCCTGATCTTCGGTGGTATCAACCAGTTCATCGCGCCACAAACGTGGCTCAGCGACCACATGCGCATGTGGGTGGATCTTCACCAGAGTTCCCTGCTGAGCCCGGCCTGTGATGCGGACGGTCTCCTGCCGGACGGGTCACCGGGCGGCGACGATGCGCTCTCCTACTGCAGGGGTGCGATCACTCATCTCCCGTTCGCCCCACGGCTGGCTCTGTTTATCGCGACATTGTTCACATTCGTCGCAGCGATTGCGATCGCATGGTCCACCTACACGGCCGCTCTGCTCGCCAGCCGGCGTGAACCCTTCCATCCATCGGTCCACCGCACCTTCGCGCTCGCGGCGAACATCACTCTGGTGGCGACAATCGCCGCAAGCACCACCACGACCATCGGGACGACGACCGCCGCGCGCTCCCTCGTGTGGATGCCTGATGTCACGCCGCCATTCATGTTCCAGCTCCCTCTCTGGCCGTTCGCCGTCGCCGTCGGCCTCTTCGCTCTGTCTGCGATCTTCCGATACGGGGCGCGGCTGCAGCAGGAGGCCGAGCAGTTGCGGCATGAGACGGACGGGCTGATATGAGCCCCGCCGAGGCAGATGCGGATGCCACGGGCATCCACTGCCGTCTCGATGAGCTCCTCGCCGCCCGGGGCATGACGCTGACCGAGCTGAGCGCTCGCGTCGGCGTCAGCGTGGTGAACCTGTCGGTGCTCAAGAACGATCGCGCCCGCGCGATCCGCTATTCGACGTTGCGGGCGATCTGCGATGCGCTCGACTGCGAGGTGGGTGAGCTGCTCGTGCTGGCGTGACAGCTACGCTCGGGCTGTGAGCAACGATGCCCTCGATCTCTCGACCGCCCTCGCCCCTGTCGACGCCGTCCGGGGTGTGTTCGCCGTCGACGGCTACTACGTCTGGTGCGGCACGCCGGTCGCGGCCGACGATGGGTACTACCTGTTCTATTCACGGTGGCCCCATGGCTCTGCCGGGCGCGACCCCGACGACGAGGGTCTCTTCGACGGCTTCGACGGATGGTTGAAGCACTCCGAGATCGCCGTTGCCCGGGCATCCGACCCGCACGGCCCCTACACGCAGCTGCGCACGATCCTCACGGGCAGCGGCGACCCCACCCGTTGGGACCGCTTCACCGCCCACAACCCGCATGTGCGCCGGTTCGGTAACCGCTACTACCTCTTCTACGTCGCCACGAATCCGGGCAACACACCTGAGCCCACCCTGTCGCGCCAGCCCAGCTCCTGGCTGCGATACCACAGCGGTCAGCGCATCGGCGTGATCGTCGCCGACACTCTCGAAGAGCTGGTCAGCGGCCGCGCCGCGGCGCCCGATGCACCGCTGATCGCCCCCGATGGCATCCGCACTTTTCAAATGGCCGTCAATCCCTCGGTCGCGCAGACACCGCACGGCGACTTCGTGATGATGTACAAGACGTGGGATGCCGAGCAGCACTACATCAACGTCATCGCGACCGCCCCGCAGCCCGACGGCCCCTACGCCCTGCAGGGCACCGCTCTGCAGGGCGCGCAGCAGGCCGAAGACCCGTACCTCTTCTTCGATCCCAACCGGCAGCGCTTCTACGCGATCGTGAAGGACTTCCAACCCGGCGACGATCGTACCGGCTGTCTCACCCCGCAGTTCGGCGCGCTCGCCCTCGTCGAGTCCGACGACGCACGCACCTGGCGCCCTGCTGAGCATCCGGTCGTCTCGTTACGTCGCCTGCGCACGACCACCGGTGACAACATCGACGTCGAACGGCTCGAACGGCCCCAACTGCTGTTCGACGAGACCGGGTGGCCAATCGCGCTGCATGCCGCGATCAGCGTGGGCGACCCCGAACTCGGCACCCAGAACGTGTGCATCCCCCTGCGTCCCGAGCCAGTGGGCACCCACGTGTAACGTATGTTTCACAAAGGGGGGCTGCAACCATGGCGGATGCTGTACAGGACACCGGCGTCGACCCGGTCGGCACGCTGATCCGTCAATCCCTCGACGTGCTCAGTTCGGGCGAGCGCAAGGTCGGCAGAGCGATCCTCGCCAACTATCCGATCGCCGGACTCGGTACGGTCGCAGAACTCGCCCAGCGCGCAGGCGTCAGCCCGCCCACGGTGGTGCGCTTCGTGACGCGGCTCGGGTTCAGTGGCTTTCCCGCGTTCCAGAAGCGTCTGGTGCGAGAGCTCCAAGAACGCCTGGGCTCCCCGCTCGAACAGTACGACCGCGCCGACCTCAACTCCGACGACGGTGAGCTCGCCCGAGCCTCGCGGGTGTTCTCGGGGAGCATCGCCGCGACGATCGCCGATCTGCCCGAGAGCGAGTTCGACCGCGTCGTCGCGCTGCTCTCCGACCCGCGGCGTCGGGTGCGCCTCATCGGCGGGCGCTTCAGCCATCTGCTCGCCGACTATCTGGGCGCGCACCTGACCCTGTTGCGTCCGGGAGCCCAGACGATCGGAGCCGACGAGTTCACCCGTCTCACCGCCATCACCGACACGCGCCGCGATGATGTGCTCGTCGTGTTCGACTACCGGCGCTACGATGCCGAGATCGTGCGGTTCGCCCGTCGTTGCGCCGAGCGCGGTGCCGACGTGGTGCTGTTCACGGACCGCTGGCTCTCTCCGGCCGCCGACGTCGCGTGCGCTGTGCTTCCGGCCGGTGTCGAGGCCCCCTCACCTTTTGACTCACTCGTGCCGGCAATGGCGGTGATCGAGACCGTGATCGCGGGTGTCACCGACCGTCTCGGGGAAGACGGCCGGCGACGGCTGGAGACGATGGAAGACCTGCGGAGCGGCACCACGGATCACCCCGTGTGATGACGGTCACCAGCCCTGATAGGGCGCGATCTCGTGGTCGGAGACGACGCCCTGCGCTGCATCGTCGATCGCCGTCGTGAGGATCGCGACGGCCCTCTCGATCGAGTCGGCGGAGATGGTGAGCGGCGGTGTCAGTTCGATCACGTTGCCACGCACCGGGTAGGCGATCACACCCAGTTGCCAGGCACGGTAGACGGTCTTGGCGGTGAGGGCATCGCTGTCGGCACGGTCGCCGCTCACGAGCTCGACTCCCACAGAGAGTCCCCGTCCGCGCACGTCATCGATGAGCCCCGCACCCGGGCGACGACTGCGCGCGTAGTCCGAGAGGAGACCCGCCAGCTGAGCCCCGCGCTGGGCCGCATTCGTCGTCGCGGCACCTTCGCGCACGATCCGCAGCACGGCTCGCCCGGCGGCGCATGAGATCGGGTTGCCGGTCGTCGTCATCAACGCCGAGGCGACCGGATGATCGAGGACGTCAGCGGGGCCGATCGTCGCCGACAGCGGCAGGCCGCCGCCCAGTGCCTTTCCGAGGGTGACCACGTCGGGAACCACCTCATCATGCTCGAACGCATGGGTGCGGCCGGTACGGCCGAGCCCCACCTTCACCTCGTCGACGGTCAGCAGCGTGCCATGGCGATCGCACAGCGCCCGGAGGCCGGCGAGAAATCCCTTCGGCGGCACGATGAGACCCCCGTCGGACTGCAGCGGCTCGACGATGACGGCGGCCGTCTCCCCGCGCGCGAGCTCCCGATCCGCGCGGTCGAGCACGTCGCCGAGAACGGTCGACGGATCCCCCGTGTGTGGTCGATGCGGATCCGGGTAGGGCAGGAATGTCACCGCCGCATCCGCGGCGACCCCCGCCGATACGTGCACCCCCGAGACGCGCTGAGCGGTCCCGAGCCCGCCGTGATACCCGTTCTCGAACGCGAGGATGCGCGGCCGCCCCGTGGCTGCTCGGCATCCGCGGATGGCGACGTCGTTCGCATCCGTGCCCGCGTGCCCGAGATAGACCCGCCGGTCGGCCGCCCCGAGCCTGCTCGGTATGAGGTCCAGCAGCTCCTCGGCGAGCGCGACGGCGTCGGGATGTGAGCCGGAGAGAACCGAGGAACCGGGTGGGGCGATCGCGGCGTGGGCGATGGCGGCGGCGATGCTCGCCTCACCATGACCGAAACCGGATGCCGTCCAGCTCGCGCTGAGGTCGATCAGCTCCCGCCCTCCCGGCTCGACGAGCACCGATCCACGGCCCGTCTCGGCCACCAGCGGGAAGAACCGCAGGCGCTGGACTCCTGCGATCACCGATTCATCGCGGGCGGCCAGCCGCGCAGCATCCGTTGTGCTCACCCGAGCGCCCCCTGGTCGCCGCGGTGGTGCTCGATGCCGAGCACGCGCTCGGCTGCGGCGAGATAGCCGGCCATCAGAGCGCGCGCGACCAGGTCGACCGCGTCGTCGTCGGGCAGGAAGCGGGGGTGGTGAAGCGCGGGCTGAGGGTCGCGCCCGGCTGTCTCGACACCGACGAACAGCATGAGCGACGGCACCGCGTCGCAGAAGTACGAGAAGTCGTCCGCGCCGAGGGAACGCATCGGCTCGGCCCCGTCGACGCCGAGCAGCGCCAGCCAGTCATCTGTGCCCGACGCGAGCGAGATGTCGTTGATCAGGGCGGGCTCGCCGTCGATCCGAGTCACCTGCGCGGTGGTCCCGTAGGCCTGCGCCGTACGCTCCGCCATCTCGCGGACGGCTTCGAAAAGGGTGACGCGGTCCTCCGGGTCGGTCGTGCGCATCGTCGCGAAGATGCGCGCCTCTGCGGGCAGCACGTTCGCCGCTCCCTCTCCCGCGGTGAGTGTTCCGATGCTGATCAGCGCCGGGCGCAGCGGGCTGACGCTGCGCCGCACCACCTCGGGGATGCCGATCGCGATGTGGGCGACGGCGGCGACCACGTCGTTGGCGTCGTGCGGGTATGCCCCGTGTCCGCCACGTCCGCTGACGAGGATCTCGATCTCGTCGGCTGCGGCGTTGATGAAGCCGCCTCCCGAGGCGACCGCGCCGCGACGGACCCCGGGGTGCACATGCGCACCGATGACGTGCGCGATCCCGAACCGGTCGATGACACCCGCTTCGACCATCTCCAACGCACCCGAGGGGTAGCTCTCCTCACGGGGCTGAAGCAGACCGACCAGCCCCAGGGGCAGCTCGACCCTGGCGGCGGCGCGTAACAGCGCCACGACCGCCGCCTGGTGGACGTCGTGACCGCAGGCGTGCATGGCACCATCGGATGCTGCGAACGGCGCCCCGGTCTGCTCTGTCACCGGCAGCGCATCGAGCTCCGCCCGCACCGCGATGCTCGGGCCCTCGACGGGTCCGACGCGGCCCACCGCGCCGGCATCCGCGATCTCCTCGAACGGGATGCTGGTGTCGAGTGCCGCGAGCAGACGTGCCCGCGCGGGGTGCTCCTGTCCTGAGACGCACGGTGCCGCGTGCAGCTCTCGGCGCAGTTCCCGCGCGGCCGGGAGTTCCTCATCGAGCGCGTCGCCCCAGCGCGTCGCCAGCTCGCTCAGGGGCGTACGGTTCGGGCTCACGGGCCCTCCGCCCCGACCAGGCCGGTCTCGACCGCGAACAGGCGATCATCGAGCCGGTACGCGCGCCGCGCGTTTCGCCAGGCGACGAGCTCGGTTATGCGCGCGCACTCACCGGCCGGCCACTGGTCGCGCTCGACGAACACGTCGAGCGCGCGCTGCAGGCCCCGACGGAACAGCAGAGCCCCGAGGTAGTACAGCTCGGCGACACCGAAGGCGTCGGATGAGAACAGGATCTTGTGGAACGGTGCGAGCTCGAGCGTCTCGGCGATGATCTCGTCGGACCGGGATCCGGTGTAGTTGATCGCCAACCCGACGTCGAAGTAGACATGCGGGAACACCTGGGCCAGGTACCCGGCCTCACGGTGGAACGGATAGCAGTGCAGCAGCATCACCCGCGTACCGGTCGGGCGGGTGAGGCGGAGGAACTCGGTCAGCAGCAGCGGATCGCAGCGGTGCAAGTCGACGTCGGCATCGCCGTAGCCGATGTGGAACTGGATCGCGCATGCCCTGTCGACCGCGGCCCACAGCAGGTGCCGGATGATCACCGGGTCATCCAGGCGGACGACGTCACCCGTCGTGTCGATCCAGCGAGCCAGCGCCTCATCCACCTCCTCGGAGGAAGGACGCTCCGGGGCGAAGTCGAGACCGATGCGATACGCGGCGATCGACTTCACGCCGATCGCCGACCGCAGCCGTTCGTCGAGAACGCCGTCGTACGCCTCTCGGAAGCCGGCGGCGTCACAGCCGGCGATCACCAGCTCCTCCGCGAGACGCTCCAGACGCACAACCTCGAAGGCGCGTGCGCCCGCAGCATCCGCCATCTCCGTCGGATCGAGGATCTCGTCGGCACGATGCCCGATCTCGATGAAGTAGTCGCTGATGCCTGTGGCGCGCAGCAACCGGCGGCTCACCTCATCGCCGCCGAGCTCGCGTCGCCGCGCCAGGTACGCCTCGGCCGACACGAACGGGTCCAGCCCGAGCACGGGTGCGCAGTGGCGGCGGATGGCGAAGCCCACCTGCGTGTCGAAGTGGGTCGTCCCCTCCGGGGCGTCCCAATCCGACTCGGTGATCAACGACTCGAATGCGGAGTCGTCGAGATTGTGCAGGGTGACGCCGTGGCAGTGGTGGTCCAGGAGTGGGACGGTGGCGGGCGTGTTCTCAGTAGACACGGGTGTACACCTCGCACTGTTCGGCGAGCGAGCGTGCCTGCACCGAGGCGAACTCATCGCGTTTGATCGCATCGAAGGTGGCGAGGAATGCCGGCGAGAACCATCCGGACACGACCTCGTCGGCCTTCAGCATCTCGAGCGCCTGTTCAAGGTCGCGGGGCAGTTTCGCGAGGTGCGCGTGACGTCCGTCGAGATCCAGCTCGCCCTCGACGACCTCGGGCGCCTCAAGTCGTTCGCGCAGTCCCTGCATGCCGGCGCGCAGGATCATGCCGAGCAGGATCCACGGGTTCGCCCCGATGTCGCCGCCCCGGAACTCGAAGTGCAGCTGACGACTGGGGTCCTTGCCGTCGATCTCGTTCGTCGGGCAGATGCGCAGCAGCGCCTCGCGGTTCTGCAGGCCCAGGAACGCGCGTGCCGTCGACCAGTGGTGCGGTGCAAGTCGCAAATAGCTGGTCGCGAGCGGGGCGAACAGCGCTGCCATCGCGGGGCCGTACTTGATGATCCCGGCAGCGAAGCTGCCGGCGAGCTCCGAGAGCCGGCCCGGGCGCGACGGGTCGTAGACGAGCGTGTTGCCGTCGGCGTCGTCCAGACCGAAGTGCACGTGCACGCCGTTGCCGCTCTCGCCGGGGGCGACGACCGGGGCGAACGATGCCTCGCGCCCGTGCGCCTCGAACAGGTCGTACACGATGTCGCGCACGAGGATCGCACGATCGGCCGCACCCACAGGGTCGGTCGGCGCGACCGTGATCTCGTACTGGTGGCGACCGTACTCGGGAAGCCAGGTCTCGGGCTCCAGTCCGGCGCGGTGCAGCACCGACATGAGCTCGGATCCGAGTGGCTCCGCGCGGCGGAAGGCCTGCAACGAGAACGGATGGTGGTCGCCGGACGCACTGACGTCCATGAACTCGTGCTCGAACGAGCACCGGGTCGTGATGCCGAAAACCTCGCGCAGCTCGTCGACCGTGTCGCGTAGGAACGTCCGAGGGCAGCTCTCCCACGGCGAGCCGTCGGTGTTCACCAGATCGGCGAAGACGACGTTCAGCGGCGGACGCCCCGGGATGCCGTCGACGCGCGCGTGCGATGACTGATCGGGCTTCAGCCTCAAGTCGCCGCTGGATCCGTACGGGATGTCATCGACGATGTGCCCGAGCGATCCAATGCCCAGGTTCGCGGGGACCCAGCCCAGAGAGGTGCGCTCGTCGAAGTCCGCGAGCCGCATGGAACGGCCCTTGGTACGAGCGGCGATATCGGTGGTCGCGATGAAGATGAGTTCATCGCTCTGGGGTGTGGTGTGCATGTCTTCCGTTCGGCTGGGGAGGTCGGCGGGGCTGCGAGGAGGTGCGGCCATCAGTCCAGGTCCTCGGTGCTGATGCGCGAGCCGATGCGGGCCGCGAGCGACGGGCGCACCAGCACGATGATGAGACCGATCACGCACCATGCTCCCGCGATCCACGGGAAGTACGAGTACGGTGCCACCTGACCCGAGATCTGGATGAAGTACACGTAGGCGAGGAAGCCGATTCCGAGCACGGGGATGATGACCTCCCACTTCGGGATCTTCGACCCCCGCGAGAAGGTGTGCTTGATGACGCCGACCGAGGTCATGCCGTAGGCGACGACCATGCAGAGCGTGGCGATGGTCGCGAACCAGTAGTAGACGTCCACCGAGCTCGCACCGAACAGGCCGAAGCCGACCGCGAGCACCACGGTGAACGCGATCACGGACACCGTCGCGTGCACGGGCACACCGGTCTTCGGGTTCGTCGCGGCGAACGCCCGCGGACCGAAGCCGTCGCGGGCGAGGGCGAACAGCAGTCGTGCCGCGGCGGCGGTCGAGCTGAGCAACGACGCGAAGGCGACAAGGAAGGCGAAGATGGCGATGAGCACGGCGAACCATTGCCCGATGTAGATCGAGGCGAGCGTGGTCAGCGTCGACGACGCCCCGGCGAACGCCGCGACGCCCTCGGCATCCGTACCGAACCCGATCGTCTGCGCGAACATGACGAGCACGTAGATCGCTCCGGCCACGACCACGGCCAGCAGCAGCGCCTTCGGGACCACCCGCTTCGGGTTGCGGGTCTCCTCACCGAGCGAGGTGCCCGACTCGAAACCGGCCCACGAGAGGAAACCGAACACCGCGGCGGTCATCACCGCACTGATCGGCGCTTCGCCGGGCAGGAGCACCGAGAAGTCGACGCCCGTCGACACGGGCGCGGTACCCGAGGCGACGCGGGCGATGATCACGACCGACAGCACGACCATCGCTGCGATACCGACGAAGCCGATGCCGAGCAACGTACGGGCCGTGACGGTCGATTCACGCAGGTTCAGGACGAGCACGAACACCGAGACGACGATCGGGACCAGCACCCACGCCCAAGCGGGCAGCGTGATGCCGAGCTCGGCCATCATGGCCTCGAAGAAGACCGCGCAGGCCCCAGCGATGCACACGGCGAAGAAGAGGTAGGTGCCCAGCAGTGCGAACCCGCCGAAGAACCCGGCACGTGGGCCGAGCGTGGAGCCGGCGAGCGCGTACACCGAACCGGCATGGGTGATGTAGCGGGTGAGGCGGATGAAGGCGTACGCCACGAGCATGGTGCCCGCGAACGACACCAGGAAGGTGAACGGCACACCGGAGCCGACGAGGCCCGCTACGCCGATGCCGTTGAGCGACATCGCCATCACCGGGCCCATAAAGCCCACCGATATCGCCACTACCTCCCACAGGCGCAGGGTCTTTCGCGGAGAGGACGCGGCACGGGTCGCACCGTCGTCCAGGGTCTTCGTCGTCGAAGTCATTTCGGGCCTTTCATCCGACGTCAGCTCTGACGCCCAGGGTGGCGAACCGGATCGCACGGCGGCTGACGGTTCGAGCGGATTCTGAAACAGATATTACACAGCTGGGAGACCGCGGCCAAGAGTGTTTCATTCATTCCAGCAGCTCGTTGTCATCTGGCGTCATCTCCCCGCTCGGAATATGCATCGGCTTCTAACGTTGAACCCACGTGGCGCGCACCGTGCGCGCGTAGACATGGAGATCCCCGTGAGCAGCACTACTCGCGCCCAGAAGGCGCCAGACACCCGAGGACCGGTCCGCAAGCTTCTGACCTCGTTCGGGTTCCAGATCATCGCCGCACTCGTGCTCGGCATCGCCGTCGGGCTCATCGCCGTCGCCACTGGTGCCAGCGCCGAGAACAAGACGCCCCTGTTCACGACGCTCGACACCATCGGCAGCTCGTACGTGACGATCCTGCGCGCCGCCGTCGTGCCGCTGATCTTCACCGCGATCGTCGCGAGCATCTCGAACCTGCGCCGCGTGCAGAACGCGGCGCGACTGGCGGGTCAGACCCTGCTGTGGTTCGCGATCACCGCCTTCATCTCGGTGACGATCGGCATCGTGCTCGGGCTCGTGATCCAGCCCGGCGCACGCGCGGGCGAAGGGCTCGAGACCGGCGACCCCTACACCGTCGGTACCTGGTGGAACTTCCTGCTCGGGCTGATCCCGCAGAACTTCCTCGGCCTGTCGGTGGGCAGCTCGTTCGACGCCGATGCCCAGATCGTCACCTCGAACGTGAGCTTCAACATCCTGCAGGTGATCGTCGTCGCCGTCGTGATCGGTATCGCCGCGCTCAAGGCCGGCAAGAAGGCCGAGCCCTTCCTGGCGTTCACCGAGTCGCTGCTGAAGGTGATCCAGCGCGTGCTGTGGTGGATCATCCGCATCGCTCCGATCGGCACCTTCGGCCTCATCGGCGCCGCGGTGGTCAAGTACGGCTGGGACAAGCTCACCTCGCTCGCCTGGTTCGCCGGCGCCATCTACCTGGGGCTGGCGATCGTCCTCTTCGTCGTCTACCCGATCCTGGTGAAGGCGCACGGCCTCTCGATCAAGCAGTACTTCTCGGGAGCCTGGCCGGCGATCCAGCTCGCTTTCGTGAGCCGCTCGTCGATCGGAACGCTGCCGCTCACCGAGCGCGTCACCGAGCGCAACCTCGGCGTGCCCCGCGGCTACGCGTCGTTCGCCGTGCCGCTGGGCGCGACGACCAAGATGGACGGCTGCGCCGCCATCTACCCGGCGATCGCCGCGATCTTCGTCGCGCAGTTCTTCGACATCGAACTCAGCATCATGCAGTACCTCCTGATCGTGGTCGTGTCGGTGTTCGGCTCGGCCGCGACCGCGGGCACCACCGGCGCCGTCGTGATGCTGACCCTGACCCTGTCGACCCTGGGTCTGCCACTCGAGGGCGTTGGACTCCTGCTCGCGATCGACCCGATCCTCGACATGGGACGCACCGCGACGAACGTCGCCGGTCAGGCCCTGGTGCCGACGATCGTCGCCAAGCGCGAGGGAATCCTCGACGAAGAGCTGTACAACGCACCGCGCAACGGCCTCCCCTTCGCCGAGGACCTCGACGACGAAGACGACGAGGCATCGGATGCCGACGATCACACGAGTACGACGCAGCCGGCTACCGCTGGCTAACAGCACGAGACGACGAGGCGCCCCGTTTACCGCAGCCTGGACGGGGCGTCTTATCGTTCTTCAGCCCGGTATCGGTTGTGTCAGACCGATCCGTCTTCCAGCGCGCGCCGCAGCTCCGCATTCTCGTCCCTGAGTGCGTCATTCTCGACCTGCAGACCGACATTTTGGTCCTGAAGATCGAGCACCTTGCCTATCCCGGCGAGATTGACCCCCGCCTCGCGCAGGGCCGTCACTCGCCGCAACCGGGTCAGGTCGTCCTCGCTGTAGCGCCGCGTGCCGCCGTCACTGCGCAACGGATGCAGCAAGCCGTGCTTCTCGTACAGCCGCAATGTCGGTCCCGCCAGGTCCGCCAGCTCAGCCGCCACGGCGATGCCGTACAACGGCGTGGACGTGTCGCGTTCGTTCATTGCTCTGCCTCCACGGGTTGAAATCTTCTTCCAACAGCGGTATAGATCTACATCACAAGGTGTAGATAATCTGCACTGCGAGACCGAAAGGAGAACATCATGACCATGACCCTCGACCCGATCAGTCAGCTGGATCGTCTCGTTGCGAGTGTGCTGGACTCCGCACCGGCACCGCGCACGATGCCCGTCGACCTTTACCGCGACGGTGACCGCTACGTGCTGCACGCCGATATTCCGGGCGCGGACCCCGGATCCATCGATATCGATCTCGACGGATCACAGCTGTCCATCCGCGCGCAGCGCACTGCGGGAAACGGGGAAGGCCTCCGTTGGATCGCCCGGGAACGAGGATCCGGCAGCTACTTCCGACAGTTCACCCTGGGCGAGGGCGTCGATCTCGATCGCATCAGCGCGACCTACGACAGCGGCGTGCTGTCTGTGGTGATTCCCGTCAGTGAGCGGGCAAAGCCCCGCAAGATCACGGTCGAGTCCGCCGACCAGCGCGAGGCGATCGATGCATAAGCCATCGAATCACGCCAACTCCTGAATACAGAGAGGCGGGTACGGGTCATGATGACCTGTACCCGCCTTGCGGCGTCCGTGATGGCCCCGCAGCGATCACGCCAGCAACGATATGACCTCCGCATCCGAGGTCTGTCGGAAGTCGACGTAGTGCATGCCCACCGCCATGAAGTCACGCGGTGCGTGCAGACAGACAACCGCATCGGCATCCAGGCGGTCGAGGACGTCAGGAGCGGCGACGGGAACAGCGACGACGATTCGCGCTGCCGCTCTCGCCCGCGCAACAGCACAGGCCGCGCGCATCGTCGCTCCCGTGGCGATGCCGTCGTCGACAATGATCACGGTGCGCCCAGAAAGCCCGACAGGCTGGCGGCCGGGTCGGAACATCGCGGCGCGGCGGCGCACCTCGTCGCGTTGCGTCTGCTCGCGCCGAGCGAGATCCGACTCCGAGATACCCGATGCCCGAATGAGATCGTCATTGCGCGCGACCGCGTTCTCTTCACCGACAGCGCCGAGCGCGAGTTCTTCGTGCCCTGGCGCCCCGATCTTGCGCACGATGAGCACGTCGAGCGGCGCATCGAGTTGCCGCGCAACCTCAGCGGCGACGGGCACGCCTCCGCGAGGAAGGCCTACGACGGCTGTACCGTCCGCAGCCACGCGCCCGCCGAGGACCGCATCGTCTTGGCTGAGCGCGGATGCGAGCTGCCGCCCAGCGTCCTGCCGGTCCGCGAAGATGCGCATACTCTCGGGATACGCGTTGTCGCGGCGTTCGTCAACCCCGTATCGCGGGCGCTGCGTCGCCCGAAACTGTCGTGTTAACGCGAAAGAGCCACCCAGCGTTGGGTGGCTCTTTCGTTTAAAAGGAGTCCGGCGGTGTCCTACTCTCCCACAGGGTCCCCCCTGCAGTACCATCGGCGCTGTGAGGCTTAGCTTCCGGGTTCGGAATGTGACCGGGCGTTTCCCTCACGCTATGGCCGCCGTAACACTATTGACATGTGTCGGCAACACACTCGTGGGTGTGTTGTTTGGTTCCGACCGTACGTCGAGAACCACAAAGTGGACGCGTTCATCTTTGGAAAGAATTGGTGTTATCAAGTCATCGGCTTATTAGTACCAGTCAGCTGCACACGTTGCCGTGCTTCCACATCTGGCCTATCAACCCAGTAGTCTGGCTGGGAGCCTCTCCACCCGAAGGTGATGGAAGTCTCATCTTGAGGCCGGCTTCCCGCTTAGATGCTTTCAGCGGTTATCCATCCCGAACGTAGCTAACCAGCGGTGCTCCTGGCGGAACAACTGGCACACCAGAGGTTCGTCCAACCCGGTCCTCTCGTACTAGGGTCAGATCCTCTCAAACTTCCTACGCGCGCAGCGGATAGGGACCGAACTGTCTCACGACGTTCTAAACCCAGCTCGCGTACCGCTTTAATGGGCGAACAGCCCAACCCTTGGGACCTACTCCAGCCCCAGGATGCGACGAGCCGACATCGAGGTGCCAAACCATGCCGTCGATATGGACTCTTGGGCAAGATCAGCCTGTTATCCCCGAGGTACCTTTTATCCGTTGAGCGACAGCGCTTCCACAAGCCACTGCCGGATCACTAGTCCCGACTTTCGTCCCTGCTCGACCTGTCAGTCTCACAGTCAAGCTCCCTTGTGCACTTACACTCGCCACCTGATTGCCAACCAGGTTGAGGGAACCTTTGGGCGCCTCCGTTACTTTTTGGGAGGCAACCGCCCCAGTTAAACTACCCACCAGGCACTGTCCCTGAACCGGATCACGGTTCGAAGTTAGATATCCAATATGACCAGAGTGGTATTTCAACAATGACTCCACCATAACTGGCGTCATGGCTTCACAGTCTCCCACCTATCCTACACAAGCCACACCGAACACCAATACCAAGCTGTAGTAAAGGTCACGGGGTCTTTCCGTCCTGCTGCGCGTAACGAGCATCTTTACTCGTAATGCAATTTCGCCGAGTTCGCGGTTGAGACAGTTGGGAAGTCGTTACGCCATTCGTGCAGGTCGGAACTTACCCGACAAGGAATTTCGCTACCTTAGGATGGTTATAGTTACCACCGCCGTTTACTGGGGCTTAAATTCTCAGCTTCGCCTTGCGGCTAACCGGTCCTCTTAACCTTCCAGCACCGGGCAGGCGTCAGTCCGTATACATCGACTTGCGTCTTCGCACGGACCTGTGTTTTTAGTAAACAGTCGCTACCCACTAGTCTCTGCGGCCACCACACCCTTTTCCCAGCAAGTGGGTATAAGTGGATGGCCCCCCTTCTCCCGAAGTTACGGGGGCATTTTGCCGAGTTCCTTAACCACGATTCTCTCGATCTCCTTGGTATTCTCTACCTGACCACCTGAGTCGGTTTGGGGTACGGGCGGCTTGAACCTCGCGTCGATGCTTTTCTCGGCAGCATAGGATCACCCACTTTTTATCCGCATCGTGTCTCAGCCATCATGAGTCACGGATTTGCCTATGACTCGGCCTACACACTTGCACCAGGACAACCATCGCCTGGCTTGGGCTACCTTCCTGCGTCACACCTGTTAATACGCTAGCCGCACCAGCATAGGGTCGTGTGCTCCACCAGCCGGTGCCACCCGAAGGTGACGATGACTGGCTTTGGACACTTAGCATTACTGGATTAGCTTGGGCGGTTCTTCGCCGGTACGGGAATATCAACCCGTTGTCCATCGACTACGCCTGTCGGCCTCGCCTTAGGTCCCGACTTACCCAGGGAAGATTAGCTTGACCCTGGAACCCTTGGTCTTCCGGAGGACGTGTTTCTCACACGTCTTTCGCTACTCATGCCTGCATTCTCACTCGTGTAGCGTCCACGGCTGGTTCACACCGCCGCTTCACTCGCCACACGACGCTCTCCTACCCATCAACACGGCTGGACCACGAAGGCCTACCAAAAATGTCAATGCCACAACTTCGGTGGCGTGCTTGAGCCCCGTTACATTGTCGGCGCGGAATCACTTGACCAGTGAGCTATTACGCACTCTTTCAAGGGTGGCTGCTTCTAAGCCAACCTCCTGGTTGTCTAAGCAACTCCACATCCTTTTCCACTTAGCACGCGCTTTGGGACCTTAGATGGTGGTCTGGGTTGTTTCCCTCTCGACTATGAAGCTTATCCCCCACAGTCTCACTGCTGCGCTCTCACTTACCGGCATTCGGAGTTTGGCTGACGTCAGTAACCTGGTGAGGCCCATCGGCCATCCAGTAGCTCTACCTCCGGCAAGAAACACGCAACGCTGCACCTAAATGCATTTCGGAGAGAACCAGCTATCACGAAGTTTGATTGGCCTTTCACCCCTATCCACAGCTCATCCCCTCAGTTTTCAACCTAAGTGGGTTCGGCCCTCCACGACGTCTTACCGTCGCTTCAGCCTGGCCATGGATAGATCACTTCGCTTCGGGTCTAGGACATGCGACTGAATCGCCCTATTCAGACTCGCTTTCGCTACGGCTACCCCACACGGGTTAACCTCGCCACATATCACTAACTCGCAGGCTCATTCTTCAAAAGGCACGCTGTCACCCCTACTAAGGAGGCTCCAACGGTTTGTAAGCAAACGGTTTCAGGTACTATTTCACTCCCCTCCCGGGGTACTTTTCACCTTTCCCTCACGGTACTTGTCCGCTATCGGTCATCTGGGAGTATTTAGGCTTATCAGGTGGTCCTGACAGATTCACACGGGATTTCTCGGGCCCCGTGCTACTTGGGATACTCTTCACGCTGTGAGCAGCGTTTCAACTACGGGGCTGGCACCCACTATGGCTGGCCTTTCAAGACCATTCGTCTACACCGTCACATCACGTCGACCACTCGGCAGAATGATCAGAAAAGTCCCACAACCCCGGGCATGCAACACCTGCCGGCTATCACACACACCCGGTTTAGCCTCATCCGCTTTCGCTCGCCACTACTCACGGAATCACTGTTGTTTTCTCTTCCTGTGGGTACTGAGATGTTTCACTTCCCCACGTTCCCTCTACCCGCCCTATATATTCAGGCGGGAGTCACCAGGTCGCACAAACGCCTGGCGGGGTTTCCCCATTCGGACATCCTCGGATCAAAACTCGCTTATCAGTTCCCCGAGGCTTATCGCAGATTGCTACGTCCTTCTTCGGCTCCAGATGCCAAGGCATCCACCGTTTGCTCTTAAAGACTTGAAATCACATGAGAAGCCACCAGCCCAGGAAAAGACTGGCAGCAAATAATTCTTTAAGATGCTCGCGTCCACTGTGTAGTTCTCAAAGTACGGGCGGTCCCCCACACCACCCCCCACAAAGGGAGACGACGAAAGGGGCCACAAGGAAACAGAACAACCCACCCCACAACAGGGAAGGCCGGCCCGGTCCCTCAGGACCCAACAGCGTGCAGGCCCCCAGCTCATCCCCCAGTCCGTTCCCACCGCAAGCGGCGTACTAAAACCAGAAGACTCACCAAGAGCCATGTCAAATGTTCCACCCATGAGCTCCGGTCACACACATTCGGTGTGAATCCGGCTCTGTCGGTCCCGAAGAACCGCAGTGCTCCTTAGAAAGGAGGTGATCCAGCCGCACCTTCCGGTACGGCTACCTTGTTACGACTTAGTCCTAATTACCGATCCCACCTTCGACAGCTCCCTCCCACAAGGGGTTAGGCCACCGGCTTCAGGTGTTACCGACTTTCATGACTTGACGGGCGGTGTGTACAAGACCCGGGAACGTATTCACCGCAGCGTTGCTGATCTGCGATTACTAGCGACTCCGACTTCATGAGGTCGAGTTGCAGACCTCAATCCGAACTGGGACCGGCTTTTTGGGATTCGCTCCACCTCACGGTATTGCAGCCCATTGTACCGGCCATTGTAGCATGCGTGAAGCCCAAGACATAAGGGGCATGATGATTTGACGTCATCCCCACCTTCCTCCGAGTTGACCCCGGCAGTATCCCATGAGTTCCCACCATTACGTGCTGGCAACATAGAACGAGGGTTGCGCTCGTTGCGGGACTTAACCCAACATCTCACGACACGAGCTGACGACAACCATGCACCACCTGTTCACGAGTGTCCAAAGAGTTGACCATTTCTGGCCCGTTCTCGTGTATGTCAAGCCTTGGTAAGGTTCTTCGCGTTGCATCGAATTAATCCGCATGCTCCGCCGCTTGTGCGGGTCCCCGTCAATTCCTTTGAGTTTTAGCCTTGCGGCCGTACTCCCCAGGCGGGGAACTTAATGCGTTAGCTGCGTCACGGAATCCGTGGAAAGGACCCCACAACTAGTTCCCAACGTTTACGGGGTGGACTACCAGGGTATCTAAGCCTGTTTGCTCCCCACCCTTTCGCTCCTCAGCGTCAGTTACGGCCCAGAGATCTGCCTTCGCCATCGGTGTTCCTCCTGATATCTGCGCATTCCACCGCTACACCAGGAATTCCAATCTCCCCTACCGCACTCTAGTCTGCCCGTACCCACTGCAAGCCCGAGGTTGAGCCTCGGAATTTCACAGCAGACGCGACAGACCGCCTACGAGCTCTTTACGCCCAATAATTCCGGATAACGCTTGCACCCTACGTATTACCGCGGCTGCTGGCACGTAGTTAGCCGGTGCTTTTTCTGCAGGTACCGTCACTCTCGCTTCTTCCCTGCTAAAAGAGGTTTACAACCCGAAGGCCGTCATCCCTCACGCGGCGTTGCTGCATCAGGCTTCCGCCCATTGTGCAATATTCCCCACTGCTGCCTCCCGTAGGAGTCTGGGCCGTGTCTCAGTCCCAGTGTGGCCGGTCACCCTCTCAGGCCGGCTACCCGTCGACGCCTTGGTGAGCCATTACCTCACCAACAAGCTGATAGGCCGCGAGCCCATCCCCAACCGAAAAATCTTTCCACCCACACACCATGCGGTGATGGGACATATCCAGTATTAGACGCCGTTTCCAGCGCTTATCCCAGAGTCAGGGGCAGGTTGCTCACGTGTTACTCACCCGTTCGCCACTAATCCACCCAGCAAGCTAGGCTTCATCGTTCGACTTGCATGTGTTAAGCACGCCGCCAGCGTTCATCCTGAGCCAGGATCAAACTCTCCGTAAAAAAACGATGCATACCCACCCACCGGGAAAACGGCGAACAGGCAGCGAGTTCAATCATGACCAAAAAACGAACATCATTGCTGACATTCACATATAATTTGATCCAAAGGAATTCTCAACCAGCCAAAAAGACTGGACGAGGATAATTTGGCATTTGACAAGTGCACGCTGTTGAGTTCTCAAGGATCGGACGCACCCACACACCAACCAACAAAGGCCAGACGCGCAAGGCAACTTCACAATCATAATCATCCCGACCCGACTGTCAAATCGACGGCCGTGAGGATCAGAACGAATCCGCTGCCCGTGAAGGCAACTTGTCTATCTTATCCGTCTCAGCCGATCTGTCAAGTTGACTCCCGGGCGGGACTTCCACGCTCTTCAGCACAAGGCTGATCATCCGAGGATGAAGGAGGTGGATGTTCGCTACTTGGTGGGGAGCCAGACCCTGAGGCCTTCCGCTCAACCGCTTGGGGCGAACATGTAAGAGCTTACGTGCGTCCGGGCATCCCGGCAAATCGGGCCCAGCCGGTCGGGCGTGTCGCCCCCCGCGGAGGAATGCCGCGGCCGCGGTTGCGGTTGCATCCGACGATGACTACTCCTGCGCTCTCCGTTCTCGATCTCGTCCCCGTCCGCGCCAGGTCTGACGGCACCGTGCAGACCAGCGCCCAGGCGCTGACCTCCTCCCTCTCTCTCGCGCAGCGCGCTGACGAACTGGGCCTGCGTCGCTACTGGTTCGCCGAGCACCACAACATGCCGGCGGTGGCATCCACCTCTCCCCCGGTACTGATCGCCGCGGCCGCAGCACGCACCCGACGCATCCGCGTCGGCTCGGGCGGCGTCATGCTGCCCAACCACGCGCCACTCATCGTCGCCGAGCAGTTCGCCGCGCTCGAAGCGCTCGCGCCCGGCCGCATCGACCTCGGTCTCGGCCGCGCACCCGGCAGCGATCCCGTCATCACGCAGCTCCTGCGTTCATCCGGCGCGGCCGGCGATGTCGAGCGCTTCCCGCAGCATGTCCAGGACATCGCGCTGATGCTGCAGCCCGACGGTGCCACCGTGCAGTTCACGTCCGGCGGGCAGTACCAGGTGCGCTCCACACCCTCCGCAACCGGGGCTCCGCAGATCTGGATGCTCGGATCAAGTGACTACTCGGCGCAGCTCGCCGCCGCGCACGGCCTGCCCTACGTCTTCGCCAATCACTTCTCGGGGCATGGCCTGGAGCGTGCGCTCGACCTGTATCGGTCCGGCTTCCAGCCGTCCGAGACGCTGGCCGAGCCGCGCACCTTCCTGACGGCCAACGTCGTCGCTGCCGACACCGCCGAAGAAGCCGACGATCGCGCCCTGCCCCAATTGCGCATGATGGCGCGCCTGCAGCAGAACAAGCCACTCACCGCACTGCAGACCGTCGAGCAGGCCAAGACAGGACTCGCCGCCGACGCCGACCCGGCCGAGCACTCGCTCATCGCCGCCATGCGGCAGCGCTGGTTCATCGGTGATGGCCCGTCGGTGGCATCCGATCTCTCGGCATTCGCCGCCCGGCACGGCGTCGACGAGATCATGATCTCGCCCGTCGCCGGCGCCTACGACGCCGAGCCTCTCGACGAGACGCCGGGACGCATCCGCACGCTGGAGCTGCTCGCCCGCTGAGGCGGGCGGGGCGGCGAGCGCGGGGCCTATGCCTCGGGCTCGCCGTGGATCAGCGCGCGCAGCCAATCGCGCGCCTCGACGAACACCTCGTCGGCATACCGTTCCGGGTACTGCACGATCTTGCGGTCGGCGCGCGGGTACGACCCCAGGAAAGCCACGCGAGGACTGAAGCGCCGGATCCCCATCAGCGCATCGGCCATGCGCTCATCGTGCGCGTGGCCGTCGGCGTCGACGACGAATCGGTACCGCCCGAGGGCGTCTCCGATCGGACGCGACTGCAGCAGCGAGAGGTTGATGCCGCGGGTGGAGAACTGCTCGAGCATCTCCAGCAGCGCGCCGGGACGATCGTCGGGCAGTTCGATGATCAGCGAGGTCTTGTCGGCGCCGGTCGGCTCTGCGGGGGCAACGGTCTTCGAGACCAGCACGAACCGTGTCACGGCATTGTCGTTGTCGCCGATCTGCTCGGCGAGCACCTCGACCTCGTGGTGCGCGACGATTCCCGGGGCGGCGATCGCGGCCTGCGCGGGCAGGGTTCCGTCGAGCACGCCGATCGCGGAGGCCACGTTGCTGGCGGCCGGCACGTGCGCGTGCCGCGGCAGGTGCTCGCCGAGCCAGCCGTGGCACTGCGCGTAGGCGACCGGATGCGCGGCAATTACCTGCACGTCGTCGAGGCGGGTGCCCGGCGCGCCGACCAGCACGAAGTTGACGTTGACCAGGTACTCGCCGATGATGCGCAGCCCGGGAAGCGTCGCGAGGGCATCGAGTGTGGTCGAGACACCACCCTCGACCGAATTCTCGATCGCGATCATGGCCGCGTGGCTGCGGCCTTCGAGCACGTCGGCGAGCGCCTCACCGACGTTGTGCACAGCACGCCAGTCGTGTCCGCGCGCCTCGGGCACCTGGTCGAGCGCTGCCTCGGTGAAGGTTCCGGCGGGGCCGAGATAGCTGTATGTGCGGCGTTCGGTCACTCCGCCAGCCTAGACCCGCGCCCCGGTGCGTCGACGCCGCGTTTCCGGGGCCCGCGGCAGGGTGAGTGAGGTCGGCCGTGTTCCGAGATCAGGACGGATGCTGAGAACAGGACGGATGTCCGAAAATCGTCCTGTTCTCGGTAACGAGCCTGTTCTCGGTGAACGCCGGAACAATCCCAGCCCCGACCCTCCGTCTCACCGCGACACGAGGATGCGCAGGCGCGAATGCCGGGGCAGACTATCCCCATGACCAGCCGTGCCGGACTCCCCGCCGAGGAACATGACCTGATCGACGTCGATGAGCTGATCGCCGCGTACTACGACCGGCGCCCGGATCCGTCCGTTCCCGCGCAGCGCGTCGTGTTCGGCACGAGCGGCCACCGCGGCTCGGCGCTGACGTCGAGCTTCAATGAGGACCACATCCTCGCCACCACTCAGGCCATCGTCGACTACCGCGCCGCTCAGGGCATCCGCGGACCGCTCTTCCTGGGGCGCGACACGCACGCGCTCTCACTGCCCGCCGAGCGCAGCGCGATCGAGGTGCTGATCGGCAACGGCATCGATGTGCGCATCGACTCCCGCGAATCATGGGTTCCCACACCCGCCCTCAGCCACGCCATCCTCACCCACAACCGTGGCCGCGAGGCATCCGACGCGGACCGCGCCGACGGGATCGTCGTCACTCCCTCGCACAACCCGCCCCGCGACGGCGGCTTCAAGTACAACCCGCCGCACGGCGGCCCCGCCGACACCGACGCAACGGGCTGGATCGCCCAGCGCGCGAACGACCTGATCGCTGCCGGGTTGGAGGGTGTGCGACGCATCCGTCACGCCGACATCGACGAGGACACGATCGGCACCTACGACTTCCGCGATGCGTACGTGCGCGATCTGCCCTCGATCATCGACATCGACGCGATCCGGCGCGCGGGCGTGCGCATCGGCGCCGACCCGCTCGGCGGGGCGTCGGTGGACTACTGGACGCTCATCGCCGAGATGCATGACCTCGACCTGCGCGTCGTCAACCCCGAGGTCGACCCCACCTGGCGGTTCATGACCCTGGACTGGGACGAGAAGATCCGCATGGACCCGTCGTCGCCGTCGGCGATGGCCTCGCTCGTCGCCAAGAAGGGCGACTTCGACGTGCTCACCGGCAACGACGCCGACGCCGACCGGCACGGCATCGTCACCCCGGACGCCGGACTGATGAACCCCAACCACTACCTGGCCGTCGCGATCGACTACCTGTTCTCGCACCGCGCCGACTGGCCTCGCGATGCGGCCATCGGAAAGACGTTGGTCTCGTCGATGATCATCGACCGGGTCGCCGAGTCGCTCGGTCGGCGCCTGCTGGAGGTTCCGGTCGGCTTCAAGTGGTTCGTCCCCGGCCTGCTCGACGGCACCGTGGCCTTCGGCGGGGAGGAGTCGGCGGGAGCGTCGTTCTTGCGCCGCGACGGCAGCGTCTGGTCGACCGACAAAGACGGCATTCTGCTGTGCCTGCTGGCCGCCGAGATCATCGCCGTGACCGGCAAGACCCCCTCGGAGCGCTACCGCGAACTCGAAGCGGCCTTCGGCGCCTCGGCCTACCAGCGGGTCGACGCGCCGGCGACGCCCGAGCAGAAGGCGACGCTGTCAAAGCTCGCCCCCGATGCTGTGGATGCCACCGAGCTGGCCGGTGAACCGATCACCGCCAAGCTCTCGCACGCGCCCGGCAACGGCGCCGCGATCGGCGGGTTGAAGGTGCAGACCGAGTACGCCTGGTTCGCCGCGCGCCCCTCGGGCACCGAAGACGTCTACAAGCTGTACGCCGAGAGCCTGCGCGGCCCCGAGCACCTCGCGCAGGTGCAGGAGGAGGCCCGGGCGGTCGTCTCGGCCGCACTCGCCGACTGACGCGACGCCCGGCACCGGGATCGGCCCGCGGCGCGCGGGTACGCCACCCGGGCGCGTCGCGCCCGGTTCAGCCGCGGGCGAGTTGCGCGCGGTTCAGCCGCGGGCGAGTTGCGCGCGGTTCAGCCGCGGGTCGGGCTCGCCCGATTCAGCCGCGGGCGAGTTGTGCGCCGGCCTCGCGCAACCAGCGCGCGGGGTCGGCAAGGGCGGATGCCGCAGAGCCGGCGATCTGCGTCAACGACAGCGTGCCGGTGAACAGGTCGGTGTCGGCCCCATCATCGATACGGCCGGCGACGAGTAGGGCGCGCGCGCTGGCATCCGCCGCGAGCGACGCGACGTACGACGGCACCTTGCCGTCTCCGGACTGCCCGTCGTACGCCCCCTCGCCGGTGACGACGACGTCGGCCGAGGCGACGGCCTCGGCCAGTCCGATCAGCCGCGCGACCTCGATCGCGCCCGGCACCAACTGCGCGCCCCAGGCCACGAGCGCGCCGCCGACGCCGCCGGCCGCACCGGCACCAGGCGTCGCAGGATCACCGCCGAGCAGGTGCGCCACCTGACCGAGTGCGGCATCGACCCGGTGCTGATCCGCGAGGTCGGTGAGTCCCTTCTGCGGACCGAAGACCGCGGCCGCACCGCGAGGACCGGTGAGCGGGTTGGTGACGTCGGTGAGGACGATCACGTCGGATGCCCGCCGCAGGCCACTCAGATCGGCCGTCATGATATCGGCAAGCCCCCGCGCGCCGGGGGCGGTCTCCGTGCCCGAGGAGTCAAGGAACCGGGCGCCGAGCGCCCGCAGCATTCCGGTGCCGCCGTCGGTCGATGCGCTCGATCCGATACCGAGCACCACCCGCGACACCCCATGATCGAGCGCCGCCGCGATCGCCTGCCCGAACCCCCGCGAATCGGCATCCCACGGACGCAACCGCTCGAGCATCTCGATGCCCGAGGTCGACGCCATGTCGATCACGGCCGTCCCCTGCGGGGCATCGTCGGATGCCGGAAGCAGCAGCCATGACGTCGTGACGGGCGCGCCGGTCGGGCCGTCGACGGTCACGGGCATCCGCCGCGCGCCCGGCACTGACGCCTCGAACGCGGCGACCGTTCCCTCGCCCCCGTCAGCCATCGGACGCGGCACGATCTCTGCCGCGGGGTCGACCGACCGCCAGCCCGCGGCGAGCGCGTCGACGGCATCCGCGGCGGTGATCGTTCCCTTGAAGCTGTCGGGCGCGAGCACCACGCGGGTCACGGCGTGACCACCGGTGTGCTGTCGCGCACGAGCACATCCAGTTCGATCGGCGACTGCTGCCACTGCGCATCGACGGTCGCCCGGAACGCCTGGTACCCGAGCTCACCGAGCGGCACGCGCACCGTCGTCAACTGCGGCGTCACATCGCGGCTCGCCGGCACATCATCGAAGCCGCACACCGCGATGTCGGCGCCAACCGTGCGCCCGGCCTCGCGAATCGCCGTCATGGCGCCGATCGCCACGACGTCGCTCAGCGCGAAGACCAGCGTTCCGGCATCCACCCCGTCGCGCAGCGCGTCAGCCATCGACGCCGCACCCGACTCGCGTTCGAAGGTGCCGCGATAGGTGCGCTCGAGCGCACCACCCTCGGCAGTGAAGCCCTCAGCGAAACCGGCGAGGCGGTCATCCGACGTGCGCACGCCGTCCGCCGCACCGATCGCGATCGCGCGGCGATAGCCGAGACGCGCCATCTCGCGGCCCAGACGCTCGGCCCCGTCGCGGTTGTCAATGCGGATGCTGCGATCCGCGCCCGCACCGAACGCCACCGTGCGTGCGCCGAGGTGACGGAAGGCGTCCAGCTCGTCCGCCGTGCGGGTCTCGCCGTCATCCGTGCGCGAAGCCGCCAGGATCACACCACGCGGACGCTGCCCACGCAGAGCACGCAGGATCTTCGCCTCGCGCTCGGGATCGCGCTGCGTGATGGCGACGGTGACGATGAGGCCCTCTTCATCGGCGCCCCGCGCGACCCCCGCGGCGATCTGCCCGAAGTACGGGTCAGCGATATCGGCGACCAGCAACGCGATGGCGGCCGAGGTTCCGCGCGCTGTGGCCTGCGCCGAGGCATTGGCCGTGTAGCCGAGCTCATCGGCGGCCTTCTCAACCCGCTCGCGATACGACTCGGCGACCTTGCGGTCGGAGCCGTTCAGCACGCGGGATGCCGTCGCCAGCGACACCCCCGCGGCGCGGGCGACATCGTGCAGGGTCGGTGAGCGTCGCACGTCAGCGGTCATGCGCCGAGCCTACCCATCCGGCGCGGACTGCTCTCACGAGGGGTGGGTGTTCTCCCATCATGAGGGGTCAAAATGTGCGGGGTTGCGCGCCCGATACACGACGTTTCTTGACCCCTCGTGGGAGTGGGGTTTCTCACGGGAGCTGGGTTTCTCACGGGAGCTGGGTTTCTCACGGGGCTGGTTCGCCCGCCTCGCCCGCGAGCAGAGCGCGCAGGGTCGCCGCTTCGGATGCCAGCAACGCGGGGTCGTCGTCGGGAACAAACTCCAATAGGGCGTCCCGCGGCGGCGACACCTGAGCAGATGCCGCCGTGAACAGGGCTCGCCACAGCTGCGCGCGCTCGTGCAACCGCAGGCGCTCGCCAGCGGGCCACCACGAGAACACATGCACAGCGCTGGTGTGCGCAGCCACCGCCTCGTACTCGGCCAGGGCCACAGCATCCGGTGCCCCGACCGACGGCTGCCAGTACGTCGTCAGGGCGGGACTGCCAACGTCGGCGAGCAACCGCAACGTCGCCTGCGGGGTGTCGGCCAGCGTGCCGCGGTGATACTCCAAGGCCAGGGTGATCCCGCGCTCCCCCGCCTCGGCGGCGGCGTCCCGAAGCCGCACGACCGTCTGCGCGTACTGCTGCGCAGACGCATCAGCGGAGTCGACGCGCCCCGCCCAGATCCGCACGCGGTCAGCGCCCAACGCGGCCGCGCTGTCGAGCACCGGGGTGAGCGGCTCGTCCGGGTCTGCGCGGAAGTACGCTCCGTACGAGCAGGTGAGCAGTCCAGCATCCGATGTCAGTTCGGCGACCTGCGCGGCACGCTCGACGTCGCCGGCCGGCACGTGCACGTCGCCGCCCCACTCGATCACCTGCAGGCCCGCTTCAGCGGCCAGCGGCACGAGCTGCTCCGGCGTCAGCTGCCGGAAGGTCACCGAGCACAATCCCGGTCTCATCACCGTCCCCTTTCGCATCTATTCGTCACATACTCCCGCTATTCGGCCCGGATTCAGGCAGTTTGTGACGAATAGACGGGGGCGGAGGGTGTGAGGTGCGGGGACACCGTGGCGGCGAAGGCCGCGGCCGTGCGGGCAACCACCGCCTCGGGGGCATCGGCCCAGATGTCGGCGTTGAAGATCTCGACCTCGATATCGCGGTCGTATCCGGTGTCGACCACCGCGCGGGTGAGCGAGGCGAAGTCGATGATGCCCTCGCCCATGTAGTGCCGAGAAAGCAGCACATCGGCCGGCAGCGGCGTCTGCCAGTCGCACACCTGGTACGTGGCGATGCGCCCCTCGCGCCCGGCGCGAGCGATCTGCTCGTACACCTGCGGATCCCACCAGATGTGGAAGGTATCGACCGCAGCGCCGACCGTCGCGGCATCGAAATCGGATGCCAGATCCAGGGCCTGCCCGAGCGTCGAGACGACGCACCGATCGGAGCCGAACATCGGATGCAGAGGTTCGATCGCCAACGTCACCCCGGCGGTGCGCGCATACGGCACGAGATCGCCGAGGGCGTCCCGCACCCGTTCACGAGCCCCGACGAGATCGCGCGATCCCTCGGGCAGTCCACCCGCGACGAGCACGAGCACGGCCGTTGAGCCGTCGGCACCGGCATCCGCCAGCGCCGCGGTCTCGTCGATCGCTCGCCGATTGTCAGCGAGAGCAGCATCGCGCTCAGGCCCGGCCGGCAGAGTGAAGAACCCTCCCCGGCAGTGCGTCGAGAAGCGCAGGCCCGAATCCGACAGCATCCGCGTCGCCGTGTCGAGACCGACCTCGTTCACGGGCTCGCGCCACAGTCCGATGGACTGCACTCCGGCATCCGCGGTCACCCGCAACGCGGTCGCGAGATCGGCGTACTTGATGGTGGCCTGGTTGATCGACAGGCGCGCGTCGACGGTCATATCGCGCTCCGCTCTCCACGAGGGGTCAAGAAATGCGGGGTCTGAGGGTGCAGATGCGACGTATTTTGACCCCTCGTGGGGGGCATCGCGTCGCGTTGGCGGGCGTTCATGCGTCGATGCCGTTCAGGCGCAGCATCCCGTGCCAGCGCTGCTGCGCCAGCTCGGGGTTCTCCAGCGCGAGCGAGGCGTTGGCCAACTCGACGATGCGCGACAGGTGCGGCAGGCTGCGCGCTGAGTGCAGGCCCCCGACCATCTGAAACGCCGGCTGGTGGCCGTTGAGCCAGGACAGGAACGCGACACCGGTCTTGTAATAGAACGTGGGTGTGGCGAACACCTGCCGGCTGAGCTCTTCGGTGGGTCCGAGGATGCGCGCGTAGGCGGCGTGATCACCGGCATCCAACGCCTGGATCGCCGCCGACGCGACCGGGGTGATCGCAGCGAAGGCGCCCAGCAGAGCATCCGAGTACGACCGCTCGCCGACACCCGAATCGCCGATCAGCGAGACATAGTTGAAGTCGTCGCCGGTGAACATGCGCACGCCCTGCGGCAGTCGCTCGCGCACCGAGATCTCGCTCTCAGCGTTGAGCAGACTCATCTTCACACCCGCGATCCTCGCCGGATCCTCGGCGATGATCTGCAGCAGCACCTCGGCGGCCGCAGGCCACTCGGTCGATCCGAAGTACCCCTCCAATTGCGGGTCGAACGCCGTGCCCAGCCAGTGCAGCACGACCGGAGTGGTCGCCTTGTCGAGCACGGCACGGTAGACGCGCCGGTAGTCGTCGGCGCTCGTCGCGGTGCGCGCAAGGTGACGGGATGCCATCAGCACCGGTCCCGCACCCTGCTCCTCCGTGAAGTGCAGCTGAGCGGTGTACGCGTCGATGATCTGGTCGAGCGAGAGGTGCTCGTCGTCGATGTGGTCGGTGTTGACGCCGACCACGACCGAGCCGCCCTCCTCGCGGGCGACCTGGGCGCTGCGTGCGATCAGCTCGCGAGTGGCGGCCGCGTCGAGGCCCATGTTGCGCTGCGCCGTGTCCATGGCGTCGGCGACGCCGAGTCCCCACGAGTACGCGTTGCGGCGGAACGCGAGCGTGGCGTCCCAGTCGATGTCGGCGGGCTGCCCCGGCGTGTTGTCAGCGTGCACCTTGGGCACGACGTGCGCGGCCGCGTAGGCGACGCGGCTGCGCAGGGCGGATGCCGGACGCGCGTACGCGCCGGAGTCGTTCAGTGCGGCATCCGAGATCGCTCCGGATGCTGCCAGCAGGCGAAGCGTCGTCATCAGAGCGACAGCTTCTCGATCGCCACCTTGCGCCCTTCGGCGCTGGAGGTGAGGCCCGCCTCGGCGAACTGCACACCGCGCGCACCGGCGAGCAGGTCGAAGTCGTACTCGGTGCCCAGGACGTACGAGGTGAGGTACTCCTCCCACTGCTGACGGAAGCCGTTGAGGAAGACGTCGTTGGTGGGGACGTTCTGCCAGTCGGCGTCGTAGTCGTGGGTGTCTTCGAGGTCGGGGTTCCAGACCGGCTTGGGCGTGGCGTTGCGCGGCTGTATCTTGCAGCCGAACAGGCCCACGACGGCCGAACCGTGCGTGCCGTCGACCTGGAACTCGACGAGCTCGTCGCGGTTGACGCGCACGGTCCACGACGAGTTGATCTCGGCGATCACGCCGCCGTCGAGCTCGAAGATGCCGTACGCGGCGTCTTCGGCGGTGGCGGTGTAGTGCTCGCCCTTCTCATCCCAGCGATCGGCGATGTGCACGGCGGCCTGCGCGTACACGCTCTTGACCTCGCCGAAGAGGTTCTCGAGCACGTAGTTCCAGTGCGGGAACATGTCGCTGATGATGCCGCCACCGTCATCGGTGCGGTAGTTCCACGACGGGCGCTGCGCGGGCTGCCAGTCGCCCTCGAACACCCAGTAGCCGAACTCGCCCCGCACCGACAGGATGCGACCGAAGAAGCCCGAGTCGATCAGGCGCTTGAGCTTCTGCAGGCCCGGCAGGTAGAGCTTGTCGTGCACCACACCGGTCTTGACGCCGGCCTGCTGCGCCAGGCGCGCCAGCTCGAGCGCCTCATCCACCGACTCGGCCGTGGGCTTCTCGGTGTAGATCGCCTTTCCGGCGGCGATGGCCTTGCGGATAGCGGTGGCGCGCGCCTTGGTCACCAGGAAGTCGGCGTAGATCTCCCACTGCGGGTCGGCCAGAGCGGCGTCGAGGTCGGTGGTGTAGTCGGCGATGTCGTGCTGCGCGGCGATCTCGGCGAGCTTGGCCTCGTTGCGGCCGACGAGCAGCGGCTTGACGGTGACCTTCGTGCCGTCGGGGAGCTCGATGCCGCCCTGGTCGCGGATCGCCAGGATCGATCGCACCAGGTGCTGGCGGTAGCCCATGCGCCCGGAGACGCCGTTCATGATGATGCCGATCTCGCGTGCGTCGGTCATGGTGATCCGTTCTGTCGGTGATGCTCGGAAGTCTGTGCGCTCCGCATTCGTACGGGTAAGCGCTTTCCGCTATCAAAGCAGGTCGGGTCATCGAGCGCAACCTTCGAACGCTCGAGACGGTCGACAGAGAGCGCGTCAGTGACAGAGAGCGTCAGTGACAGCGACGGCCGACAGAGAGCGTCAGCGACCGAGCGCGTCGAGGAGATCGGCGAAGTGCTCGAGGTCGTCGGCCGACCAGGCGCGCAGGCGGTCGCCGAGGCGCTCCTTGTACGTCGCGCGCGCGATCTCGACGCGCTCCTGCGCGAGTTCCGTCGCGACGAGGCGGCGAGCGCGTCGGTCGTCGGGGTCACGGATGCTGTCGACCAGCCCCAGCTCTTCGAGCTGACGCACCTGACGACTCACCGTGGACTTGTCGGTCTGCAGTCGATCGATGATCTCGCCCGCCGTTGTCGCCGTGCCGTTCACGATCGACGTGAGCACCTGGTAGCCGAGCGGCTGCAGATCCGGATGCACCGAGGCCGCCGCCTCACGCCATCCCACTCGGATGCGGGCGAACAGCCGCCCGAGCTCGTGCTCGACGCGCGAGACGGCCTGATCGAGCTCGATGTCGCCCACGCCGATGCGGCCGTCCGTGCCGTCTGAGGCATCGGCGCCGACGGCAGCACCGTCGGCCGCGTGCGGGGCGGCGGTCATCCCGCCAGTGTACGACGCGGCCGCGCACGAATCGGCGACGGGCGCCACCCGGTCAGCGTGTGCGTGCACCGTCGCCTCCGGCATCCGAAACGACGCGGATGCCACCGGTGACGGCCATCGATGCGCCGACCTCTGCCTCGGCGACCTCGATCGTCGATTCCTCGGCCTGCTCCCGCAGCAGTTCGGCCGAGGTCTTGGTCGACAGGGGCTTGTTGCGGATGAACGCGATCGCGATGACCCCGACCACCGCCAGTGGAATGGCGATCATGAAGGCGTCGGCGATGCCGTGCCCGTACGCGGATTCCACGATGACTCGGATGCTGTCGGGCAGCTCTCCGACCTTCGGGACGTCTCCGGAAGCCAGCCCCTGCAACGCGTCAACCTCGTCGGGCGCCGCCGGGGTGAAACCGGCCAGGCCGTCGGCGATGTAGACCCCGACACGGGAGGCGAGCAGCGCACCCATGATGGTCACGCCGATCGTGCCGGCGATCGTACGGAAGAAGTTCACGTTCGACGATGCCGCACCAAGCTGCTGCGGCGGGGTGTCGTTCTGAACGATCAGCGTGAGGTTCTGCATGACCATGCCGAGTCCCGCGCCGAGCACGAACATGTAGGTGGCGACGAGGGCGAACGGGGTGTCATAGCGCAGCGTCGACATCAGTGTGACGCCGATCAGGGTGAGCGCCGAGCCGGTCAGCATCCACCCCTTCCACTTTCCGAAGCGGCTCACCAACTGGCCGATGATGATCGACGCACCCATCTGACCGACGATCATCGGGATCGTCATCAGTCCCGACTCGGTCGGCGTGGCGCCCCGCGCCAACTGGAAGTACTGGGCGAGGAAGACGGACGTGGCGAACATCGACACACCGATCGCGATCGAGGCGATCACCGAGAGCGTGAACGTGCGGTTGCGGAACAGCGACATCGGCACGATCGGCTCTTTCACGACGAACTCGACGGCGATGAAGGCGACCAGGAAGACACCTGCGATGCTCGCGAGGATCCAGCTGGTGGCGGAATCCCACGCGAACTGGCTGCCGCCCATCGACACCCAGATCAGCAGGGTTGACACCCCCACAGCCAGCAGAACGATGCCGAGATAGTCGATAGAGACCTTGGCCTTCTGCGGCTTGGGCAGGTGCAGGGTCACCTGCAGCAGGATCAGGGCGAGCACCGCGAAGGGGACGCCGATGAAGAAGTTGGCGCGCCACCCCCACGTGTCGGTGATGACGCCGCCGAGTAGCGGCCCGCCGATCGTGGCGAACGCCATGACACCGCCGACCACCCCCATGTACTTGCCACGCTCACGGGGAGAGATCAGAAGTGCCACGGCGACCATGACCAACGACATCAGACCGCCGACGCCGATGCCCTGCACGACGCGCACCGCGATGAGCATGTTCATGTCGACCGAGAACCCGGCGGTCACCGTGCCGACAGTGAAGAGGATGAGCGACAGCTGCACCAGGATCTTGCGGTCGAGAAGGTCGGCGAGCTTTCCCCAGACCGGCGTCGAGACAGCTGTGGCGAGCAGGCTCGCGGTGATCACCCAGGTGTACTGCGATTGCGTTCCGCCGAGGTCTGCGACGATCACCGGCAGCGAGGTCGAGACGACCGTGCCCGAAAGGACGGCGACGAACATGCCGACGATGAGGCCCGAGATGGCGGTGAAGACCTCGCGCGCGGAGCGCTGCGGGACGGGATCCGAATGGGTGGCTGCGGTGGTACTCAAAGGCGTGGGCGCTCCTGGATAGATAGTTGATCGACGTCAACGATACGCCACTAGTTGCGATTGAGCAACCATTGCACAAGATCAATCACGAGCCGAGCGAGCGAGCGAGCGAGAACAAGAAGCCGGAGCCGACGCAGCTCACCCCGAAAGCCCCTATGGTTGACGCGCAGCATCCGATCCAATGGAGGACTGATGACCACCCCGTACGAACTCGACGCACACGCGCACGGGGCCGCGCCACGGCATCCGATCACCACCGGCCTCGCCACCTTCGCATGATCACCCTCCCCGCCGCCGACACCGCTCTCTCGCCTTTCACCGGCTGGACACGCGCACACTGGGAGCGCGTTGCCGACACGATCCTCGACGGAGCCGCCCGCCACGCCAGCCCCACCGGATCGCTGATCCGCTACCCCGGAGTCCCGGGCGGCCTCGGACGCGACATCGACCATCTCGAGGGCTTCACGCGCACGTTCATGCTGGCGTCGTTCCGCATCGCCGGCGATCCCGCCCGCACCCAGTCGCTGGCCCGGCGCTACGCGCGCGGCATCGCCGCCGGGGTCGATCCGACGCATCCGGAGCGCTGGGTGCGCATCGAAGAGCACGCCCAGGCGAAGGTCGAGGCTGCGGCGCTCGCACTGGGACTGCACCTCACGCGCGACACCGTCTGGGCACAGCTCGACGATCGCGCGCGAACGCAGACGATCGACTACCTCTCGGCATTCATGGGCGAGCCGTATCCGCCGAACAACTGGGCCTGGTTCCGCATCATGGTGTCGTTCTTCCTCGAGAGCGTGGGCGGGCCGTTCTCGGCATCCGACCGCGACGAGGACTTCGCACTGCTAGACGGATTCGACCTGCCCGGTGGGTGGACCTCCGATGGCGTCGGCCGCGACTTCGACCACTACTGCGGGTGGGCGCTGCCGTTCTACCCGATCGTCTGGGCGCAGCTCGTTCAGGACGATGCCCGCTATGCCCAGCGGGTGGCTCGGTACACAGAGCGACTGGACGACTACCTCGATGACGCGCTGCACCTGATCGGCGCCGACGGGGCACCGCTACTGCAGGGTCGCAGCCTCACCTACCGGTTCGCCACGGCGGCCCCCGCGTGGGCGGCCGCGTTCCACGGGCGATCCCGCCACGATCCCGGACTGCTGCGCCGGGCCGCAAGCGGCCAGATCAAGCATTTCGTCGAGCGCGGCGCCCCCGATGCCGATGGCGTCCTCTCACTCGGCTGGCACCATCCGTGGCGGGCGATCGCGCAGAACTACTCGGGGCTGGGATCGCCCTATTGGGCGGCGAAAGGGATGCTGGGGCTGGCCCTGCCCGCTTCGCACCCCGCGTGGACCGCGCCCGAGCAACCGCTGCCGATCGACCGCGGCGCCTTCGCGCGTGCCCTGTCCGCGCCCGGGTGGCTCGCCATGGGAACGACCGACGGCATCGTGCGCATCGTCAACCACGGCACCGACCATCGCGCCGAGGGCACCGACCACCCCGACGCGCCCCTGTACGCGAAGTTCGGCTACTCGACAGCGACCGCCCCCGTGCTGACCGATCCCGGCGTCTCCTGGCCCGTCGACGGGACAGTGGCGCTCGTGCGCGACGGACTGCCCAGCCACCGCTCGGGATTCACCGTGGGGAACACGCTCGCCCTGGACGCGCAGACCCTCCTGGGTTGGTCGACGTCGACAGCCCACTGGCCGATCGGCTACGAGGCAGGACCGGACCACGGCGTCGGCACCCACCACGGCGCAACGATGCACGGGCCGCGCATCGACACCGTATCGGTGACCCACGGCGCGTGGGAGGTGCGATTGATCCGCGTGCACGCCGATGCGCCGCTGCAGCCGGGCGACACACTGCGCGTCGGCGGCTGGGCGCTGACCGGCGACGTGGCCCCGTTCACCGACGGCCCTGCGCCGAGTGACGCAGCACCCCACGCCGCATGGGCACGGACCGAGCGACTGGCGACCGGCGTCGTGGCGCTCGGTGAAGACACGCTCGGTGACGTGGCAGACCCGCACTCCTCCGGAGTGCTCACCCTCGACGACGCCACGCCTCTGGCAGGGCGCACCGCGGTTCCCTGGCTGGAGACGGCCCCGGATGCCGGCGCGTGGCGCGCCTTCGGCATCCACCTGGGCGCCCCCACCGAGGCGACCGCAGCGCCCGTCGTCTCGACCCACCACGAGGGCCGGCACATCGCCTGGCCCGACGGGCACGTCACGCGCCTGCCGATCGGCCCGCTTCTCAGCCGCTCCGGCGCGAAACCATGACGGGCAGCATCCGCAGATCTTCGGGCTCGCCACCCTCGATCAGGTCGGCCAGGCACTGAACGGCCGCCTCGCCGAGGCGATCGAAATCCTGTCGCACCGTCGTGAGCGGCGGCCGGTACTGGGCGGCATCCGCGACGTCGTCGAAACCGATCACCGCGATATCGTCGGGCACCCGCACACCCGCGTCAGCCAGCGCCCGCAACGCTCCGAGGGCCATCTGGTCGTTGGCCGCGAACAGCGCGGTGAACGCAGCGTCGGCCGGCTGCGTGCGGCGAGCATCGAGCATCCGCTCTGTCTGCGCGTACCCCGCGTCGGCGCTCCAATCGCCCCGGACGACGTCGGGAGCAGACGCACCGGCCGTGGCGAGCGCGGCACGCCAGCCGCGTTCGCGTTCGGATGCCGCGAACGAGTCGAGCGGACCGCCGAGGTGATGCACCGTGCGATGCCCGGCCGCGAGCAGCCGCTCCGTCGCCGCCCGCGCTCCCGCAGCGTGGTCGGTGGCGACGACGGTGAAGCGCTCATCGGGCGGCGAGTCGACCACGACCAGGCGGATGCCCGCCGAACCCGCCTCGCGGGCGAGAGCCGTGGCCTCGTTCAACACGATGGCGCCGTCGACGCCCTGGTCATGCAGACGCTCGAACGCGTGCGCGATATCGCCGGCATCCCCCAGCGTGACCACAGTCAGGGCGTACCCGCGTGCGGAGGCGGCATCGGCAACCGCCTGCAACATGCGCGAGTTGCCGACCGTCGACAGGGTCTGGGCAACCAGTCCGAGAGTCTGCGTGCGACCGGTGCGCAGCGCACGAGCGGCACGGTTCGGGCGGTACCCGAGCTCGGCCATCGCCTGCTCGACGCGCAAGCGGGTGGCGGGGTCGACCCGCGGACTGTCGTTGGCGACGCGCGAAACGGTCTGATTCGACACCCCGGCGCGGGTGGCGACCTGGGCCATCGAGACGCGTCTGGCCTGTGGCATCCGATCTTCCCCTCATTCACGGTTCGCAACTCCGGAGTGTTGACGTTACCACGGCGCCGCGCGTACCATGTTCACGTGAACATGGAAAATTCTCCGGAGTTGCGAACCGACGAACTCGGTGCCGGCGTCATCAAGCGCAGCACCCGCCTGGCCGACGGCCGCGAACTGTTCTACTTCGACGACCCCGGCACCACACTCGGCCCCGAACGCAGCATGGATGCCCGCGCACTCGACGAGCGCCCCGAGACGGCCACCATGCGCCAGGACGTACTCACCGGCGACTGGATCACGTTCGCCACCAAGCGGCAGAACCGCGTCATGATGCCCAGCGCCGACGCCGATCCCCTCGCACCGCAGACGGCATCCAACCCGTCGGAGGTGCCCTCCCGCTACGACGTCGCGGTGTTCGAGAACCGCTCCCCCTCCTTCGGCCCCGCGCTCAACCGGGCCACCGGCGGTGTTCCCGCCGCGAGCAACCCGACCCGCGGACTCGACGACCTCGCCGAACTCGGCATCGGACGCACCCGCACCAGCATCGGCCGCTGCGAGGTCGTCTGCTTCAGCCCTGAGCACGAGGGGTCGTTCGGCAGCCAGTCCATCACCCGCGCACGCACGATCATCGAGGCATGGGCCGACCGCACCGCCGCCCTGTCGGCACTGCCCGGCATCGAGCAGGTGTTCCCGTTCGAGAACCGGGGCGAGGCGATCGGCGTCACGCTCCCGCATCCGCACGGACAGATCTACTCGTATCCGTACGTCACGCCGCGCACGCAGCGGCTGCTCGACAGCATCCACCGCACCGCTCCCGATCTGATGGGGCGCGTGCTCGACTTCGAACGCACCTCGGAGCGCGTGGTGCTGCAGGGCGAGCATTGGACCGCTTTCGTGCCGTTCGCCGCCCGGTGGCCACTCGAGGTGCAGCTGATGCCGCACCGGCACGTTCCCGACTTCGCCACGCTCAGCGATGAGGAGCGCGACGAGCTCGCGCCGATGTACCTGCGTCTGTTGCGCGGAGTGGATGCCCTCTACGAGACGCCGACGGCGTACATCGCCGCCTGGCACCAGGCGCCAGTGAACGTCGGCCGCGACACCGTGCGGATGCGGCTGGAACTGACCAGCCCGCGCCGCGCCGAGGACAAGCTGAAGTTCCTCGCCGGCTCGGAGGCCGCGATGGGTGCGTGGACGGCCGAGATCCTGCCCGAAGTCGCCGCCGACCGACTGCGCTCCGCGATCGCAGCGACCTCGACGCACTGACCCCCGCCCCTCCCCACCCCTCCCACGAGGGGTCACAAAACGTTGGGTCACCCCCACTCAACACGACACATTTTGACCCCTCGTGAGGGTGGGACGCCTCGTGAGGGTGCGCCCCCTCGCACACGGGGCGACCGAGAATCCGAACCGAGGCACCATGACCCACACACCAGCGACCGAACCGTCACCGGGCCACACATCAACAGCACAAGCCGCCGCCCGCGACCTGTTCACAGCCCTCACCGGCACCGCCCCTCAGGGCATCTGGTCGGCGCCCGGCCGGGTGAACCTCATCGGTGAGCACACCGACTACAACGAGGGCTTCGTACTGCCGTTCGCGATCCAGCACCGCACCTACGCTGCGGCGAGCCCGCGCGAAGATGGCCGCATCCGGGTCGCCTCGACGTTCGCCGATGAGCCGGTCGAGGTGTCGCTCGACGACCTCGACCGACTCTTCCCCACGCCTGCGGGAGAGGCGCCCGCCGTACCCGAATGGTCGGCCTACGTGCTCGGCGTGGCCTGGGCGATGCGGGCACTCGCCCCCACGCCCGCCGAACACGGTGCCGATATCGCAATCGCATCCGACGTTCCGGTCGGCGCCGGGCTGTCGTCGTCCGCCGCGATCGAAGGGGCCGTGGCATCCGCGCTCGACGAGCTCTGGCAACTCAACCTCGACCCGGTGACGCTCGCACAGGTCGGACGCCGCGCCGAGAACGAGGCGGTCGGCGCGCCCACCGGCATCATGGACCAGATGGCGTCGATGCTCGGCCTGCCCGACGCCGCGACCTTCCTCGACTGCCGGACGCTCGAAACCCGCTCGGTGCCGACCGGGTTCACCGCTGAGCACCTTGAACTGCTCGTCATCGACACGCAGGTCAAGCACTCGCACTCGACCGGCGGGTACCGCGAACGCCGGGCATCGTGTGAGCAGGGCGCCGAGCTGCTCGGCATCCGCTCGCTGCGCGACGCCGGCGTCGAAGACCTGCCCCGCGCCGCCGATCTGATGGACGACGTGACGTTCCGCCGGGTGCGCCACGTGATCACCGAGAACCAGCGCGTGCTCGACACCGTCGACGCCCTCGCCACGCAGGGACCGCGCGCGATCGGTGACCTGCTCGTCGCGTCGCACGCATCGATGCGCGATGACTTCGAGATCTCGGTGCCTGAGCTCGACCTGGCCGTCGAGACGGCGCTCGCGCACGGCGCGATCGGCGCGCGCATGACCGGCGGCGGGTTCGGCGGGGCGGCGATCGCCCTGATCGAGCACGCGTCGGTTGCGTCGGTGTCGGATGCTGTCGCGCGGGCGTTCTCGGATGCCGGCTTCGCCGCCCCGCACATCTTCACCGTGCAACCCTCGGGCGGCCCGCGGCGGGACACCTGACGGCACGGGCATCTGACACGGCCCCCTGACACAATGACACTGCGCACCCGCGCGAGGGAAGGAACATCATGTCTTGGCTTGTCACCGGCGGCGCCGGCTACATCGGAGCACACGTCGTGCGCGCATTGTCCGCGGCCGGCCTGACCCCCGTCGTGCTCGATGACCTCTCCAGCGGGAAACCGTCGTTCGTCCCCGAGGACGTGGCGCTGGTCGACGGCAGCATCCTGAACCGCGAGCTGGTCGAGCGCACCCTGCGTGAGCACGATGTCGAGGGCGTCATCCACGTGGCGGGTTTCAAGTACGCCGGCGTCTCGGTGCAGCGCCCACTGCACACGTACGCGCAGAACGTCGAGGGCACCCGGGTGATCCTCGAGGCGATGGATGCCGCAGGCGTGACGAACATCGTGTTCTCGTCGAGCGCTGCCGTGTTCGGCACGCCGGACGTCGCACTCGTCACCGAAGACACCGCCAAGCGCCCCGCGAGCCCCTACGGCGAGTCGAAGCTGATCGGAGAGTGGATGCTGCGCGACCAGGGCACCGCGACCGCGGCATCCGACGCTCCGCTGCGCCACACCTCGCTGCGCTACTTCAACGTCGTCGGGTCGGCTGATCCGACCGTCTACGACGTCAGCCCGCACAACCTGTTCCCGATCGTGTTCGAGAAGCTGCTCGCCGGCGAGACCCCGGCGATCTTCGGCGACGACTACGACACCCCCGACGGCACGAACGTGCGCGACTATGTGCACGTCGGCGACATCGCGGCCGCCCACGTCGTGGCGGCGCAGCGCCTCGCCGACGGCCGCCCGATCGAGCCCGCATACAACCTCGGCTCGGGCGACGGCCTGAGTGTGAAGCAGATCATGGATGCCATGGTGCGCGTCACCGGCATCGACTTCACGCCGACCGTCGGCCCGCGTCGCCCCGGCGACCCCGACCGCATCGTCGCCACCGGCGAGCTCGCCGCGCGCGACCTGGACTGGACGATGCGTCACACCGTCGACGAGATGGTGCGCTCGGGCTGGGAGGCCCGCCGCAACGCCGGGTGATCGGCGACATCACTCCGGTCGCAGTTTCTCCCGGGTCGTCGGGGAGGCAGATCACTCCGGTCGCAGTTTCTCCCGCTTCCCGGCGTCGGATGCGGGAGAAATTGCGACCGGAATGCCGATTCGCCAGCCGAAAGCCAGCGCTCAGTCCCAGGCAGACATGACGTGCTTGATGCGCGTGTAGTCGTCGAAGCCGTACTGCGAGAGGTCCTTGCCGTACCCGGAGTGCTTGAATCCGCCGTGCGGCATGTCTGACACGAACGGGATGTGGGTGTTCACCCACACGCAGCCGAAGTCGAGATCGCGGGTGAAACGCATCGCGCGGTTGTGGTCGCGGGTGAAGACGGATGCCGCCAGCGCATAGCGCACGCCGTTGGCCATGCCCAAGGCCTCGTCATCATCCGAGAACGACTGCACGGTGAGCACCGGGCCGAAGATCTCATCCTGCACGGCCTCGTCGTCCTGACGCATGCCCGACACGATCGTGGGTGCGAAGAAGTAGCCCTGCTCGCCGACCCGCGTGCCTCCGGTCTCGACCTTCGCGTGGCCCGGCAGCCGGTCGACGAAGCCCTGCACCTGCGCGAGCTGGGCAGCGCTGGAGAGGGGACCGTAGAACACGCCCTCCTCGCGCGGCCCACCAGTGCGGGCGTGCGTCTGCGTGCGGGCGACCAGCGCGCGCACGAGTTCGTCGTGCACTGATGCGTGGACGATCACCCGGGTCGCCGCGGTGCAGTCCTGACCGGCGTTGAAGAAGGCGCCCGACACGATGGCATCCACCGCCTTGTCGATCGACGCGTCGTCGAAGACGACGGCGGGCGCCTTGCCTCCGAGCTCGAGGTGCACGCGTTTGAGATCGGATGCCGCAGACTCGGCCACGGCCATGCCAGCCCGCACCGATCCGGTGATCGCGACCATCTGCGCACTCGGGTGCGCGATCAGCGCTGCCCCGGTCTCACGCCCACCCAGCACCACGTTCAACGCGCCCGCGGGGGTGTGCTCGGCGACGATCTCGGCGAGCAGCAGCGTGGACTGCGGCGTGGACTCGGCGGGCTTGAGTACGACGGCGTTCCCGGCGGCGAGCGCGGGTGCGATCTTCCAGACCGCCATGTTGAGGGGGTAGTTCCAAGGGGTGACCTGGCCGATCACGCCGATCGGTTCGCGTCGCACGTACGAGGTGTGTCCGGCGAGGTATTCACCGGCCGCGCGCCCTTCGAGGCTGCGCGCCGCGCCGGCGAAGAACCGCAGCTGGTCGATCGACTGCTCGATCTCGTCGGCCACGAGGGTGGCGCGGGGCTTGCCGGTGTCTTGTGATTCGAGGTCGGCGAACTCCTCGGCGCGGGCGGCCATGGCATCCGCGATGCGGAACAGGGCGAGCTGGCGGTCTCCGGGCGTCGCGTCGCGCCAGGCGGGGAAAGCCGCCGCGGCGGCGGCGTACGCGGCGTCGATG
Organism: Microbacterium esteraromaticum; assembly: GCF_028747645.1. Lineage (NCBI taxonomy): Bacteria > Bacillati > Actinomycetota > Actinomycetes > Micrococcales > Microbacteriaceae > Microbacterium > Microbacterium esteraromaticum. The sequence continues at coordinate 2,798,387 of NZ_CP118100.1, forward strand.
TCGGCGACACCCGAGAGCGGGATGCTGCCGTACACGCCTTCTGTGGCAGGGTCGATCAGGTCGAGCCGCTCGTCGGTGAGGGCTTCGCGGTACTCACCCGCGATGTGGTTGCGCAACGTCGTCGTGGCCATGCCGCCACTCTAACCAGGATCCCTACGGAATCGGAAGTATTCTGCGCTAGATCCTGCGAAATCAGTTGCGTTCTCCCGTTTTGAGTGTCAGGATCGACACGTGAGCGACAAGTCGAAAGCCCCCGTCCTCGACGATGTGTCAAAGCAGATCATCGAGCTGCTGCAGCAGGACGGACGCCGACCGTATGCCGACATCGGCCGTGCGGTCGGACTCAGTGAGGCCGCGGTGCGCCAACGCGTGCAGCGCCTCACCGATGCGGGCATCATGCAGATCGTCGCGGTGACCGACCCCCGTCAGCTCGGCTTCTCTCGTATGGCGATGATCGGCATCCGCACGACCGGTGATCCGCGCGAGCTCGCCGACGCAGTCAAGGCGATCGACGAGATCGCCTACGTCGTGGTGACGCTCGGATCGTTCGATGTACTCGCCGAGGCGATCTGCGAATCGGATGAGCACCTGCTCGACCTGGTCTCATCGCGCGTGCGATCGATCCCCGGGGTGACGCACACCGAGAGCTTCCTCTACGCCGGCCTGCACAAGGACTTCTACAACTGGGGCACGCGCTGACGCCGACCCCCACCCCTTCCCCGATATCCACAACGGAGTGAGAACTATGGGAACCACCGTCTTCGAGAGGTTCCGTCCTGCCGAATCGCAGATCGATGCGGCATTGCGCGACACCCGACACTCGACCTTCTGGCTCGACGATGTCGCCCGCCCCGAGCATCCGCCGTTGCGCACCGATGTGCGCGCCGATCTCGTCGTCGTGGGTGGCGGGTACGCCGGCCTGTGGACGGCGGTGCGCGCCAAGGAGCGCGACCCGCAGCGCTCCGTCGTGCTGCTGGAGGCGTCGCGGATCGGCTGGGCCGCGTCGGGGCGCAACGGCGGGTTCTGCGAGGCGAGCCTGACGCACGGTTACGAGAACGGCATGAACCGCTGGCCCGACGAGATGGAGCAGCTCGAACGCCTGGGCCTTGAGAACCTCGACGGCATCGAGCAGACCGTGCAGCGCTACGGCATGGACGTCGACTGGGAGCACACCGGCCAGCTGGCGGTGGCCACCGAGCGGCACCAGATCGAGTGGATGCACGGCGAGGAGTTCCTCGACCAGGACGCCGTGCGCGCCGAGGTGCACTCCCCCACCTATCTCGCCGGCAACTGGGATCGGCGGGGCTGCGCGATGGTGCATCCGGCGAAGCTCGCCGTTGAACTCGCCCGCGTCGCGACCGAGCTGGGTGTGCAGATCCACGAGCACAGCCGGGTCACCGGGCTCTCGGGCAAGGGCACCCAGACGGTGACGGTCGACGGGGGCGGCACCGTCACCGCCGACCAGGTGGCACTCGCCACCAACGTCTTCCCGTCGCTGCTGGCACGCAACCGGCTCATGACGGTGCCGGTGTACGACTACGTGCTGATGACCGAGCCGCTCACCACCGACCAGCTCGGCGCAATCGGATGGCAGAACCGTCAGGGCCTGGCCGACTCCGCGAACCAGTTCCACTACTACCGACTCAGCGCCGACAACCGGATCCTGTTCGGCGGCTACGACGCGATCTACCACTTCGGCGGCAAGGTACGCGCCACCTACGAGGAGCGCCCCGAATCGCACCGACGACTCGCGTCGCACTTCTTCACGACGTTCCCGCAGCTGGAGGATGTGACCTTCACGCACCGCTGGGCGGGCGCGATCGACTCATGCAGTCGGTTCTGCGCTTTCTACGGTGTCGCGCGCGGCGGCCGTGTCGCGTACGCGACCGGTTTCACCGGCCTGGGCGTCGGGGCATCCCGCTTCGCGGCGGACGTGATGCTCGACAAGCTCGCCGGAGTCGAGAACGAGCGCACCCAGCTCGAGATGGTGCGCACCCGCCCGATCCCGTTCCCACCCGAGCCGGCCGCCGCGATCGGAGTGAACATGGTGCGCCGTGCGATGGACCGCGCCGATCACAACGAGGGCAAGCGCAACCTGCTGCTGAAAACCCTCGACGCGATCGGGATGGGGTTCGACTCGTGAGTGCGGATGCGCTCACGCCGGGAACAGCGTCGGATGCCGCGGGCCTGACCCTCGCACATGAACCGCTCCCGGCCGTCGACGTGCGCCGTGGCGAACCGACGGCCGGCGTACAGGACCTCGGGACGTTCTCGGGCGTTGAGCTGGGCGTCTGGGAGATGAGTCCCGGTGTGGCCTCGGATACCGAGGAGGATGAGGTCTTCATCGTGCTGTCGGGGCGGGCGCGTGTCGACTTCGAGCATCCGTCACTACCGTCGATCGACCTCGGCCCCGGCTCGGTCGTGCGCCTCACCGAGGGCATGCGCACCGTATGGACCGTCACCGAGACCCTGCGCAAGGTGTACCTGGTCTGCCCCTGATCCGCCTACCCAGGCGCTCACCGCCGCAACGCACGCTGCTCTCGCCCCGTCCCCGTTTCGCTTCAGGCGAAGGGGGGCTTCGCAGTTGAGGGTTCTGCTGCATGGATAGGTGACACCTGATCGACCGCTGACTCGCCGTCCCGATCGCGAGAGCCGAGCTGGTGGAGGCATGTCGGGCGAATGCGCTGTTCGATGCGCATTGCATGACCCGGAGTTCGGGCGCCGGTTGAGTATGGCCAGTTCCGCAGCCGGAGGCCCCTTCGCGCTCTGGCCCGCCACCGCTTGGTCGGACCGATGGGCGGGGTCGCGTCCCGAGAAGACAACGCCGCCATAGAATCTTCCTTCAGATCGCCCGCGATGCGCGCAGGACAGCATTAAGCTCAGCGGCAATGCTCCCCACCATCGCCGTTGTTGCGGCCCGGTAAGGAGTACCCGACCATCGCATTGGCTCGAAGGAAATCTGGCGGCCGTCTACTGCAATCGACACCTGAGGCACACCCCATCCGAACGCGACCCGCGTTGCAGAGATATTGGAGATTTCCGACAGTTCGCATTGTGCAATAACCGCGTCACCCTTCGGAGGTAAAGCTCTCGAAGTCTCAAGGTGTAGGCGATCGTCCACAACGAGACACCACCCCCTCCCTTCGTGCCGAGTCTTTCCATCTGCGTCAACAACCGTGCACTTGACGAACGGGCGCACGAAGCTTGCGCTGCTACTCGCAGATCTAATCCTGGCTGAGCGTGCGGTCGATCGCCAGGCGCGCAATGAATGCAATGCAATCAGAGAAAGCGCGAGCCCGACCAATGTGAAACTGATAGTCACAGTTAAACTGGTTGACTGCAAGGTGATAATGGCGAAGATCACCAACAAGATTGGAACAGCGGACAGTAACAAGCACCGCAACCAGACTTCGAGTCTCAATGTCGGGTACGAGTCGGTGTTCAACATGTTCACCACTGATTCTGGCTCGGCAAAAACATGAGCCTCGGAGGGACGCTGGCGTATTCCGCTGGAACGGCATGCCGTTCCAGCCAATCGCCCGCTTCTTGCGCATCGGAGACAACGAGCTCGGATTCTGCTTCTCTCAGCACGACTGTGCTCGCCTGATTGCCGTTCTGGGCTTTCAACACGAGGTCGCGCAACAGTTGCGACTTGCCCGCATTGTTGGCCCCAACGACGCACGTAACCCCCGCGGCAACAAGTGGGACGCGGTCCCCAAGGGTGGACGTGATGCTCTCGAACCGAAACCTCATCGTCATCGTCCTGCTCCTTCGCTCCTGCTGCGGTCCGACAGCCCCCGCGTCATGCTTTGCGATCTATCCCTACCAGAGGAGATCGTATCGGGCGGCGCTCCCTATCTAGAGCTTCCGAATCGGCGTCATCCCGGCAGCGTCAGCACCGCCAGGTGCAGCGCCGCGAGCGTCTCACCGTCGTCGAGGTCAACGTCGAGCAGGTCCGAGATCAGCGTCAGCCGCTGGTAGAACACCGACCTCGACAGGTGCGACGACGCCGCTGCGGCCGTGCGACTGCCCGGGTGCGCGACCACGGCGCGCAGCACGCGCAGCAGGTCGCCGCCGTGCTGCTCATCGAACCGGATCAACGGCGCCAGCATCCGCTCACTGTGCTCCTGCAGGCGGTGATCGCCGCCGAGCTCGGTGACCAGGCGCGTCAGCGGCCGGTCATCGACGCGCCGCACCTCGGCAGGGCCGAGGCGCGCGGCCAGGAGCCGCGCCGGACGGACGGATGCCAACAGCTCGGCGACCGTCGACGCCGGTGTTCCGATCGCGAGCCCCGTCGGAAGCCCTGCCGCCGCGGCGGAGATCTGCGCCGACGACAGTTCCCGCCGCGCCGAGACGAGCACCACACCATCGCCATCGTGCACGGCGCCCATCGCCCGCGTATCAGCATCCGCATTTCGGGCATCCGTCGCGATGAGCGCCTCGACCAGACGCTGCACCTGCCCGGGCTGCGCCCGCGGCACCACCAGCACGCCGAGCGTACGCCCCACCACCGGCAGCCCCGCCGCCGCCAAGCGCGCCGCCACATCCGCGTCGCCGCTGTGGCCGCCCCCCGCGATCGCCTGAACGAGATCCCGCGCCGGGAGCACCTCCCAGGCCGTAGGGCCGTCGGCGAGCCGGGCGAAGGCCAGCGCTGTCGCGGCCAGCTCGAGCACGGTCAGCACCCCCGCCGGATGCTCCGCTCCGGGCAGCGCGACCAGCGCACCCCATCGCACGCCACGCGCCTGCACCGGCACCGTCAACAACTCCACGTCGCTGCGGGATCGGGCGGCCCACCCGGTGAGCACATCGGATGCCCGCACGTCGCGCACCTCGGCGGTGACCACCTCGCGCCCGGGCGTCTCGAGCACGATGGGCGCATCGAGCACGCGGGCCGTCTCGCGCACGACGACATCCGCGGGTGCGCCGCGCAGGCTCAGCCCGGTGAACAGCTCATGCAACCGCTGACGCTCCTGCAGCGCCTCCAGCTGCCCCGAGATGATCCGGCGATGCACCGCCTCGGTGACCGTCACGAACTTCACCACGCGTTCCAGGGCGATCAGCGCCAGACCCCGGGCGCGGCACGCGGCGATGAACGCCGGCGGTGCGACCGTGAAGCGTGTCCCGAGCTCGATCACGACCCCGGCGACGCCGGCCCCGGCCAGTCGGTCGGCCAGATCGTGCAGCGCGGCATCCGCCCCCGCCCAACCCGCTGCCGTCGTCAGCAGCAGCTCGCCGCCGTCAAGAAGGTCGGCCACCTGGTCACTGTCCGAGACGTGCACCCAGCGCACACGGGCATCCAGCGCCTCGCCGCCGACCAACACCTCGGGGGCGCCGCGCTGCAGCGCGTCCACACTGAGCACATCGCGCACACGAGGGAGCGCATCCTCTTCCGGACGATCTGTCTGATCCGCGCCGATGTCCTGACGATCTGCACCCACTCCCCCATCCTTGCCTCTGTCAGCATGGGGATCAAGCCACCCGTACCGATTCGGTCATTCTGTACGGCACATCCCCTGAATCTCGACGAGGAGCACATCTGTGAGCACCATCCGCCACTTCATCAACGGCGCCGACGCCGGCGAGACCGCCCGCACCCTGCCGGTGTACAACCCGGCCACCGGTGAGGTGCACCGTCAGGTTGCGGCCGCCTCGGCCGACGAGGTCTCCCACGCGATCGCCACGGCGAAGGCCGCCGCCCCGGCATGGCGGTCGTCGAGCCTCATCAAGCGCGCCGACGTCTTCTTCCGCCTGCGCCAGATCCTCGTCGAGCGCACCGACGAGCTCGCCGCGATCATCACCAGCGAGCACGGCAAGGTGCTCTCGGACGCCGCCGGCGAGGTCTCACGCGGCATCGAGAACGTCGAGTTCGCCGCGGGCCTGCTGCACCACCTCAAGGGCGAGCGCGCCGAGCAGGTCGCGCGCGGCGTCGACGTGCACTCCGTCAAGCAGCCGGTGGGCGTGGTGGCGTGCATCACGCCGTTCAACTTCCCCGTCATGGTTCCGCTGTGGATGATCGCCTCGGCCATCGCCTGCGGCAACACCGTCGTACTCAAGCCCAGCGAGAAGGACCCCTCGGCCGCGCTCTGGATCGCCCGCGCCTTCCAGGAGGCCGGCCTGCCCGACGGCGTACTCAACGTCGTCAACGGCGACAAGACCGCCGTCGACGCCCTGCTCGACGCGCGCGACGTCGCCGCCATCAGCTTCGTCGGCTCGACCCCGATCGCGAAGTCGATCTACGAGCGGGCCTCGGCCAACGGCAAGCGCGTGCAGGCACTCGGCGGCGCCAAGAACCACATGGTCGTCATGCCCGACGCCGATATCGAGGCCGCCTCCGCCGCCGCCATCTCGGCCGCCTACGGCTCGGCAGGCGAGCGCTGCATGGCCGTCTCGGTGCTCGTCGCCGTCGGCGACATCGCCGACGGGCTCGTCGAGGGCATCCGCTCACGCATCGGCGACCTGCGCATCGGCGACGGCACCGACCCGGCCAGCGAGATGGGCCCGCTCATCACCCGTGAGCACCGCGACAAGGTCGAGTCGTACGTCACCGGCGCCGCAGCCGAGGGCGCCACCGTCGTCGTCGACGGCACGCAGAAGCGCTTCGACAATGACGGGTTCTTCACCGGCGTCACCCTGCTCGACAACGTGCGCCCCGGCATGAAGGCCTACGACGAAGAGATCTTCGGCCCCGTGCTGTCGGTCGTGCGCGTCGAGACCTACGCCGACGCCGTCGAGCTCATCAACGCCAACGCCTTCGGCAACGGCACCGCGATCTTCACCCGCGACGGCGGCACCGCCCGCCAGTTCGAATTCGACATCGAGGTCGGCATGGTCGGCGTCAACGTGCCGATCCCCGTGCCCGTGGGCGCGTTCTCGTTCGGCGGATGGAAGAACTCCCTGTTCGGCGACTCGCACATCTACGGCCCCGAATCGATCCACTTCTACACCCGCTCCAAGGTCGTCACCACCCGCTGGCCCGACCACACCCCCGCCCAGATCGACCTCGGCTTCCCGAGCAACCACTGATCGCGAAGGAGACACCGACATGGCACAGTTCACCGACCGGCACGGCGTGCAGCATCCGCTCCCCGCACCCGAGGCCGAGGCGCAGGTGCGCGCCGACGACCGCTCCCACGTGTTCCACTCGTGGAGCGCCCAGGCGATGATCGACCCGCTGCCGGTCGCCGCCGGCGAGGGATCGACGTTCTGGGACTACGCGGGCAACGCGTACCTCGACTTCTCCAGCCAGCTGGTCAACCTCAACCTCGGTCACCAGCATCCCGATCTCGTCGCGTCGATCCAGCAGCAGGCCGGACGCCTCGCGACCATCCAGCCCGCCGTCGCCAACGACGTGCGCGGCGAGCTGGCCCGCCTCATCAGCGAGGTCGCCCCGGACGGGTTCGAGAAGGTGTTCTTCACCAACGGCGGCGCCGAGGCGAACGAGTACGCCGTGCGCATGGCCCGCCAGGCCACGGGACGCCGCAAGGTGCTCTCGATGTACCGCAGCTACCACGGCTCGACCTCGACCGCGATCTCGCTGACCGGCGACCCGCGCCGCTGGGCAAACGAAGTCAGCGACGCCGGAGCCGTGCGCTTCTTCGGCCCCTACCTGTACCGCTCGCCGTTCCACTCGACCACCCTCGCCGAGGAGTCGCAGCGTGCGCTGGAGCACCTCGAGCAGACGATCGTGCTCGAGGGGCCCTCGACCATCGCGGCGATCATCATCGAGACGGTCGTGGGCACCAACGGTGTGCTCGTGCCGCCGCCCGGCTACCTGCAGGGCGTGCGCGAGCTCTGCGACCGGTACGGCATCGTGTACATCGCCGACGAGGTCATGGTCGGCTTCGGCCGCCTGGGTGAATGGTTCGGCATCCACGCGTTCGACGCCCAGCCCGACCTGATCACCTTCGCCAAGGGCGTCAACTCGGGCTACGTGCCCCTCGGTGGAGTCGTCATCTCGGATGCCATCGCGGCGCACTTCGACAAGACCGCATTCCCCGGCGGGCTGACCTACTCGGGGCATCCGCTGGCCTGCGCCGCCGGTGTGGCGACGTTCGAGGTGTTCCGACGCGACGGCATCCTCGAGCGGGTGCGCGACCTGGGCGAGCGCGTCGTCGAGCCGACACTGCGCGCGTGGGTCGACGCCCACCCGAGCGTCGGCGAGGTGCGCGGTCGCGGTCTGTTCTGGGCCGTCGAGCTGGTGCGCGACAAGGAGACCCGCGAGCCGCTGGTGCCGTTCAACGCGGCGGGAGCGGATGCTGCGCCGATGGGCGCGTTCGCTGCGGCGGCGAAGAAGGGCGGCGTGTGGCCGTTCACGCACTTCAACCGCATGCACGTCGCCCCGCCGCTGGTGATCAGCGAGGACGACCTGGTGCGTGGCCTGGCCGTGCTCGACGACGCCCTCTCGGTCGCCGACGAGTACACCGCCTGACACCCACCCGGCACTTCCTCACGAGGGGTCAGTAAACGCGGCATCGGGCACCCCCGACCCGACGTTTATTGGCCCCTCGTGGTGTGTGGCCCCTCGTGGTGTTGTGGCCCCCTCGTGGTGTTGGGCAGCTGTTGCGCGGGGACGACGAAGGGCGCCGGGGAAAACCCCGGCGCCCTTCGCGCTGTTCTGCGTGTCTCAGCGACTCACGTGTCAGCGCACGGGATCCAGCAGCGGGATCTCGTAGCGGTGCGGCGTACCGAAGCGGTGCGCCGTGACCGAGACGGCCTGCTCGCGCAGGAACGTCAGCAGCTCGACACGACCGGCCGCGACGACCGGGTTCGCGTAGATCGCCAGGCTCGGCGAGCCGTTCACGGCGGATGCTGTCGCACCGGCATCCGATCCGACCAGGCGCACGCGACCGTCGGCGTCGGCCAGGCGACGGGCGTGACCCGCCCAGGCCTGCGCGTCTTCGGTCACGACGACGACATCGTGCGCACCCAGCCAGGTGACGACGGGGTTCGGCAGGGCCGACGCCGTGCTCACCGTGACGCGCGAGCCGGCGCGCACACCGGCGGCAGCGACGCGGATCAGGTCGACGATACGGCCACCGTCGAAACGGATGGCGGCGGGGATCGCCTGGTAGCGCAGGGCGTTGTGCTCGGTCACCAGACCGGTGGCATCGCGGACGACACCGAACTCGTCCGCCCACGCGTCGATGTCGGTGGCGAGGGCGCCGCGCAGCCAGGCCGCCTCATCGCCGTCGACCAGCTTGACGGCCGACAGGCCCAGCTCATCCAGCGGACGCGAGGTCGAGACGGGGGCATCCGTCCACTCCGACAGACCGACGAGGTAGTTCGGGCCACCGGCCTTGGTACCCGCGCCGACGGCGGCCTTCTTCCATCCGCCGAACGGCTGGCGCTGCACGATGGCGCCCGTGGTGCCGCGGTTGACGTAGACGTTGCCGGCCTCGATGCGCGAGAGCCACTGCTGGATCTCAGCCTCGTCGAGCGAGTGCAGACCCGAGGTCAGGCCGTACTCGATCGCGTTGACGATGTCGATCGCCTCATCGAGCGTCTCGGCGGTCATCACACCGAGCACGGGGCCGAAGTACTCGACCATGTGGAACTCACTGCCCGGCTGGACACCCTCGCGGATGCCCGGACGCCACAGACGACCCTCGTCGTCGAGCTTCTTCGGCTCGAGCATCCACGACTGTCCCGGGTGCAGCTGCGTGAGCGCTCCGAGCAGCTTGCCCTCAGCGGGTCCGATCAGCGGACCGATGCGGGTCGAGCCGTTGCTGGGCGCGCCGACCTCGTACGCGCTGACCGCGTCGAGCAGCTGGCGACGGAAGCGGTCCGACTTCGCGACCGAGCCGACCAGCACCACCAGCGATGCGGCGGAGCACTTCTGACCGGCGTGACCGAACGCCGAGTAGACGGCGTCCTTGGCGGCGAGGTCGAGGTCGGCCGAGGGAGTCACGATCAGGGCGTTCTTGCCGCTGGTCTCGGCCAGCAGCGGCAGGTCGTTGCGGAACCCGCGGAACAGTTCGGCGGTCTCGTAGCCGCCGGTGAGGATCACGCGGCCCACGGCCGGGTCGCTGACCAGCTGGGTGCCCAGCTCGCGTCCGTCGAGCTGCACGTACTGCAGCACATCGCGCGGTACACCGGCCTCCCACAGCGCCTCGACCATGACGGCGCCGGAGCGGCGTGCCTGGCGTGCGGGCTTGATGATCACCGGCGAGCCGGTGGCGAGAGCCGACAGCACGGAGCCGGCGGGGATCGCGACGGGGAAGTTCCACGGCGGGGTGACGACCGTCAGGCCGACCGGCTGCATCGTGGCACCGTCGACGTCTGCGAGCTTCTTGGCGCTCTCGGCGTAGTAGTGCGCGAAGTCGATCGCCTCGGACACCTCGGGGTCGCCCTGTTCGATGACCTTGCCGGCTTCCGAACCCATGACCTCGAGCAGGTCACCGCGGTGCGCCTCGAGGATGTCACCGGCACGGTGCAGGATCTCGGCACGACCGGCGGCACCCAGCTCACGCCAGGCCTCGCCGGCGGCGACCGCCGTTGCGATGCGCTCGTCGACCTGTGCGGCCGAGTTCAGCGTGTTCGCCGCGACGGTGTCGTTGCCGAGCGTCGAGCCCTCCATGCGGGCGCGGATGGCGTCGCCCCAGGCACGGTTGGCCGCCAGCGACGGGTCGGTGTCGGGGGTGTTGATGAAGCCGTCGCGCAGTGCGGGCGCCGCGGGCTTGCTGCGGTCCTGCACACGGTTCGGACCGGGAACCTCGGTGGGCATCGAGGCGACGGATGCCAGGAAGCGCTGCTTCTCGCGATCGAACAGCTTCGCGTCGGCGTCGAGATCGAACACGGCCGACATGAAGTTCTCGTGGCTGGCGCCCTCTTCAAGGCGACGGATCAGGTAAGCGATCGCAACGTCGAACTCGTCGGGGTGCACGACCGGCGTGTACAGCAGCAGCGAGCCGACGGTGCGCTTGACGACCTCGGCCTGCGCCGAGGCCATGCCCAGCAGCATCTCGAACTCGATGCCGCTGGTGGCGCCCCGCTTCTCAGCGAGAAGCCAGGCCAGGGCGATGTCGAAGAGGTTGTGACCGGCCACACCGATGCGCACGTTCTTGACGCGCTCGGCCTGCAGCGAGTAGTCCAGGACGGCCTTGTACGAGGCATCCGACTCCTGCTTGGTCGACCAGGTCGCCAGCTCCCAGCCGTGCGACTCGGCGTCGACGGTCTCCATGGGCAGGTTGGCGCCCTTGACGACGCGCACCTTGATCGGCGCACCGCCGGCGGCCACGCGTGCGGCGGCCCACTCCTGAAGCTGGATCATCGCGCCGAGGGCGTCGGGCAGGTAGGCCTGCAGCACGATGCCGGCCTCGACGTTCTGGAACTCGGGACGGTCGAGGATGCGCGTGAAGACCGCGATGGTGAGGTCGAGGTCCTTGTACTCCTCCATGTCGAGGTTGATGAAGGTGCCGTTCGCCTTGGCGACCTCGTACAGCGGGCGCAGTGCCTCGATGGCCTCGTCGACGGCCTCGTCGAACGCCCAGGGGCTGTGCGGGGCAACGGTCGAGGACACCTTGATCGAGACGTAGTCGACGTCGTCGCGCTCGAGCAGGCGGCGCGTGCCGGCCAGACGACGGGCGGCCTCTTCCTGACCGAGGATGGCCTCGCCGAGCAGGTTGACGTTCAGGCGCACGTTCTCGGCCGAGCGGATGCGGCGGATGGCCGAGCCCAGCTGGGCGTCGCGGGCGTCGACGATGAGGTGGCGCACCATGCCCCGCAGCACGCGACGGCTGATCGGCACGACGATCCCGGGCAGGATCGGGGCGAAAGCGCCGCCCAGGGCGATGGCGCCGCGCAGCGGTGCGGGCAGGAACTTGGGGGTCAGCGGCACGATCTCGCGCAGGGCACGAGCGGCGACCTTGGTGTCTTCGGGGCGCACGACGCCGTCGACGAAGCCGACGGTGAATGCGAGGCCGTTCTCGTCGCGCAGCACGCCGGCCAGGCGCTGTGCGGCGACATCGGTAGGAACTTCGCGGCTCTGCACGAGCCACTGACGGACGAGTGCGACAGCGTCGTCGGCGAGCTCGGCGAGCTCGGCGGACGTGTCGGAGTCGGGAAGCAGAGGGGTGGTCATGTTCTCAGAATGCGGCCTGAGATCCCTAAAGAAAAGCGAACTTTTACGACGATGACTGTTTGGTTTCATCGATGGTTTTGTGGCGGGTGCGCCTACGGCGCCACCTTGCGGTGCGCGGCGAACGCGTCGGCAAGCGCCGCGCGCACCAGCGTCACGCTCTCGGATGCCCGTGCCGCCGACCGCACGGCGGTGAAAACCTCGCGCACGGGGGCGCCGGGAAGGGTCGCCAGACTCATGCCGCTGGGCTCATCTCCCCAGATCAGATCGGGCAACAACCCCACCGCATGACCCGCCGCGATGAGCCTCAGGTGAGCGGTCAGATCGTCGGCCTCGAACCGCACATCGGGCTCGAAACCCGCGGCCCGGCATTGCTGCACGGCCCAGTGGCGCACGGCCGTACCGGCCGGCTCCATGACCCAGACCCGGTCGGCGAGTTCGGCCAGACCACGCGGCTCTTCATCGGGCGGGAGCACGATGCGGATCGGATCCTCGCCCAGCAGTCGATGTTCGAGACCGGCGTGCACCTCGCGGGTGTGCCCCGGGTACTGTTCGGCGATCACCAGATCGAATCGGCGCGCAGACAACTCGAACAGGCTCTTCTCGGGCGGCAGCTCGGCCAGCTCCACACGCAGCTGCGGGGCGCGTTCGGCCAGCAGCGTCAGCGCAGCCGGCACGATCGTCTGCGCCGCTGTCGGCATCGCGGCCAACCGCACGGGTTCGAGTGCCCCCGGCGCCGACAGCTCCGCGCGAGCTGCCTCGTCCAGTTCGAGCGCGCGAGCGGCGTGCTCTGCCAGCATCCGCCCCTCGGCCGTCAGTCGTACCCGGCGCCCGTCCGGTTCGAGCAGCGGTACCCCCGCTTCGCGTTCCAGCAGCGCGAGCTGCTGCGAGACCGTCGACGGACTGTACGACAGCGAGGCCGCCACCCCGGCGATCGTGCCGCGCAGTGCCAGCTCATGCAACAGGCGCAGGCGCCTCAGCTCGAACACGTGCCCATCCTAATTGCGGCCACCGCGGCACGCCTCAGATCGTGCGGACGTACGCGTGCGGCATCCGCTCGTGCATCACCCGGATCGCATCGGCGTTGTCGTCGACGAGCACCGCGTGCCGTCCGAGTGGGGCAGCCACGGCCCCGAGCGTCCCCGATCCCGCGAACAGGTCGAGCACACGATCTCCGGGCCGACTGGACGCCTGCACGATACGGCGCAGCACCCCCTCGGGCTTCTGCGTCGGGTATCCCGTCTTCTCGCGGCCGGTGGTCGGCACGATGGTGTGCCACCAGACGTCGGTGGGCAACTTGCCGCGCGCGGCCTTCTCGGCGGTCACGAGCCCCGGCGCCATATACGGCTCACGATCGACGGCATCCGAGTCGAAGTAGTGCGCGCCGGGCGTCTTGGCGTAGACCAGGATCGTGTCGTGCTTGGTGGGCCAGCGCCTGCGCGACTTGGCGCCGTAGTCGTACGCCCAGATCAGCTCGTTGAGAAAGGCGTCGCGGCCGAACACGGCGTCGAGCATCACCTTGGCGTAGTGCGCTTCTCGGTAGTCGAGGTGCAGATACAGGGTGCCGTCGGCGGCCAGCAGCCGCCACGCCTCTTCCAGGCGGGGGATGAGAAAGTCGCCGTAGTCGTCGAAACGGTCGTCATATGCGCGCAGCATGCCGCGCACGCGCTCGTACGTGTGGCCATGGAACCCCTGGCGCACCTCGCGGTCGACGCTCGGCTCGTCGGCTTCCGGTTCACAACTCCGGAGATCTGCGGCAGATTCGGCAGAATCTGCCGGTTCTGGGCCGGGATCATCCAGATTCTCCGGAGTTGCGTGCAGGCGACGGGCGGTGACGACCTGCCGTTCACGGGTGCGCCCGGTGTTGAACGGCGGATCGAGGTAGACGAGGGTGAACGACCCGGATGCCAGGGTGGGCGCGACGGCCAGATTGTCGCCCTGGATGATCTCGACCGAGCCCCGAGCAGCGGACTCGGTCACGGAACCCTGTGCAGCCACGCGTCGGTGGCGAACTTCGACTGCACCAGTTGCTCGGCTGCCGCGTACTCGTCGTCCGAGATCGCGCCGTCCTCGGCGCCGGTGAGCGCGCGGAACGTGCTCTTGAATCGCTCGATGATCTCGGACCGCTCCATGCCGGTCTGCGTGCGCAGCGGGTCGACGCGTTTCGCGGCCGACGTGGTGCCCTTGTCGCTGAGCTTCTCGCGTCCGATGCGCAGCACTTCGGTCATCATCTGGCCGTCGATGTCGTACGAGATGGTGGCGTGGTGCAGCACGCCACCGTTGGCGAGGCGCTTCTGCGCCGCACCGCCGATCTTGCCGGTGGGTGAGGCGATGTCGTTGAGCGGCTGATACGTCGCCTCGATACCGAGCGAGCGCAGCGCCTGCAGCACCCAGTCGTCGAGGAAGGCGTACGAGTCGGCGAACGTCATGCCCTGCACGAGGGATGCCGGAACGTACAGCGAGTACGTGATGATCTGACCCGCGGCCATCATCATCGCGCCGCCACCCGAGATGCGGCGCACGACGTCGAAGCCGTGCTTCACGGCACCGTCGGGGTCGACCTCGTTGCGGTACGACTGGAACGAGCCGATCACCACGGCCGATTCGTCCCACTCCCAGATGCGCAGGGTGGGGCGCCGACGCCCTTCGCCGACGCGGGCGGTGAGCACCTCGTCGAGGGCGAGGTTCATACGCGGCGAGACTGCTTTCTCGTGCACGACCTCCCAGTCGAAGTCACTCCATCCGGGGGCGGTGACCAGGGCGCGCCGCACGGCAGTGCCGACGGCCTCGGGCGAGAACCCGAGCAGCTGCGCGCCGTCGGGCAGGGCCGCGCGCACGGCGGCGGCGATCGTGGCCGAGTCAGCCTCGACCGGCATACCCTCGACCGCGGCGTTGATGGCGTCGAGGGCCGTGTCGGGTTCGAGGAAGAAATCGCCCGCGAGGCGGAAGTCGCGGATCAGGCCGTCTTCGACCTCGAGATCGACGACGACGAGCTTTCCACCGGGAACCTTGTACTCACCATGCACCCGTCCAGCTTAAGCCGCCGGGGCGCGAGCGCACCGGGTTCACTCCCGGACGGGCACCCTCGCGTCGAGCCAGGCCAGCAGGTCGGCACGCACGGATTCGGCCTGCAGTTCGTGGAAGATCTCGTGCCGGGCATCGGGGTACACCAGTGTGGTGACGTCGGTGAGCCCGGATCGCGTGCGGTAGGCGTCGGCGAGTTTGTGCACACTGCGGGGGCCGCCGACCGGATCGTCACCGCCGACCATGAGCAGCACGGGGATGTCGCGTCCGAGATCGCGTGCCGGTCGGCCGTACAGGCGCAGCGCCTCGATCGGACCGAACAGCTTCAACAGCGGCGTCTCGGTCGTGAGCGGGTCGTCGCGGAACGCCTCCCACACGGCGGGGTCGCGCGAGAGCCACTCCAGGCCGTGCGCGTCGGGCCCCGCCCAGCGCGCGTTCAACGGCGCCGCATTCAGGTCACCGGGGGTGCGCAGCGCCGAGCCGGTCAGCACGACGGCGTCGTACGCCTCGGGATGCTGGTTCACCAGCATCTGCGACAGGAACGACCCCCAGGAATGACCGATCAGCACGAGCGGCAGTTCCGGATGCTGGGTGCGGATGATCCCGGTGAGCTGCCAGCAGGCGGCGACGGCGGCGCGCAGACCGCCCGGACCCAGTCGGCCCAGCTTCGCCGGGCCGCCGTGTTGTCTGATGCCGGTGCGCCCGTGGCCGCGGTGGTCGTCGGCGTAGACGTGGAGGCCGGCCGCCGTGAGAGCGTCGATGACGGCCCCGTACCGACCGGCGTGCTCACCGACGCCGTGCAGCAGCTGCACGACGCCGCGCGGTTCGCCCTCTGCCGTGTACACGTCGTACACGATCGAGATCCCGTGGGCGTCGACGAACTCGGCTGTTGTGGGTGCGGCCATGGCCCGAGTCTACGGATTTCGCTCGGCGCGGGTCAGGCGACGACCGGGGCGAGGGCGGCGACGACGGCCAGTGCCGCGTCGCGATCGGTGGTCTCGTAGCCGCCGACGCCGTCGCTGGCGGATCCCAGGCGGACTCCCCCATCGGCGGTCACCGTGCGCTTGGCCGAGAAGTGCACCGCGTCGACTCCGGTGGCGGCGATCGCGACGACGTCGGATGCCGTGATGCCGCTTCCCGCCATGACCTCGATGCCGCCGTCGGCCTCGGCGACGAGCGCGCGCAGCACGTCGACGCCGTCGACCGCGCGCGAGGCGCCGCCCGAGGTCAGGACACGTCGGATGCCGAGTTCTCGCGCCGTACGCAGCGCGGCGATCGGGTCGGGGGTGGTGTCGATCACACGGTGCAGCGTCACCGGGGCGCCAGCGGCAGCATCCACCAGTCGTGCGAGACCCTCCCGGTTGAGCGCGCCGTCGTCGCTCTGGCATCCGACGACGACACCGTGCGCACCCGCGGCGAGCGCGAGGCGCACATCGCGCGCCATGAGGGCGATCTCGTCGGCGTCGTAGTGGAAGTCGCCGGCACGGGAGCGCACCAGGGCGTGCACCTCGGGGCCGTCCTCCCCCGCGACCTCGCTGGTGATTTCGATCGTCGCCTGAGAGGGCGTGAGCCCGCCGAGGGCCAGCGCCTGGGTGAGTTCGACGCGCGCCGCACCCGCCTCGCGCGCGATGCGCATTCCGGCAGGGTCCTGGATGGCGAGTTCGAGCGCGAGTGACATGAAAACGATTTTCGCAGGATCGCCCTCGACGTCAAGTGTTCTGGTCTTTATTTTCATCGCCCCCGAAATGTATCCCCCGGAGCACCCAAAAGTTAGTTAGGCTATCTAAGCAATGACTGCCGATCTCCCCGCCACCGCCACTGAACTCCGCTACGCCGTCTTCCGCCTCGCCCGGCGCCTCCGCTGCGCGCGAGCCGTCGACTCCCTGAGCGACGCGCAGCTGGCGATCCTGGGCGGCCTGCGCGCGCACGGCAGGCACACGCTGTCGCGGCTCGCCGAGCGCGAACGCGTCACCGCGCCGACCATGAGCGCCATCGTCGGCGGGCTGGTCGAGATGGGTCTCGTCGTGCGCATCCCCGACGAGGACGACCGCCGCCGGGTGCACGTCGAGATCACCCCACAGGGCGAGGATGTGGTCACCGAGACCATCCGCCGCCGCGACGAGCTGCTGGCGGCGATGATCACCGACGCCGGCCTCGACGACAGCGACCTCGCGGTGCTGCGCGAGGCGGCCGCCCTGCTGCAGAGGATGGCCGACGCATGAGCGGCATGTTCCGGTCGTTCCGCACCTTCAACTACCGCACCTGGTTCCTCGGCGGCGTCATCTCGAACATCGGCGGCTGGATGCAGGCGACCGCCCAGGACTGGGTGGTGCTCACCGAGCTGACCGACAACGACGCCACCGCGATGGGCATCACCATGGCGCTGCAGTTCGGCCCGCCACTGGTGCTGGTGAGCATGACCGGTTGGGTGGCCGACCGGTTCGACCGGCGCAAGGTGCTTCTCGTGACGCAATCCACGCTGATGCTGCTGGCGCTCGGCGTCGCGGCGCTGCTGCTGACCGGCGTCATGACGCTTCCGCTGATGTTCTGCTTCGCGGCAGCGTTCGGCGTCGCGAACGCCTTCGACGCCCCGGCCCGCCAGGCGTTCGTGTCAGACATGGTGAGCATCGACGACGCCTCGAATGCCGTCGCGCTGAACTCAGCGGCGTTCAACATGGCCCGACTGATCGGCCCGGCCGTCGGCGGCCTGCTGATCGTCGTACTCGGCAGCGGGTGGGTGTTCGTCGCCAACGCCGTCACCTTCCTCGCCATGATCATCGCCCTGCTCGCGATGCGCGTGCACGAGCTGATCCCGCGCGCCAAGGACCACCGCTCGGGTGGCCTCGCCGAGGGCTTCCGGTACGTCTGGGGCCGGCCCGACCTCGTCGTGGTGTTCGTGATGGTGTTCCTGATCGGCGCGTTCGGCATGAACTTCCCGATCTTCGCCTCGACGATGGCTCTGGAGTTCGGCAAGGACGCCGATGGCTACGGCGTGCTCAGTTCGGTGCTCGCGATCGGATCAGTGGCGGGCGCACTGCTCGCGGCGCGGCGAGACCGCGCCCGGGTGAGGGTGCTGGTGCTCTCGGCGGGAGGGTTCGGGGTGGCATCCGTCCTCTCGGCGTTCGCGCCGACGTACTGGACCTACGCGCTGGTGCTCGTCTTCGTCGGGTTCAGCATCGTCTCGATGCTGACCACGGCCAACGGCTACGTGCAGACGACGACCGAGCCAGCGCTGCGCGGCCGAGTGCTCGCGCTGTACATGGCGGTCATCATGGGATCGACGCCGATCGGCGCGCCGATCGCCGGGTGGATCGTCGATGCTTTCTCGGCGCGCACCGCGATCGTCGTCGGCGGCGTCGCCGGCATCGTCGCGTTCGGGATCGGCGTCGGGTGGATGCTGTGGTCCGGCCGCCTGCACCGGCGCGAGGGGGCGAAGTTCAAGCTCACGCTCGACGAGACCCGACCGGTCTCGGTCGTGCGCGCGATGGAACCCGAGACCTTCGACGAGCGCACCGCGATCACCTCGCCGATCCGCCTGCCCCGCCTTCGCAAGAGCAAGCGCTGACCCGTGCAGCGGCATCCGCGCTCACTGCTCCTCGCGCTCGGCGCACTGACGGCCTTCGGCCCGCTCTCACTCGATGTCTACCTGCCGTCGCTGCCACAGCTCGGCAGTGACCTGGGCGCTTCCGAGTCGCTGACCCAGTTCACCTTGAGCGCGTGCATGATCGGCCTGGCGCTGGGCCAGCTGCTGTGGGGGCCGATCAGTGACCGGTACGGACGGCGGATGCCGCTGTTCATCGCGATCACCGGGTTCATCGTCACCTCGCTGCTGTGCGCCGTAGCACCCACGATCGAGGTGCTGATCGGCATCCGCATCGTGCAGGGACTGTGTGGCGCCGCCGGAATGGTGATCGCCCGCGCCGTGGTGCACGACCTGTTCTCGGGTGCCGAAGCGGTCGCGGCGTACTCCACACTCGCCGCCGTGCTCGGCATCACGCCGGTGCTCGCCCCGCTCGTGGGCGGCGGCATCGCCCTGGTGTCGGACTGGCGTGGCGTCTTCGTGACGCTCGCCGTGATCGGTGCGCTGCTGCTCGCGGTCGCCGCCCTCGCCGTCCCCGAGACGCACGCCCCCGACGACCGCACCGCCGGTGGCATCCGCAACGACTTCCGCGGCATCGGTGCGGCCCTCACGAACGGTCCGTTCATGCTCGCGGCCGCCACGCTCGGTCTCGCCTCGATCGCCCTGTTCTCGTACCTGCAGATGTCGCCGTTCGTGCTGCAGCAGCAGTACGGTCTGAGTCCGCAGGGCTTCGCCCTGGTGTTTGCGGCGAACTCGGTCGGCATCCTCGCCGCTGCGACCCTCAACCGGCGCCTCGCCCGCCGAGCCCCCGCTCAGCGGGTCGTGCGGTGGTCGTTGTCGATCGCCGCGGCAGCCGCGATCGCGGTGCTGCTGGCAGGGATGCTCGACTCGTCACTGCCGTGGCTGCTGGTGCCGCTGTTCGTCGTCATGTCATCGCACGGCATCAACAACCCCTCGCTCACCGCGCTCGGTTTGGGCCAGATCACGCGCAGCGCCGGGTCGGCATCCGCCGTGCTCGGCACCGTCTCGATGCTGCTGGGCGCCCTCGTGCCGCCGCTGGTCTCGCTGTTCGGAGTCTCGGCCGCGGTTCTCGGCGGAACCATGCTCGCAGCGCTCGTCGGGGCACTCGTGCTGCTGGCCGTGGCGAGCGCCCGCGGCGCCCGGAACGCGTAGCGCCGCCTCGCGCGAAGATCAGGCGCACGACGCGGGCCGGGGCTCGTAACGTGGAGTCATGAGGCGATCCGGTGCGGCGGCAGCGGCCGGTGGCGCGGCAGCGCTGCTGGGCGCAGGAGCAGGCGAGCTCGTCGCGGCCCTGGCGGCACCGACGGCCAGCCCGTTCGCCGTGATCGGCGGCGCCCTCATCGACGCGGCGCCGACATGGGCGAAAGACACCGCGATCGCCTGGTTCGGCACGGCCGACAAGCTCGCGCTGCTGATCGGCATCGGCGTCGCGCTGCTCGCCGTCGCGGCCATCGCAGGCGTCGCCGAATCTCGGTGGCGGGGTGTCGGCGTCATCGCGTTCGCCGCGCTGGGCGTCGGAGTCGGCGTTCTCGCGCTCACCCGGGCCGACGCGGGACCGCTGTCGTGGCTGCCCGCCGTCGTCGCGGGCGCCGTCGCGGCGGTGTTCCTGCGGACGCTGCTTTCGCTCGTGCCTGCCGAAGGGGTCGTGCCCGCCGAAGGGGTCGTGCCCGCCGAGGGGGTCGTGCCGTCCGAGGGGGTCGCGCCGGAGGGCGCACCATCCGACACGTCCGCGCACTCCCGGCGGCGCTTCCTCGCCTGGACCGGTGGTGCCGCGATCGTCGGGGTCGCCCTGGCGGTGGGCGGCACGCTCGCCCGCGCCGGTTCGACCGCGGTCACGGTCGTGCGCGACGCGATCCGCCTGCCCCGACCGGCCGTGCCCGCTCCGGCGGCACCGGCCGGAGCAGCGCTCGATGTCGCCGGGCTCAGCCCGCTGATCACTCCGAACAGCGACTTCTACCGCATCGACACCGCCCTCGTGGTGCCCACCGTCGACCCGGCGCAGTGGCAGCTGCGCATCCATGGTCTGGTCGACCACGAGGTGCGGCTGACCTGGGACGAGCTGCTCGCCCTGCCGCTGATCGAGGCACCGGTCACCCTGTCGTGCGTATCGAATCCGGTGGGCGGAGACCTGGTCGGCAACGCTGTGTGGCTGGGATACCCGATCCGCGAGCTCCTTGCCCGTGCTCAACCGCACGCCGACGCCGATATGGTGCTGTCGACCTCGGCCGACGGCTTCACCGCCGGCACCCCCTTGGAAGCGCTCACCGACGACCGCGACGCTCTGCTCGCGATCGGCATGAACGGCGAGCCCCTCCCTCTGGAGCACGGCTTTCCCGCGCGAATGGTCGTGCCCGGCCTGTACGGGTACGTCTCGGCGACGAAGTGGGTGACCGACCTTGAGGTGACCCGCTTCGATCGGTCGCGGGCGTACTGGACCGACCGCGGCTGGTCGGCACGCGGTCCGATCAAACTGCAGTCGCGCATCGACGTACCGCGCTCGGGCGCGCAGATCGCCGCCGGCGACGCCGTGATCGCCGGCGTCGCCTGGCAGCCCGGCACCGGTGTGTCCGGCGTCGAGGTGCAGGTCGACGACGACCCGTGGCAGCGTGCCGAGCTCGCCCCGGCGCTCTCGTCCGACACGTGGGTGCAGTGGCGGATGCCCTGGCGCGCCACCCCGGGCGCGCACGTGCTGCGCTGTCGGGCGATCGATGCCGACGGGAACGTCCAGACCGGGGCATCCGCTCCTCCCGCGCCCGACGGCGCGACCGGATGGCACACCGTCACCGCGACCGTGGCGTGAGCCCCATTCCGCCGGCGGCACGACAGGAGTAGCGTCCTGTCGCATGGACCCCATCATCCGCACGCGCGGGCTGACGAAGACCTACGGACGGGTGCGCGCCCTCGACGGCCTCGACCTCGAGATCGGCGCCGGGCAGGTGCACGGCTTCCTCGGCCCCAACGGCGCCGGCAAGTCCACCGCGATCCGCGTGTTCCTGGGGCTGGCGCGCAAGACCGGCGGGACTGTGTCGGTGTTCGGCGAGGACCCGTGGACGTCGGCCGCCCGCCTGCATCGGCGCATCGCGTACGTGCCCGGCGATGTCAGCCTGTGGCCGAACCTGTCGGGCGGCGAGGCGATCGACCTGCTCGCCCGGCTGCGCGGCGCCCGCACCGACGCCGCCGACTACCGCGCACAGCGAGCGCGTCTGCTGGACGTGTTTCAGCTCGACCCCCACAAGAAGGGTCGCTCGTACTCGAAGGGCAACCGGCAGAAGGTCGCGCTCGTCGCGGCTCTCGCGGTTCCCGCCGACCTGTACATCCTCGATGAGCCGACCAGCGGCCTGGACCCGCTGATGGAAGTGACGTTTCGGCATGAGCTCACCCGGTTGAGGGACGGCGGCGCGACCGTGCTGCTCTCGAGCCACATCCTGAGCGAAGTCGAGCACACGTGCGATCACGTATCGATCATCCGGGCGGGGTGCATCGTCGAGACCGGCACCCTCACCGACCTGCGGCACCTCACCCGCACCGAGGTCTCGTTCGACGCGACCTCCGACGACGCTCTAGCAGGGATCCCCGAAGCCCACGACGGCGCTGTGCGTGGCGGCCGCGCCCGATTCACGGTCGACAGCGACCGGGTCACCGCCGTCCTCCCGGAACTCTCCCGTCGGGCCGTTACGGGACTGCGCATCGAACCACCCTCGCTGGAAGAGCTGTTCCTGCGTCACTACGGCGACGTGGTGGACGACACAGTGGACGACACAGTGGACGCACGCGGGAAGCTCCGTCAATGAGGACGCTCCTGCTGCTGCGGCTGCGCCGCGACCGCCTGCAGGTGCCGCTGTGGGTCGTCGGAACGACGCTGCTCGCTGCGGCCGCGGTCGGCGGTGTCACCGCCTCGTTCACGACCGAGGCCGACCGCCACGGGCTGCTGGCCGCGGTAATGGCCAATCCGGTCATCCTGCTGTTCCGCGGGTTGCCGTCCGGGGCGGGCGAGGCGCAGGTAGCGGTGTTCCTGATCCTCCCGTTCCTGTCGATGCTCGTCGGCATGATGAGCGTGTTCCTCGCCGTGCGCCATACCCGCACCGATGAGGAGCAGGGGCGGGCCGAACTGATCGCGGCAACCCCCGCGGCGCGAGTGCTCCCCCTGGCGGCGACCACGCTGCACGGCCTCCTCGTCAACACGGTGATCGGCGTCGGCATCGCCCTCGCGTTCATCGCCCTGGGGTACCCGGTCGCGGGCTCACTCATCGCAGGGCTCGCCGTGGCATCCGTCGGTCTGTGCTTTCTCGGGGTCGGGCTGCTGTCGGCGCAACTGATGCGCACCTCACGCGGCGCGAACTCCCTGGCCGTGTGGCTGCTGGTCGCGGCCTACCTGACCGCCGGGCTCGGCAACGCGCTCGGCACGCCCAGCGACGACCTCACCCGTCTGGAGAGCAGCTGGCTGACCTGGCTGTCGCCCATCGGATGGGCCGAGAACACCCGCGCCTACGCCGATGACGTCACTTGGCCGGCACTGCTGGGCATCGCCCTGGGCGTTCTGCTCGCGACCGCAGCGTTCCTCGTGCAGTCGACGCGCGATCTCGGCGAGGGCATCGTGCCGCAACGACACGGTCGCGCCTCGGCGTCGCGGATGCTGGGATCGCCGATCGGCCTGGCCTGGCGTCTGTCGCGCGGCGCCGCGTGGGGATGGGCGACGGGCGGACTGATCGCCGGCGTCTTGGCCACGAGCCTCACCTCGGCGATGAACGAACTCGCGCGGATCGACTCGGTGCAGCAGTTGCTCGAAGCGATGTCGCAGCAGAACGACATCGAGCAGAGCATGGTCGTGGTCTTCTACCTGATCGTCGGCGTGCTCGCCTCGTGCGCCGCTGTGCAGACGGTCTGCCGGGCCCGCCAGGAAGAGGCACACGGCACCGCCGAGCCCGTCCTGGCGGGCGCCGTCGACCGAACCCGCTGGCTGGCCTCGCACCTCGTGGCGGCGGCTGCCGCGGCGGCACTGACCCTGGCCGCCGCGATCGCAGGATCGGCGCTGGGAGGTCTGCGCGGCGGTGCCGACCTGGTCGCCGACGCTGTCATCGCCGGCGCGGGCCAGGGGCTGGCGGCCGCAGTGATCCTGGCGCTGACCGCGCTAGTCTTCGTCGTCGCGCCGCGAGCGACGATCGTCTTCGGGTGGATGCTGGTGCTCGTCGCGTTGCTCATCGGCCTGTTCGGCCCACTGTTCTCGCTACCGGAATGGGCGACCCGGCTGTCGCCCTTCGCGCAGGCGCCGGCGCCGGGACCCGACGGAATCGACGTCAATGGCGGATGGTGGCTGCTCGCGATCACCGTGCTGGGTGCTGCGGCAGCGCTGTGGCTCATGCGCCGACGCGAGTTGCACCCCGCATCCTGAGGCCGCATTCGTCACCTGTGACCCGCACTGGATAGCGTGGAGGGCATGAGCGGACACGGCGAGGCGACTCAGATGACCGAGACCGAGATGCGCGAACCCCAGGTTCTGCGATGGGTCTTCTGGCCCGCGGCGGCGATCATCATCGCGTTCGTCTTGTTCACCCTGCTGTTCCCGCAGGTCGCCGAAGAGGTGTTCGCGGCCGTGCAGACCTCGATCGTGAACGCCTTCAACTGGTACTACGTGCTGATCGCGGCGTTCTTCGTCGCGTTCAGCCTGTTCCTCGGCTTCAGCCGGTTCGGTGATATCAAGCTCGGGCGAGACGACGAAGAGCCCGAGTTCTCGCTGATGAGCTGGTTCTCGCTGCTGTTCGCCGCCGGAATGGGCATCGGTCTGGTCTTCTACGGTGTCAGCGAACCTCTCAGCCACTTCGTGAACCCGCGACCCGGCGTGACGGGAACACCCGAGCAGCTCGCACAGGGGGCGCTGGGGCAGACGTACCTGCACTGGGGCGTGCACGCCTGGTCGATCTACGTCGTGATCGGGCTCGCCCTCTCGTACGCGATCCATCGCCGTCGGCGGCCCGTGTCGATCCGGTGGACGCTCGAACCTCTGCTCGGCAAGCGCGTCGAAGGCGGCTGGGGGCACACGATCGACGTGATCGCCCTGGTCGGCACCCTCTTCGGCGTCGCGACCTCGCTCGGGCTCGGTGTGCTGCAGATGAGCTCCGGCCTGCATGCGGCAGGCTTCGCCGACCCCGACGAGGCGACCCAGGTCGTGCTGATCCTCATCATCTCGGTGTTCGTGCTGATGTCGGTGCTGTCGGGCGTCACCCGCGGTATGAAGTGGCTGTCGAACGCCAACCTGGTGCTGGCCGGGCTGCTGGTGCTCTACCTGCTGGCTGTCGGCCCGACCGAGTTCCTGTTGCGCGACTTCGTGCAGTCGATCGGGTACTACGTGCAGAACTTCGTGGGTCTGTCGTTCAACGTGAGTGCGTTCCAGGGCGAGGCCGGCGAGCAATGGCAGGCGGGGTGGACGTCGTTCTACTGGGGCTGGTGGATCTCGTGGGCGCCCTTCGTCGGCATCTTCATTGCCCGGGTCTCGAAGGGCCGCTCGGTGCGCGAGTTCGTGATCGGCGTGATCATGGTGCCGACGCTGCTCGGCATCCTGTGGTTCGCCGTGCTCGGCGGCTCTGGGCTGGCGATGGAGCTCGCCAACCCGGGCACCCTCACCGGACCCGATGGCGAGGTGGACTTGCAGGGTGCGCTGTTCGAGATGCTGCAGCACGTGCCCGGGTCGGCGATCGTCAGCATCGGTGTGCTGTTGCTGCTGACGATCTTCTTCGTGACCTCGGCCGATTCGGGCGCCCTGGTGATGGGCATGATCGCCACCGGTGGCAAGCCCGAACCGCGCCGATGGATCCGCACGTTCTTCGTCGCGGCGACGGCCCTGCTGGCGATCGCGCTCCTGCTGGCCGGAGGCCTCACCGCGCTGCAGACGGCGGCGATCACGATCGCGCTGCCTTTCAGTGTGGTGATGCTGCTGATCTGCTGGTCGACTGTCGTGGCGTTCACCCGTGAGCGCCGCGCCTATGCGAAGGCCGAGCGTGCGCAGTTCATCGACCGGATCGGCGACTACTACGGCCTGGAGGTCGAGGCGCACGACGCCACCGGCGTGCTGGGAGCCCAGCCCCGATGGATGCGTAGCCTGCAGCGCCGGTTCGGGCTGCCCGTGGCGCCGACCGAGCCGTCGCGCATCACGCCGACAGCACTCGCGATCGAGAGTCACGTGGATGCGTCGCCGTCGACGATCGACGTCGACGTACTCGTGGATCAGGACGAGCTCGCCGGCCTCGACGACCCCGACGTTCCCTCGCAGGACGCAGGCCCGTTCCTGAAGGACTGAAGCCCCGCGCACTCGCGCACTCGCGCCCAAGCCCCACGCGCCCCGGCCCGTCCCCACCCACGAGGGGTCAAGAATCGCGCAGTCCAGCCCCCTGAACACGACATTTCTTGACCCCTCGTGAGGAGGAGAGGTGTTGCGTGCGCTGCGTGACCCACGAGGGGCCAAGT
Organism: Microbacterium esteraromaticum; assembly: GCF_028747645.1. Lineage (NCBI taxonomy): Bacteria > Bacillati > Actinomycetota > Actinomycetes > Micrococcales > Microbacteriaceae > Microbacterium > Microbacterium esteraromaticum. Next base: position 2,824,546 of record NZ_CP118100.1, read on the forward strand.
TCTGCGCAGTCCAACCCTCTGAACGCGACATTTCTTGACCCCTCGTGAGGAGGAGAGGTGTTGCATGCGTGCGTGCGCTGCGCGGGCTACGCGGCGAGCACGTGCCGCAGCTGCTCGACGGCCCAGTCCAGCTCGGTCGCGCGGATCACCAGCGGCGGCGCGATGCGGATGGTCTGCCCGTGGGTGTCCTTCACCAGCACGCCGCGCTCGCGCAGCTTCTCTGCGATCTCTCGCCCGGTTCCGATCGCGGGGTCGATATCGACGCCGGCCCACAGCCCCGCGATGCGCACCGCGGTCACACCGTGCCCGATGAGCGGTTCGAGAGCGGATGCCAGATGCGCGCCGAGCAGACGGGCACGCTGCTGGAACTCGCCCGTGCTGAGCATCTCGACGACCTTGGTGCCCACGGCTGCGGCCAGCGGGTTGCCGCCGAACGTCGAGCCGTGCTCGCCAGGACGAATCACCCCGAGCACATCCCGGTTGCCGACGACGGCCGAGACAGGCAGGATGCCCCCACCGAGCGCCTTGCCCAGCAGGTACAGGTCGGGCACGACGCCCTCGCGATCGCAGGCGAAGGTCTCGCCGACGCGGCCGAGGCCCGACTGGATCTCATCGGCGATGAAGAGCACGCTCCGCTCGTCGCAGATCTCTCGGACCCGGCGCAGGTATCCCTCGGGTGGGATGATCACGCCGCCCTCGCCCTGGATCGGCTCGATGAGCACGGCCGCGGTGTCGTCGGTGATCGCGTTCGCGATGGCATCCGCATCGCCGTAGGCGACCACGTCGAAACCGGGCGTGTACGGGCCGAAATCGGCACGCGCCTGCTCATCGTCGCTGAAGCTGACGATCGTCGTGGTGCGGCCGTGGAAGTTGCCGTCGGCGACGATGATGCGCGCCCGACCGGCCAGGATGCCCTTGACCCGGTACCCCCACGCGCGGGCGACCTTGATGCCCGTCTCGACGGCCTCGGCGCCGGTGTTCATCGGCAGCACCAGCTCTTTGCCGCACAGTTCGGCGAGGGCCGCGGCGAACGGTTCGAGCTGGTCGTTCATGAACGCGCGGCTGGTGAGCGTGACGCGGCCCAGCTGCGCGGTCAGCGCCTGCACGATCGCCGGATGCCGGTGACCGAAGTTGACAGCCGAGTAGGCGGCCAGCAGATCGAGGTAGCGCTTGCCGTCGGCATCCGTCACCCACACCCCGTCGGCCTCGGAGACGACGACGGGCAGTGGGCTGTAGTTCTCGGCGACGTGCGGTTCGAGCGGCGCGGTCGTCGAGGTCGACATCAGGACTCCCCGTCGGTCTTCGCGCCGCGCAGTTCGAGCGTGCAGCACTTGATGCCGCCACCGCCGAGCAGCAGCTCGGACAGGTCGACGGTGAGCGGGTTGTATCCGCGCTCGCGCAGCTGCTTCTCGAATCCCTTGGCGCGCGGCGAGATGATCACGTTGTAGCCGTCGCTGGCCGAGTTCAGGCCGAACACGGCGCCGTCCTCGTCGGCGACGAGGATCGCGTCGGGGAAGCGCGCGGCGAGGATGCGCTGGGATGCCTCGTCGAACGCGCCGGGCAGGTAGGCGATGTTGGCGCGCTCGGGGCCGCCGTTCTCGTGACCCACGACCGGGTCGAGCACGGTGAGCGCGGTGTCGAGGTGGTAGAACCGCGGGTCGACGAGCGTGAGCGTGACGACCTCGCGTCCGAAGACCTCGTGCACCTCGCGGTGGCTGTCGCCGGCGGAGCGGAAGCCGGTGCCGGCGAGGATCACGTCGCCGGCGAGCAGGAAGTCGCCCTCGCCCTCGTTGACTTCCTGGGGCAGAACCGTGTCGAAGCCGTTCGCGCGGAACCACTCGGCGAAGGCGGGGGCCTCGCCCTGGCGCTGCTCGAAGTAGAACTCGGGCACGTAGGCGCGGCCGTCGATGACGAATCCGCCGTTGGCGGTGTAGACCATGTCGGGGTAGCCGTCGAGGGGCTCGATCAGCTCGACCTCGTGACCGAGCTCGAGGTACAGGTCGTACAGCTTCTGCCACTGCTCGAGGGCCTTGGCCGTGTCGGTGGGCTTGGCGGGCTCCATCCACGGGTTGATCTTGTAGCTGACCGTGAAGTGCTCGGGACGGCACATCAGGTAGCGGCGGTGGTGGGCGACGCGGGTGGGTGCGGTGGCCGTGGTGGTCTCAGGCATGGACATGGAGGCTCCTCGTGAAGGTGCGGCGGACGCTGTCCAGGGGCCCGGCGGAAGTTCGACCCGCAACATTGACGGGGAAGATGCACGCGGGCACGCCAGAGACCATTATTTCACGGGAAGGCTCACGATGCAGTGGGCGAATCCTCAGCGTGCACGACGAGTTTTCCAGCGACGTGCCCCGCCTCGATGCGGGCCATTGCCTCGCCCGCCGCCTCGAATGCGTACTCGTCGGCGATCACAGGACGCAGGCGCCCCTGTGCCACGAGGTCGAGCAGGTTCGCGAGGATGTCCGGCTTCGCGACGGCGGCGAGAGGGCGGATGCGATGGCGCGATCCGATCGAGAGCACAGCGGCCCGTAGCATCCGAGGGATCGGTCCGAGTACGCGTCCACCGTCGCCCCCGACGAGCACGACCGTGCCACCGGGGCGAGTGAGCCGTTGCAGCGCGCGCAGCGACTGCCCGCCCGCGATCTGGATCACCGCGTCGTACTCACCGTGGGGCAGTTCGTCCACCGGGGTGTCCCGGCCGAGCACCCGTGCGGCGCCGAGCCCGGAGAGCAGCGGGTGGCGCTGTTCGCCAGACGTGGCGTGCACCTCGGCGCCACGGATCGCCGCGAGCTGGACGGCGAACGTGCCGACGCCGCCGGAGGCCCCGAGAATGAGCACCCGGCGGCCCTCGGTCACCCCGGCGAGGTCGAGCGCCTGCCAGGCGGTTCCGCCCGCGATCGGCAGCGTCGCCGCGATCTGCGGCGGCACGGCCTCGGGTCGCGGAACGCAGCGAGCGACCGGGGCCGTCGCAAACGGCGCCAGCCCTCCCCCGCCGGGCAGTTCGGCCACGACGGCGTCGCCGACGGTGGCATCCGTCACTCCGTCGCCGAGGGCGACGACCGTACCCGCGACATCCATGCCTCGGACCGGCTGACGGGGCCCGCGCAGTCCGAAGGCGGGTCGGACGATCAGCGGGTCGCCGAGCATGATCCGCACGTCTCCGGCGTTGAGCGCGGTGGCCTCGATGCGCAGCAGCACCTCGCCGCGTCGCGGCTCGGGCATGGTGCGCTCGTGGCGTCGGATGCCGGATGCCGGCCCGTAGCGGTGCTGCATCCAGGCGGTCATGGCGGTGGTCGAAACGGTCATGTCATTCCTCCGGGTATTGGAAGAGGTCATCGAGCCCGAGCTGGAGCGCGCGGGCGATCTGGAAGGCGAGTTCGAGCGTGGGCGAGTACTTTCCCTGTTCGATCGCGATGAGGGTCTGGCGGGTGACGCCGATGGTGCGGGCGAGTTCGGCCTGCGTGAGCCCGGCGCGTTCGCGGTGCGCGCGGATGCTGTTGGTGACCAGTGTCGGCTTGACCATCAGATGAGCCCCCGCCGGTAGGCGATCACGCGAGCGATTCCGCCGACGAAAGCCGAGACGGCGAACCCGGCGAACATGGTCTGTGCGATCCAGAAGACATCGGCGTTCACCGCGCACAGGGCGATGACGCCGAGCCCGGCGATGACCAGGAAGGCGTGCTCGACGCGTGTTCCCATACGTGAGATGTCGCGGTCGCGGATGTCGGTGGCGGCGACCGCGTCTCCCTCACGGGCACGGGCGATGAGCGCCCAGACCGCGATGATCAGCACGGTGAGCACGATGCCGGCACCGATCGTCCACAGCATGATCGGCAGCCACGATGTCGTGGGATCGGAAGCACCCACGAGCACCACCACGTATACGGGGATCGTCAGCACCAGGCTGATCAGTCCGGCCCAGGCGGCCCGTTCCTCAGCGACCATCACACACCTCCGTGTAAAAGATTCTTTACACGGAGGTTACGCCTACCCGCGGCGCGATGTCAAGAATCTTTTACACGGGTCGCGGTCGCCCCGTTCAGGTCGCAAAAAGTCCCGCAACATCACCGCGGAAGCGGCACAAACTGCGACCGGAACGACCGCTTGCGACGAGAACAACCCGCGCGGGCCGACTCAGATGACCCCGGCGCTCCAGTCGTCGGGGTCGCCGAAGCGGTGCGCGGTGATCGAGATCGCCTGCTCGTGCACGAACGGCAGCAGTTCCAGCCGCCCGGCCGTAGTCACCTCATTGTCATAGACGGCGAGATCCGGGTCACCGGCCACCGCACGCGCCAGATCCGCGTGCAGCGCCGCGACGGCCTCGCGCGATCCGACCAGCCGCACGCGCCCGGCATCCACACGGCCCGAGGCCCCGGCATCCGACATCACGGCATCCACCCCTCCGGAGTGCACCGCACCGCCGCGCCGCGCGACGCGGTCGATCCACTCCGCGTCGCTCTCGACCGCGATGAGCACCTCCAAGTCACTGAGCTGCCCGCGCACGCCGGCGGGAAGGCCCGCCGGTACCGACAGCACGAACGTCGCACCCGCGCGGATGCCGGCGAACACCACCCGCAGCACTTCGTGCAGCCCGGCATCCGACGTCGCACGCACCGTCACCGGAACCGGCCGGTACCGGAACAGGTTGCGTTCGACCCCCAGGTGCGAGACGTCACGCACCTGACCGAACTCGCGATCCCACGCGACGGCGTCTGACAGCGCCGCCTGCCGCAGCCACTCGAACTCGTCGAACCCGAGCGAGGGCTGCGCCGCCTCGATCAACGTCGAGATGCGGGTGTCGAGACCCCGCAGATGCAAGGTGCTCGACACCTTGCCCCGCGACTGCGAGCGCCAGCGCCCCAGCCCGACCAGGTAGTTCGGCCCGCCGGCCTTCGCGCCGGGTCCGACCGACGAGCGCTTCCACCCTCCGAACGGCTGGCGCTGCACGATCGCGCCGGTGATGCCCCGGTTCACGTAGAGGTTGCCGGCCTGCACCCGCTCGAGCCAGAGCTCCAGGTCAGCGGGGTCCTGCGTGTGCAGCCCCGCCGTCAGCCCGTAGGCCACGGCATTCTGCATCTCGATCGCCTCGCTCAGCGTCGCCGCGTGCATCACCCCCAGCATCGGCCCGAAGAACTCCTCGAGGTGTGTGCGCGAGCCCGGCTGCACCCCGGCACGCACGCCGGGACTCCACAGCCGCTCGCTGCCATCGAGCGATCGGGGGCGGATCAGCCACTTCTCGTCACCCTCCAGGTCATTCAGCGCCCAGGCGAGCTTGCCCTGCGGCGGTTCGATGACCGGGCCGATCTCGGCTGCGGGGTCCGACGGCCAGGCCACCCGCATCGACTTCACGGCATCGGTCAGTTGCCGCACGAACCGCTTGGAGCGGCCCACCGGACCGACCAGAATCACCAGCGAGGCCGCCGAGCACTTCTGACCGGCGTGGCCGAAGGCGCTGCGTACGAGGTCGGCGACGGCGAGATCGAGATCGGCGGTGGGGGTGATGACAATCGCGTTCTTTCCGCTGGTCTCGGCCAGCAGCGGCAGGTCCGGGCGCCACGAGCGGAACAGCGCCGCGGTGTCCCATGCGCCGGTGAGGATCACCCGATCGACCGACGGATGCGCGATGAGCCGGCGTCCGAGTTCGCGTTCACCGAGGTCGACGAGCGCGAGTACGTCCCGCGGGACACCCGCCTGCCACAGCGCCTCGGCGATGACGGCGGCGCACCGACGCGCCTGATGGGCGGGCTTGAAGACGACCCCGGATCCCGCCGCCAGCGCGGCAAGCACACCGCCGGCGGGAATCGCGAGCGGGAAGTTCCACGGTGGCGTGACCACCGTCACCTGCGCCGGCTCGAAACGCGCGCCACTGACCGCGTCGAGTTCACGCGCGCGGCTGGCGTAGTACTTCGCGAAGTCGACGGCCTCGCTGACCTCGATATCGGCCTCCGAGAACACCTTGCCCGTCTCGACGGCGGCGATCTCGATCAGATCGCCGCGTCGCGTCTGCAGCGCGACGGCCGCGCGCTGCAGGATCTCGGCACGTTCGGATGCCGGACGCGCGCCCCACTGGGCACCGCCGGCCTGCACCCGGTCGAGGGTCTGCTCCAGCATCCGCTCGTCGTCGATCCGCGCGGCGCGCACCGTCTCGAGGCCCAGGGCGCACGCGTCGGGCTCGGCGACGCGGGCGAGGATGCCGCGCGCCCACTCACGGTTGGCGGGCAACGCCGGATCGCTGTCCGGGGTGTTCTCGAAACCGGGGGCACCTGCGGTGCCGTCCACCGCGACAGCCAGCTCGTGACGCGCGTACACGGCGGTCTGCAGAAAGGCGTCGCCGTCATCCTCCGAGCCTCGGGCGATATCGAGCACGACCCCGGTGAGGTCTTCGCTCTCGACCGCCCGGCGCGGCGCGGGACGCACGGATTCGTGCGCCGGTGCGTTGCGGTCCTGGGTGCGCCGCGGCCCGATCTGCAGGGTGCGGTCGTCCTTGCGGGTGAGCGAATCCACGAAGCGCAGCCGCTCACGCTCGAACAACGACGGGTCCTCGGCGAGATGGAACGCCGCCGAGAGGAAGTTCGACGGCGACGCGTTCTCGTCGAGACGGCGCACGAGATAGCTGATCGCGACGTCGAACTCGGCGGGATCGACCACGGGCACGTACAGCAGCACCTCGCCGACCTCGCGGGCCACGGCCGCCACCTGCCCCTGCGCCATGCCGAGCAGCATCTCGAACTCGATGGCGTCGCGCACCTCGCGCTCCCCCGCCAGCAACCACGCATAGGCGATGTCGAAGAGATTGTGCCCGGCGACGCCGATGCGCACGGCGGCGGCGTTGCGGGGCGTGAAGGCCTCGTCGAGGCAGCGCAGGTAGTTCGCGTCGGTGTCGAGCTTGGTGGTGTACGGGGCCTGCGGCCAGCCGTGCATCACGGCATCCACTTTCTCCATCGCGAGGTTGGCGCCCTTGACGAGCCGCACCTTGATGGGCGCACCGCCGTGGTCGAGGCGGTCGCGCGCCCAGGCGGTCAGCTCGCGCAGCGCGGGCAGCGCGTCGGGCAGGTAGGTCTGCAGCACGATGCCCGCCTCAAGGCGCTTCAGCCGTGGATCCTCCAGCAGACGCGTGAACACCGCGACCGTCAGATCGAGGTCGCGGTACTCTTCCATATCGAGGTTGATGAACGTGCCGTTCGCCGCGGCGGTCACGTAGAGCGGCAGAAGACGCTCGATCACCTGGTCGACGATCTCGTCGAACGCCCACATCGAGATGCGACTGATGATCGCCGACACCTTCACTGAGACGTAGTCGACGTCGTCGCGGCGGATCAGCGCGTGGATGCCGTCGAGCCGGCGCTTCGCCTCGGCCTCGCCGAGCACCGCCTCGCCGAGCAGGTTGAGATTGAGCCGCGAGCCCGAGACGCGCAGCTTCTGCAGCGCGGGTCCGAGCTTGTCGGGTCGCGCGTCGACGATGAGATGGCCGACCATCTCACGCAGCACGCGCCGTGCGATCGGCACGGTGGGCACGGGCAGCAGCGGGGCGACGCCCCCACCGAGCCGCACCACGCCGCGCAGGTACCAGGGCAGGAAGTCGGGCGCGAGCGTCGCGACCCGATGCAGATTGGATGCTGCCGCCGACGCGCTCTCCGGGCGCATCACCCCGTCGACGAAGCCCAGGGTGAAGGGCATCCCCTTCGGATCCTGCAGCACCCCCGCGAGGCGCTCGGCGGCCGGGTCGACGTGCTCATCGGCGGCCTGCAGAACCCAGCGCGCGGCGAGTTCGACGGCCGCTTCTGCCAGGTCGCTTCCGGTGGGCGATGACGACTGCTCTGCCATGTGTCCACACTAGGCGCGTGCCGGCGTCAGGGGCGGGTGATGCGCGCCGTGTCAGTTCCAGGTGCTGGGCGCGGGCGCCTTCGTCGGCGGCAGGGCGACCGCCGCGGCCCAGTCGTGGATCCACTCCTCGATGTCGGGAATGCCCTCGGGGCGCCCCACGGCGGCGAAGAGCTCTTCGTGGCTCACCGTGCCACCGCTGCGTCGCAGCATCCGCGCCCGTACGATCACGCGGGCATAGACCTCGCCGTCGACGACGGCGCGGTGCTCGAGGAAGACCGCCTTGTCGTCGTGCCCGATCATGCGCGACTCGACGTCGAAGCGCTGCCAGAGCTCCAGTGACTTGCGGAACGTGACGGTCTCACTGGAGACGACGGCGTACCAGCCGCGCTGCTTCATGGAGTCGAACAGGCCGGTGCGGATCAGCAGGTCCCAACGGCCCAGGTCGAACAGTGACAGGTACCGGCCGTTGTTCATGTGCCGCAGGATGTCGATGTCGGTGGGCAGTGTGGTGAGCCGGACCGTACCCACGTCGGTGGGGCCGAGTGTGCCGTCGCGGCGCACGCGCCGCCGCGCCTGAAAGATCACGAGGAGGGTGCGCCAGATCACATTCACAAGGGGCGATAGTAGTGATCCACGATGCATGTCCCAACTTCGTTGGCGGGTTTCCACACACGAGGGGGTGTGTGACGGGCCGATTTCACCTCTTGGGCCCTCGAGCGTAGAGTCGCGGCATGAGCGCCGAAGCCCAGCCCGAGATCATCGTCCGTCCGGTCCGCGACGTGGATGCGGAAGCCCTCGGTCGCGTGCACGCGCAGACGTGGCACGAGACCTATGACCACCTGATCAGCAAGGCGGCGCTGGAGCGCATCTCACCGCGCCGCATGGCCGAGCTCTGGACGAACTGGGCCCGTCAGGGCGAGGACTTCAAGATGAGCGCCGCACTCGTCGACGGCGAGATCGTCGGCTTCGTCGGCTCGGGGCCTGCGCGCGACAAGGATGCCCCCGCGTTCCGCGAGCTGTACTTCATCTATCTGCTCGACGAGTACCACGGCACCGGCATCGGCCAGCAGCTCTTCGACGCGGCCGTCGAGAAGGAAGAGCCCCTGTACCTGTGGGTCGCCGAGGACAACCCCCGGGCGCACCGTTTCTACGCCCGCAACGGATTCTCGCTCGACGGCGCGAGCCACACCGAGCCCTTCCTCGGCGAGACGCTGACCGAGGTGCGCTTCGTGCGCTGAGCGCTTCTCTCTTCGCGCCGACACCCCGTGTTCGCGCCGAGACCCCCTGCTGCAGACGTCTGCAGCAGGGGGTCTCGGCGTCAGGTGGGGGTGTCGGCGATCCTAGGCCGAGGCCTGGCCCGGGACCGGGTCCGGCCCGGACCGGGGCGGGGCGGATGCCGGGTCACAGCGCCCGGATGATGTCCTCCACCCGTTCCTTGGCGTCGCCGAACAGCATCTGGGCGTTGTCGCGGAAGAACAGCGGGTTCTGCACGCCCGCGTAGCCCGCGGCCATCGACCGCTTGAACACGATCACGTTCTCGGCTTCCCACACCCGCAGCACGGGCATGCCGGCGATCGGGCTGCCCGGGTCCTCGGCGGCGGCCGGGTTGACCGTGTCGTTGGCACCGATCACCAGCACGACGCTCGTCGAGGCGAGGTCGTCGTTGATCTCGTCCATGCCCAGAACGATGTCGTACGGCACCTTCGCCTCGGCCAGCAGCACGTTCATGTGCCCCGGCAGGCGCCCCGCGACGGGGTGGATACCGAAGCGCACGTCGACGCCGCGCTCGCGCAGCTTCGCAACCAGGTCGGCGACGGGGTACTGGGCCTGTGCGACCGCCATGCCGTAGCCGGGGGTGATCACGACCGACTGCGCCTGCGACAGCAGGCTGGCAGCGGCCTCGGCGTTGAGTTCGCGGTGCTCGCCGTGGTCGACGTCGTCGGAGGCGGATGCTGTGATTCCGAAGCCTCCGGCGATGACCGACAGGAATGACCGGTTCATGGCCTTGCACATGATGTACGACAGGTACGCACCCGACGATCCGACCAGCGCGCCGGTGACGATGAGCAGATCGTTGTTCAGCAGGAAGCCGGCCGCAGCCGCCGCCCAGCCCGAGTAGCTGTTGAGCATCGAGACGACGACGGGCATGTCGCCGCCGCCGATCGAGGCCACCAGGTGCCAGCCGAGGGCGAACGACAGCAGGGTCACCGCCACCAGCAGCCAGAGCTGCTGGTCGAGCACGAACCACACCGTCAGCACGACGAACGCGATCAGCGCGCCGACGTTGAGCAGGTTCTTGCCCGGCAGCACGAGCGGACGTGACGACATCCTGGCTGACAGCTTCAGGTACGCCACGATCGAGCCGGTGAAGGTCACACCACCGATGAAGATGCCGATGAAGACCTCGGCGTTGTGGATGTCGACCAGTTCGGCCGGGATCGACGCGTGCGAGAGGTGGCCGTTCCATCCGACCAGCACCGCGGCAAGGCCGACGAAGCTGTGCAGCAGGGCGATAAGCTGCGGCATCTCGGTCATCTTCACGACCTTGGCGCGCCACAGGCCAATCGCCGCACCGACCAGCACACCGACGGCGAGCAGGCTCAGGCCGAGGGCGGCACCGCTGCCGCCCCAGGCGTCGGCGACGGTGAGCGCCAGAGTGGCGCCGAGGGCGATCGTCATGCCGACGATGCCGTAGACGACGCCCGCACGGGCGGATTCGTGGCGGCTGAGCCCGGCCAGGCTCAGGATGAACAGCAGGGCGGCGGCGATGTAGGCCGCGCCGGCGAGTGCGTCGACGGTCACTTGTGGTCGCCCCCTGTCGTCTTGCCGAGCGTGAACATGCTGAGCATGCGGCGGGTGACGGCGAATCCACCGAAGATGTTGATGCTCGCGACCAGTACGGCGACGGCGGCGAGGGCTTGCACGATGGGGTTGGCGTCGGTGACCTGCAGCATCGCGCCGACGACGATGACGCCCGAAATGGCGTTGGTGACCGACATCAGCGGGGTGTGCAGCGCGTGGTGCACCTTGCCGATGACGTAGAAGCCGACGACGACGGCGAGCATCAGCACGGTGAAGTGCTGCGGCAGTGGCGCGGGTGCGAACGCGTTCACGAGGAACAGCGCGGCGATGCCCACGACGATCAGCGCGATCTTCTTGCCGGCGCTCATCTTCTTGGGCTCGGGAACGGGTGCTGCAGAGGCGGCGGGTGCCGCCGGGGCCGGCGCGGCGGCGACCTGCACTGGCGGTGGTGGCCAGGTGACCTCACCGTCGCGCACCACGGTGACCGCGCGCTGCACGACATCGTCGAAGTCGATGGCGAGCGTGCCGTCCTTGCCCGGGGTGAGCAGCGCGACCAGGTTGGCGACGTTGGTGCCGTACAGCTGCGAGGCCTGCGCGGCCAGCCGCGAGGCGAGGTCGGTGTAGCCGAGGATGATCACGCCGTTGTCGGTGACGACGCGCTCGCCCGCCACCGAACCCTCGACGTTGCCGCCCTGCGCGGCGGCCATGTCGACGATCACGCTGCCCGGCTTCATCTGCGCGACGTCGGATGCTGTGATGAGGCGCGGCGCTGCGCGCCCCGGGATGAGTGCCGTCGTGATGATGATGTCGACGTCGGCGGCCTGCTCGGTGTAGATCTCGGCGGCGCGGCGGTCGTAGTCGGCGCTGGTGGCCTTGGCATAGCCGTCGGTGGACTTCTCGACCGCGACGTCGACGGCCAGGTAGGTGCCGCCGATCGACGACACCTGGTCGGCGACCTCGGGTCGCGGATCTGTGGCGCGCACGATGGCGCCGAGGCTGGATGCTGCTCCGATCGCGGCGAGTCCGGCGACGCCGGCACCGGCGACGAGCACCTTCGCGGGCGGTACCTTGCCGGCCGCCGTCACCTGCCCGGTGAAGAACCGGCCGAACTCATGGGCGGCCTCGACGACGGCGCGGTAGCCCGAGATGTTGGCCATCGAGCTGAGCACGTCCATCGACTGCGCGCGCGAGATACGCGGAACCGCGTCAAGGGCAAGCGCCGTGATCCCACGCTGGGCGAGCTTCTCGATCAGTTCGGGTTTGAGTGCGGGTGAGAGCAGCGCGATCAGGGTGGCTTCGTCGGCCAGGGCGTCGATTTCAGCATCCGATGGCGGGTTCACTTTGAGGACGACGGGGCTGCGCCACGCCTGCTCCGGTGCGACGATCGTCGCACCGGCCTGCCGGTACTCGTCATCCGGGTACGACGATCGCTCGCCCGCCCCGCTCTCGACGGCCACTTCGTAGCCGAGCTTTCTCAGGGTCTGCACGGTGGCTGGGGTGGCAGAGACACGTGTCTCCTCCGGGCCTTCCCGCACGATTCCGATCTGCGTCACTGCGATCCTTCCGTCCCGACATCACTGTCGGCCTCAGCGTTTTGCTCAGACTACTGACCGTTCGAGAAGGAATGAGGGGAAATCTGCTCTGTGACCGCTGAAAATCAGGCGAAATTGATCAATGGAGAAAGCGAGAGGCCCCCGTGCTCAGCACGGGGGCCTCTCAAGAAATGCGTGGCGTCAGCGCCCGGACACCTGCCCGAACAGCTTCGCGATCGGCGCCAGCACCAGCGGGCGAGCGGCGAACCAGCCGGCAGCGACCACGACCATGGCTCCGACGAACACCCAGAAACCGGTCCAGACATCCGCATAGGCGATGCCATCGACCGAGCCCTGCGCAGCGAACATGTGGTTCAGGTTGCGCAGCGCACCGGTGAGGAACACCAGCGCGACGTGCACGATGATGAACGCCACGAAGTACAGCATGACGGGGAAGTGCAGCGCACGCGCCCACTCGACCGGGTACGCCTTCGACAGCTTCTCGGCCTTCTTCGGCCACAGCCCCGACATACGGAACCCGGTGACCACCGCGAGCGGCGCGGCGATGAACACCGTCGTGAAGTACGCCAGCTGCTGCAGGCTGTTGTAGTTCACCCAGCCGTTCTCAGTCGGCCAGTCGAGCGAGATGTACTGCAGCAGGGCCGACAGCGCGTTCGGGAAGACCTCCCAGCTGGTGGGCACGATGCGCGCCCAGTGGCCGGTGACGATGAGCAGCACCACGAAGATCACTCCGTTGACGATCCACAGGATGTCGAGCGACTGGTGGAACCACAGAGTCAGGCTGATCTTGCCCTTGCTGTTGCCGCGCGGCGCCCAGAACACGGTGGGCCGCTTCTCGGTGCGCACCCCGAGCCCCGAACGGATGATCAGCACCATCAGGAAGATGTTGAAGAAGTGAGCCCAGTTGACCCACGGCGCGAAGCCCGGTTCGGTCTCGAACGCGGGGTGGTACTCGCCGGGGTAGGCGGCCAGGAAGTCCTGCATGAACGGCAGAGTGAGGAACGCCCGCATCAGGAACACCCCGGCCGCGGCCAGCAGACCGAGCGAGGCGAGACCCAGCAGTCCACCGATGGCCTGCGGCCACGTCGGGCGCAGCTTCGAGGGCTGCGCGACGGGCTGCGAAGCCTGCCGCGGCGCGCGTCCCTGCCAGACGGTGCGGGTGAACGGCAGCGGCGTCGACAGGTCGGGGCGGTCGGATGCTACGACCACCGCAGTCTGGGTGGACGGGGCTTCCGTCACCGCAGCCTCGGCGACAGCATCCGATGACGCGGCAACCGCGGCGACCGAAGCGGTACCGGCGGGCGGCCACGGATCACCGCTGGCGACACGCGGCAGGCCGCGGCGCAGCTCGGCGCCCGGCGCGGTGGCTACGGCGGTCGCCTCTGGAGCGGTAGCCGCCACCGGGGCGACGGCCGGCTCGGGCGCCTCGGTCACAACCGGGGCGGGGGCGGCCATCGCGGGTGCCGGAGCAGCAGGTACCGGAGCAGCAGGTACCGGAGCAGCAGGTACCGGAGCAGCAGGTGCCGGAGCAGCGGATGCCGGCGGCCAGGGCTCTCCCCCGGCAACGCGCGGCAGACCACGGCGCAGACTGGCGCTCGGTGCTACGGCGGTCGGGGCGACGGCGGTCGCCGGAGCAGCGCTCGGCACCGCAGCGCCGACCGATGTGGCACCCGGCTCGGCCGCGGGCGCGGCGGGAGCGGACTCCACCGGCGCTGGCGCGGCGGCAACAGCCTCCACGACCGGCATCTCGTTCACGTTCTCAGCGCCCTCGACGGTCACCTCGGTGACGGGAGGCCAGGGCTCTCCGCCGTTGATCCGCGGCAGTCCGCGGCGCAGCATCCGCGTTCCCATGGTTAGTTCTTCCGCGCTTCGAGCGCCTCGATCAGCTGCGGCACCACAGTGAAGACGTCACCGACGATGCCGAAGTCGGCGACGTCGAAGATCGGCGCCTCGCCGTCCTTGTTGATCGCGACGATCGTCTTGGCGGTCTGCATGCCGGCGCGGTGCTGGATCGCGCCCGAGATACCGAGCGCGATGTACAGCTGCGGCGACACCGAGACGCCGGTCTGACCGACCTGATGCGCATAGGGGATGTACCCGGCGTCGACCGCCGCCCGCGAGGCGCCGATGGCGGCACCCAGCGTGTCGGCGAGCTGCTCGACGAGAACGAACTTCTCCTTCGAGCCCAGGCCACGGCCGCCCGAGACGACTCGAGCGGCACCGCGCAGCTCGGGACGCGACGAGGTCTTCTCTTCGGCCACGATCTCTCCGGCACTTGCGGCGACCGCATCGGACGCGGTGACCGTGAGCTCCTCGATCGCGAGGTCGGCGGCCTCGGCGCGGGCATCCACAGCGCCCTGACGGACGGTGATGACCGGGGCGCCGAAGGTCGGGGCCGAATCGGTGAGGAACGAGCCGCCGTAGACGGAGTGCTGGGCGGTGACGCCCTCATCGTCGCGGGAGACGCCGACGGCATCCACCGACAGGGCGAGCTTCTCGCGCACGGCGAAACGTCCGGCGACATCGCGGCCGGCGATCGAGTTCGAGATCAGCACGGCATCGGGCTTCACCTGTGCATAGGCGGCCTGCAGCGCGTCGACGACCGGGACGGTCAGCTTGCCGGCGTCGCCGGCGGCCGTGAGCACGACCTGCGCTCCGGCCGCTGCGGCGGCATCCGCCGCGGCGGGGCTGCCACCGACGATCAACGCGACGGGAGCGCCGATGGTGGATGCCGCACCGATGAGCGCCGCCGTGCTGCTGGCGGCATTGCCGGCGGGGTCGACGTCGACGAGGACGAGGAGCGGGTTCGCGGGGTACGCCATGTCACACCAGCCTGTTCTGTGCGAGGAACTCGACGAGCTGAGCGGCGGCGTCGCCCTCGTCGGTGATCTTGACACCGGCCGCCCGCGGGGGCTTCTCTGCGACCGTCGTCATGATCGCGCGGGGCGCCAGAGCGGGATCCGCCGAGACACCCAGGTCGGCCAGCGAGAGCACCTCGAGCGGCTTCTTCTTAGCCGCCATGATGCCCTTGAAGTTGGGGAAGCGCGCGTCGGGCAGCGCCTCGGTGATCGAGATGACCGCGGGCAGTGCCGCGGTGATCTGCTGCGTGCCGTCGTCGCCGGTACGGGTGCCGACGACCTGTGCGTCGGAGATCTCGATCTGGCTGAGCGCCGTCGCCTGCGCGAACCCGAGGTGCTCGGCGAGCATGGCGGGGATGACACCGCCGGAGCCGTCGGTCGAGAGGTTGCCGGTGATGACCAGGTCGGGCTCACCGCGGCGGATCGCGGCGGCGAGCACCTCTGCGGTCAGCGTGAGGTCGGCGCCGCGCAGATCCTCATCGACGACGTGCACGGCAGATGCCGCGCCGATCGCCAGGGCACGACGCACGGATGCTGCCGACGACTCCGGCGCCATCGAGAGGGCGACCACCTCGGTGCCGGCGTTCTTGTCGGCGTACGAGAGCGCGGCTTCGAGAGCACGCTCGGTGATCTCATCCAGCACGACATCACCCGAACGATCAGCCAGTCCCGTCTCGAGATCGAGCTTTCGGTCACCGTAGGTGTCTGGCACTTCTTTCACCAGGACATAGATCTTCATCGAGCCTCCTTACGCCGGATTCGAGTCTACCTGCGAGCGTACCTGAGATTCAGTTCCGCAGCCGGTGAAATTGAGTATCAGCCGGACTCGATGGCGACCCGATACCGTGGCTCTATGGCCCGCCCCCGCCCTCTTCCCATCGATCCGCTCGCCGAGGCGAAGCGGCAATGGCTCGCGCACGGCTGGAACGATGCCGCCGAGGGCATGGCCGTGGTCACCTCGATCATGCGCGCCCAGCAGCTGCTGCTCGCACGAGTGGATGCAGCACTCAAGCCCTTCGGCGTGACCTTCGCGCGCTACGAGGTGCTGCGTCTGCTCGCCTTCAGTCGCACGGGCACCCTGCCGCTGTCGAGCGTCGTGGCCAGGCTGCAGGTGCACGCTACGAGCCTGACGAGCACGGCCGAGCGCCTCGTGCGCGACGGACTGGTGCGCCGTGATCCGCACCCGCACGACGGCCGCGCCGCACTGCTGACCCTCACCGATGCCGGCCGCGATCTCGTCGAGCGTGCCACTGCCGCGCTGAACACCGAGGTGTTCTCCTCGCCCGGGCTGGCCGCCGACGACGCCAAGGAACTGGTCGGCATCGTCGCGCGGCTACGCAAGAACGCCGGCGACTTCACCGACCCACGCCCACTGCCCGAGCCGCTCTGAGCCGCTCTGGCCGCTCTGGCCGCTGGCCACACCGCCGAGGAACCATCTGTCGTTTGAGAAACCACGTGTGACGTGGTTTCTCAAACGGGAAGTGGTTTCTCACCGGGAGGGCGTGCTCAGTCGCCCTCGTACACGTACTGGTCGAACCGCTCAGGCACACGCTGACGCTGCCAGGCGAGCTCCTCGTCGCGCCGCTCACGGTCGCCGGGGAACGCCTTGGCCGTGTACCGCGGCACCTGGCGGGCGTGCCCGGCCATGTGCGCGACAGCCGCGGCCTGCCCACACACCCGCGCCGCGGCAATGGCCGACGCCTCAGACGCCTCGCGCGCGGCCGCGTGGCTACCGAACGACCGCTCGCGTACCTCGTCGATCGCGAGTTCTCCGCGGATGAACGCCTGCGCCGCGTCGAGCGCCTCGCGGGGTCTGAGGTCGTCGGGCCGTTCTTCGAGGAAGAACGGCAGCATCCGCTCTGCGCAGGCCACGGTCCATTCCACCAGCTCGCGGCGATCGTGCTCGGAGAGTCTGAGGTCTGCGTCGTCGGGCTGGCTGTTCACGGTCGATCTCATCGGTGCTGGAAGTGAGGGGGGCGCTTCTGTCGAAAAGCGGCCATCCCCTCCTTCTGATCTGCAGTGTCGAACAGAGCGGCGAACTGCTGCTTCTCGACGGCAAGTCCCGCCTCGAGGGTCGTCTCCATGGCAGCATCCAACGTCGCCTTCGCCGCGTACAGCGACGGCAGCGACTTCGACGCGATCGTCTCGGCGAGCGTCGTCGCCTCGGCGAGCAGATCGGATGCCGGAACGACGCGCGACACGAGGCCGATGCGTTCGGCCTCGTCGGCGGCGATCATGCGTCCCGACAGAATCAGTTCGGCGGCCTTGTAGTACCCGACCGCGCGGATGAGGCGCTGGGTGCCGCCCATGCCCGGCACGACACCGAGGTTGATCTCGGGCTGACCGAAGCGTGCCGAGTCGGCGGCGAGGATGATGTCGCACATCATCGCCAGTTCGCATCCGCCGCCCAGCGCGTACCCCGAGACGGCGGCGATCACTGGTGTGCGGACGGCCGCGAAGCGGGTCCAGGCGCCGAAGTGGTCGGTGTCGAGCATCTCGGATGCCGTCTTCGACTCCATCTCTTTGATGTCGGCCCCGGCGGCGAACGCCTTCTCGGATCCGGTGACGACGATCGCGCCGATCTCATCGCTGGCGTCGAAGATCTCGGCGGCCGCGGCCACTTCTTCGGACACGAGGCCGTTGAGGGCGTTGAGCGCCTCGGGTCTGTTGAGGGTGATCCAGCCCACCCGTCCTCGCTGTTCGACGATGATCGTCTCGTACTCGGCGACGTTTCCTTCAGGCATGTGCGCTCCCTCCGCCGCGTCCCTGCGGCGCTTCCAGTATCTCAGTCCCTCGCGCCCCCGCGCGCACTCCGCCCTCCCCACGTCGCTCCCGTCTATTCGTCACAAACCCCGACTATTCGGCCCGAATAGGGGCGTTTTGTGACGAATAGACGGATGCCGCGGGGCGTGGAGCAGCGAAGTGCGGGGGCGGGTCAGGAGTCGGTGGCTCGGATGTCGGTGATGATGCCCGAGAAGTCCCGGGCGGCGCCGTCGCCGGCGGCGAACGCGGCATAGATCTGCTGGGCGAGTCGGCCCATCCTGGCATCCGTCGACGTCTGCTCGATCGCCTGCAGCGCCAACCCCAGGTCTTTGGCCATCAGCGCGCCCGCGAAACCCGGCTGGTAGTCGCGGTTCGCCGGGCTCGTCGGTACCGGCCCCGGCACCGGGCAATTCGTCGTGATCGACCAGCACTGCCCCGATGCCTGCGAGACGACATCGAACAGCGCCTGGTGCTCCAGCCCCAGCCGCTCACCCAGCACGAACGCCTCGGCGACGGCGATCTGCGACACCGCGAGCACCATGTTGTTGCAGACCTTCGCGGCCTGCCCCAGACCCGGCCCGCCGCAGTGCACGATGCGCTTGCCCATCGCCTCCAGCAACGGCAGCGCGTCGGCGAAATCGGCATCCGACCCGCCGACCATGAACGCGAGGGTGCCGTTCTCGGCGCCGACCACGCCGCCCGAGACCGGCGCGTCGATGTTCCGGTGGCCGGCGGCGAGCGCCAGCTCGTGCGCGGTGCGAGCCTCATCGACGGCGATGGTCGACGACTCGATGAACAGCGTGCCCGGCGCGGCAGCGGCGAGCAGCTCGTCCTGATAGGCGGCGATCACGTGCCGCCCGGCGGGGAACATCGTGATGACGACGTCGGCGCCGGCGACAGCATCCGCACCACTGTCCGCGACCGGGATGCCCGCATCACGCGCGGCGTCGACCGCGGCGGGCACCAGGTCGAATCCGCGCACGTCGTGCCCGGCCTTCACGAGGTTGAGCGCCATCGGCAGGCCCATGTGGCCGAGGCCGAGAAAGGCGACCTTCTTCGATGCCGACGCGGTCATGAGGCGCTCCGCGCCTGAGCCCGCTGCTGCGAGGCTGATCCCGCAGGACGCAGCATCTCGCGTCCGACGATGAGTCGCATGATCTCGTTCGTCCCTTCCAGGATCTGGTGCACGCGCAGGTCGCGCACGACCTTCTCGATCCCGTAGTCCTGAAGGTACCCGTAGCCGCCGTGCAGCTGAAGGGCCCGATTGGCGACGTCGAAGCCGGCGTCGGTGGCGAAGCGCTTGGCCATGGCGCAGCGCATCGTGGCATCCGGCGCCTTCTCGTCGACCGCCTGCGCACCATCGCGCACCATCAGGCGCGCGGCCTGCAGGTCGGTGCGCATATCGGCGATTGCGAACAGGATCGACTGCTTCTCGGCGAGCGGCTCGCCGAAGGCGACGCGCTCGTGCACGTACTGCACGGCGCGTTCGAGCGCCCATTGCGCGCCGCCCAGCGAGCAGGCGGCGATGTTGAGCCGGCCACCGTTGAGCGCCGACATCGCGATTGCGAATCCTCGCCCCTCGTCGCCGAGCATCGCCGATGCCGGCACCCGCACACCGTCGAGGATCACCGGACGGGTCGGCTGCGCGTGCCAGCCCATCTTCTTCTCGTGCGCGCCGAAGCTCAGGCCGTCGGCATCGCCCGGCACGAGGAAGGCGCTGATGCCCTTGGCGCCCGGCTCGCCGGTGCGGGCCATCACCACGTACACGCCGGCCTCGCCCGCGCCCGAGATGAACTGCTTCACGCCCGTGATCAGGTAGTCGTCACCGTCGCGCGTCGCGCTGGTGGTGATGTTGGCGGCATCCGACCCGGCGCCAGGCTCGGTCAGGCAGTAGCCGCCGAACTGTTCCATCGCGGTGAGCGGCGGGAGCCACTGCGCGCGCTGGGCGTCGTCACCGTAGGTGTCGATCATCCAGGCGACCATGTTGTGGATCGAGATGTACGCGGCCACGGCCGGGTCGCCCTTGGCGAGTTCCTCGAAGATCGCCACGGTGTCGACGCGGCCCAGCCCGGTGCCGCCGAAGTCCTCGCGGACGTAGATACCGCCCAGCCCGAGCTCACCGGCCCGGTGCAGCGACTCCCGCGGGAAGATGTGCTTCTCGTCGCGCTCGGCGGCGTGCGGCGCCAGCTCGGTCTCGGTGAACTCGCGCACGGCGTCGAGGATCGCCTCGCGCTCTTCGGCGGTGACGGAGGTGTTGATCATGGTCATCGTGTGTTCCTAGTTCATGGTGGGGATCACGAAGCTGGCACCGTCGCGCACGCCGTGCGAGGGCCAACGACTGGTCACCGTCTTGGTCTTCGTGTAGAAGCGGAAGGCGTCGGCGCCGTGCTGGTTCAGGTCGCCGAACCCGCTGCGCTTCCAGCCGCCGAAGGTGTAGTACGCGATCGGCACGGGGATCGGCACGTTCACGCCGACCATTCCGACGTTCACGCGCGCGGCGAAGTCGCGCGCGGCGTCGCCGTCGCGGGTGAAGATCGCGACGCCGTTTCCGAATTCGTGATCGGATGCCATCGCCAGCGCCTGCTCGTAGTCGGCCGCTCTGGCGATCACGAGCACGGGCCCGAAGATCTCCTCGCGGTAGATCGCCATGTCGGTGGTGACGTGGTCGAACAGGGTGGGGCCCAGGTAGAAGCCGCCCTCGTGCCCGCCGACGGTGAATCCCCGACCGTCGGCGAGCAGCGTCGCGCCCTGGTCGACGCCCTGCTGGATGTAGCCGGTGACCCGCTCGACGGCGGCGCTGTTGACCAGCGGCCCGTAGTCGGCGCCCTCAGACAGCGACGGGCCGACGTTCAGAGCGGCGACGCGCTCGGTGAGCTTGGCGGCGAGGGCATCCGCGGTTTCTTCACCCACCGGCACCGCGACCGATATGGCCATGCAGCGTTCACCGGCCGAACCGTAGCCGGCGCCGATCAGGGCATCGGCGACCTGGTCGAGGTCGGCGTCGGGCATCACGATCATGTGGTTCTTGGCGCCGCCGAAGCACTGGGCACGCTTGCCGTTGCTGATCGCGGTCGTATAGATGTACTCGGCGATCGGCGTGGAGCCGACGAAGCCGACCGCCTGGATGCGCGGGTCGCTGATCAGCACGTCGACGGCCTCTTTGTCGCCGTGGACGACGTTGAACACTCCGGCGGGCAGGCCCGCTTCGAGGAACAGCTCGGCAAGGCGCACGGGGACCGAGGGGTCGCGTTCACTGGGCTTGAGCACGAACGCGTTTCCGGATGCCAGGGCGGGGCCCGCCTTCCAGAGAGGGATCATGGCGGGGAAGTTGAACGGGGTGATGCCGGCCACGACGCCGAGCGGCTGACGCATCGAGTAGACATCGATACCGGCGCCGACACCGGTGGAGTACTCGCCCTTGAGCAGGTGCGGTGCCCCGATGCAGAACTCGATCACCTCGATGCCGCGCTGGATGTCGCCCTTGGCGTCGTCGAAGGTCTTGCCGTGCTCGCTGGAGAGCAGGCGGGCGAGGTCGTCCATGTCGCGGTTGACGAGTTCGACGAAGCGCATCAGCACGCGGGCGCGCTTCTGCGGGTTGGTCGCGGCCCATTCGGCCTGTGCGGCCTCGGCGTTCGCGATCACGGCGCGCACCTCGTCGGCCGAGGCGAGCGGCACGTGGGCCTGCACGGCTCCTGTGCTCGGGTCGAACACGTCGGCGACGCGTCCACCGGTCGGGTCGACGTGCTTTCCGCCTACGAAGTGGGGGATCATTCGGGTCATTGTGCTGACTCTCCTCTGTGCCTTCTTTGGCACAGTGTCATGATACTCGGCCCTCAGTGGATTTACTAGGGAGCCCTAGTAAATCCACTGAGGGCGCTCCCTCGACGTTCAGCGGGCCTCCGATTGAGAGGCCGTCCGACTCAGACGTAGTCGTCAGGATGCATCTGCCGGACACCCCGCTCGAACAGCGTGAACTGCGCCCGGAGCGGGACGTCGAGCGCCTCAGCCTGCTCGGCCATCGCACGCGCCCAGGCCCGGTCGACCTCGCGCGGCTCGTGCAGTCCGGGGTGCTCCCACACCAGCACGACCTGGGCGTTGCCGGTCATCTCGCGCATGGACCCGATGCGGTGCATGAGCAGATGACCGTGCGATACCTCACCGAGGTCGTCGACGCGCACGCTCTCGCCCGGGTCCTCGGGATAGTCGGCCATCGGCATGAGCGGATCGCCGAGGCAGCCGCGTTCGTCGATGAACAGCAGCCAGAACTGTCGCTGCTTCGCTTTGCGCAGCAGGAGCTCGATCATGTCGCGCAGTTGGTCGTCGGTGTGCAGCACGCGGTCTCGCGGCGATTGCTGAGTTTCCATGCGCACCACACTGTCGCGCGCGCCTCGCCCGCGTAACCGGATTCGCCCCATTGTGGACAACTCCTCGGAACCGCCCGCCTGTGCACGAAGACTCGTCAGGAGTTCGCCCGCCGTACACCCACCGGCCACCTGCGCCCTCTAGAAAAGAACCCGCGCGACGGAAGACAGATCGGAATCGGGTGTCGTCGGAACTCGCGCCGCGGTGAGTGCGGTCGCAGCCTCCCGCCGCGGTCTCAGACCGCGAGACCCCCGCCGAATCGGGTCGGCGGGGGTCTCTTCCGTCTCAGGAATCGGATGCCGGCTGCGCCGTGGCATCCGCCGATCGCGCCGCCAGGCGCATCCATGTCTCGACGACGGTGTCGGGGTTCAGCGACATCGACTCGATGCCCTGGTCGAGCAGCCAGTCCGCGAGGTCGGGGTGATCCGACGGGCCCTGCCCGCAGATGCCGACGTACTTGCCGCGACGCAGGCACGCCTCGATCGCCATCGCGAGCATCTTCTTGACGGCTGGATCGCGCTCGTCGAAGGTGGATGCGACCAGTGCCGAGTCGCGGTCGAGCCCGAGCGTGAGCTGGGTCATGTCGTTCGACCCGATCGAGAACCCGTCGAAGTGATCGAGGAACTCATCGGCCAGCAGCGCGTTCGAGGGCACCTCGCACATCATCACGACCTCAAGACCGTTCTCACCCCGGCGCAGTCCGTTTGCTGCCAGCATCTCGACGACCGCGGCACCCTCGGCGACGGTGCGCACGAACGGGATCATGACCTTGACGTTCTGCAGGCCCATGTCGTCGCGCACGCGGCGGATCGCCTCGCACTCCATGTCGAAGCACTCGCGGAACTCGGGCGAGATGTACCGCGAGGCACCGCGGTACCCGATCATCGGGTTCTCCTCATGCGGCTCGTAGCGCTCCCCGCCCAGCAGGTTGGCGTACTCGTTCGACTTGAAGTCGCTCATCCGCACGATCACCGGCTCGGGCGCGAACGCCGCGGCCAGCATGCCGATACCCTCGGTCACGCGCTGCACGAAGAACTCCCGCGGCGACGGGTAGGCGGCGATGCGCTCAGCGACCTGCGCCTGAAGATCGGCGGGCAGGGCGTCGTACTCGAGCAGCGCGCGGGGGTGGATGCCGATCTGGCGGTTGATGATGAACTCCAACCGGGCCAGCCCCACGCCCCGGTTGGGCAGACGCGAGAACGAGAACGCCTGATCGGGAGTGCCGACATTCATCATGATCTTGACCGGTACCTCGGGCATCCGATCGAGCTGCGTCTCTTCCTCGCGGTACTCGAGCAGGCCGCGGTAGACGAACCCGTCGTCGCCCTCGGCGCACGACACGGTGACGTCGAGGCCGTCGGTAAGCACCCGGGTGGCGTCCCCCGTGCCGACGACGGCAGGAATGCCCAGTTCGCGCGCGATGATCGCAGCATGGCAGGTGCGGCCGCCGCGGTCGGTGACGATCGCCGAGGCCTTCTTCATGATCGGCTCCCAATCGGGGTCGGTCATGTCGGCGACCAGCACGTCGCCCGCACGGAAGGCCGCCATATCGTCGAGGGAGCGCAGCACGCTGACCGCGCCCGAGCCGATCTTCTGCCCGATCGCACGGCCGGTCGAGAGCACCTCGGCGCGCTCACCGAGCACGAATCGGCGCATGACGTTGGCGTCCGTGCGCGAGACCACCGTCTCGGGGCGCGCCTGCAGGATGTAGAGGCGGCCGTCGACGCCGTCGCGGGCCCACTCGATGTCCATCGGGCGGCCATAGTGCTGTTCGATCGTGACGGCGTGGCGGGCGAGTTCCTCGACTTCAACATCCGAGATGCTCAGCAGCCGGCGCTCGGCGGCCGGGACGTCCTCGAAGACGGTCGTGCCGCCCACCTGCGCGCTGTCGGTGTAGCGCATCGCGACGGCCTTCTCACCCACCGCCCGCTTGAGGATCGCCGGTCGCGACGCCGCCAGCGCGGGCTTGTACACGTAGAACTCGTCCGGGTTCACCGCCCCCTGCACGACGGCCTCGCCCAGACCGTACGAGCTGGTGATGAACACGGCGTCTTCGAAGCCCGACTCGGTGTCGACGGTGAACATGACACCGGATGCCCCGATGTCGGAGCGCACCATGCGCTGCACGCCGACCGAGAGCGCGACGTCGTGGTGGTCGAAGCCGTTGTGCACGCGGTACGCGATGGCCCGGTCGTTGTACAGCGATGAGAAGACCTGCGTGACGGCCTGCAGGATGTTCTCGATCCCCGAGATGTTCAGGAAGGTCTCCTGCTGGCCGGCGAACGAGGCATCCGGCAGGTCTTCGGCGGTCGCCGATGACCGTACGGCCCAGGAGACGGCATCCGGGGTCGGGTCGTTCTCGACGAGGTGCGCGTAAGCGGCGCGGATGTCGTTCTCGATGTCCGCCGGAAGGGGCTGCCGCTCGATCCACTCGCGCACCGTCGCACCGACGCGGGTGAGCTGGGTGACGTCGTCGACGTCGATCGCCTCGACGGCCTCACGGATGCGGGTGTCGAGCCCGTCCGAGGCGAGGAAGGCCCGATAGGCGTCGGCTGTGGTCGCGAATCCGCCGGGGACGCGCACGCCGAGATCCGAGAGGTGCGAGACCATCTCGCCCAGCGAGGCGTTCTTGCCCCCGACCTGGGGGAGGTCCGTCATCGTGACCTCGTGGAACCACAGGATGTTGCTCATAGCGCTGCTACTTTCGCTCGGGTCACGCACGCAGCTTCATGGTCTGCATGATGACCGCGGACATCTCCTCGACGCTTTTTGTCGAGGAGTTCAGGAACGGGATTCGGTGTCGGCGGTAGAGGTCTTCGGCGCGGCGCAGCTCGAGCGTGCACTGCTCGAGGCTGGAGTAGCGCGAGCTGGGGCGGCGCTCGTGGCGCACCTGGCTCAGGCGCAGCGGCGTCGTGGTGAGCCCGAAGCAGCGCGGGCCGTACTTCGCGATCGGACGCGGCAGCGCCTCGCTGCCGAAGTCGTCGTCGGTGAGCGGGTAGTTCGCGACGCGCAGCCCGTGCTGCAGGGCGAGGTACATCGTGGTGGGCGTCTTGCCGCAGCGCGACGGCGCGATGATCACGACATCGGCCTGGTCGAGAGCGCGCGAACTCTGCCCGTCGTCGTGCTCGATGGCGTACTCGACAGCACGCATGCGTGCGAAGTAGCGGTCGGTGTCGCCGAGGCCGTGGTAGTTGCCGAGTTGCTCGGAGGCCGTCACGCCGAGAGCGTTCTCGAGCTCGGTGAGGTGGCCGGCGAGCAGGTCGATGACCGTCGCGCCCGAGGCGCTGAGGATGCCGCGCAGCTGGGCGTTCTTCACGGTGATGAACAGCAGGGGGTCGTGTCCGCGCGCGACGTCTGTGTCGATGCTCGCGACGACCGAGCGCGCCTCGGCGTCGGTGAGCACGAACGGGATCGTGTGCCGCAGAAAGCGGATGCCCGGAAAGTTCGCCAGCAGTGCGTTGCCGAGCGTCTCTGCGGTGACTCCGGTGCTGTCCGAGACGAAGTACGCAGCACGCGTACCGGCGACGGGCGCGGAATCAGTAGGGGGCACGTTCCCACCGTATGGAAGGAACATGCCCCCTTACCAGCGAATTCACCCGAAGGTTTTCGTGGTTTTACGATTTGTGAAGAACTGCGCTACGCGAGGCGCTCCACAATCAACGCGTTGGCCATGCCGCCGCCCTCGCACATCGTCTGCAGCCCGAGCGTGCCACCCGTCTCATCGAGATGGTCGAGCAGCGTGCCGAGCAGGCGCGTGCCCGATGAGCCCAGCGCGTGCCCCAGCGCGATCGCTCCGCCGCGCGGGTTGAGCCGGTCGGGATCGGCTCCGAGCTCGGCGGCCCAGGCCAGCGGCACCGAGGCGAACGCCTCGTTGACCTCGTACGCGTCGATGTCCGAGATTTCGAGCCCGGCGCGCTCCAGCACCCGGCGCGTCGCGGGGATCGGTCCGGTGAGCATCATGAGCGGGTCGTCCCCGACCACGTCGAAGGCGCGCAGTCGAGCCCGCGGACGCAATCCGAGTTGCTCGGCACGGTCGGCGCTCATCATCAATGCAGCCGAGGCCCCATCGGTGAGCGGCGACGAGTTGCCCGGCGTGATGCGCCAGTCGAGCTCGCGAAAGCGCTCGGCCAGGGCATCCGTGCGGAACGACGCCGGAAGGCCGGCGAGCTTCTCTGCTGTGGTGCCGGCCCGCACCGTCTCATCGATGCGGGCATCCGGTGCCTCCGGCACGGCGACCACCGTGCGGTCGAAGAACCCGTCCGCCCACGCCTGCGCCGCCCGGCGGTGCGACTCGGCGGCGAACGCGTCGAGTCGGTCGCGGTCGAAGCCCCAGCGCTGGGCGATCAGCTCGGCGCTGACGCCCTGGTTCACCAGGCCCTCGGGATACCGCGCGCGCAGGCGCGGCGACATCGGCGAACCACCGGTGGCCGACGAGCCCAACGGCACGCGGCTCATCGACTCCACTCCCCCGACGACCACGATGTCGCTCTCGCCGGCCATGATCCCGGCGGCAGCGAAGTGCACGGCCTGCTGACTCGACCCGCACTGGCGGTCGATCGTCGTCGCGGGCACGCGCTCGTCGAACCCCGCGGCGAGCACGGCCTGACGGGCGATGTTCATCGACTGGTCGCCGACCTGGCTGACGCAGCCCAGCAGCACGTCGTCGATCTGCCCCGACTCGAGGCCGTTGCGCTCGAGGATCTGCTGCAGCGCGCCGGCGGCCAGATCGACCGGATGCACGTCAGACAGCATCCCGCCGGGTTTTCCGCGCCCCACCGGGGTGCGGACCACATCGACGACGACGGCCTCGGTGCTCATCAGCCCGCGGCTTCCTCGGCGCGCTCCTGCACATCGATCGCCGCCGTGTCAGGCACGTACTCGGCGATGTGGCGCTCATCGACACCGACGTACGCCGACAGCGGGCGGATCAGCGCGTTCGAGGCCTGCTGTTCGAGGACGTGCGCGGTCCATCCGGTGATGCGCGCGGCGATGAACAACGGCGTGAAGGTGAGCGTGTCGTAGCCGATCAGGTTGTACGCCGGGCCCGACGGGTAGTCGAGGTTCGGGTAGATGCCCTTGCGCGAGACGAACTCGTTCTCGAGCGTCTCGTAGAGTTCGGCGACATCGGGGCGGTCGTAGTGCGCGACGAGGGTGTCGAGCGCCGCCTTCATGGTGGGCACGCGCGAGTCGCCGCGCTTGTACACGCGGTGCCCGAAGCCCATGATCTTGCGCTTCTCGGCGAGGGCGGCATCCAGCCAGCCGACGACCTCCGAGGCCGATCCGATCTCATCGAAGATGTGCATGACGGCCTCGTTGGCGCCACCGTGCAGTGGCCCCTTCAGCGCACCGATCGCACCGACGACGGCCGAGTACAGATCGCTCAGCGTCGAGGTGATCACCCGGGCGGTGAAGGTCGAGGCGTTGAAGGAGTGCTCTGCGTACAGGATCATCGAGCGGTTGAACGCGTCGACGACGACCGGGTCGGGCTCTTCGCCGAACGTGAGCCACAGGAAGTTCGCCGCGTAGTCGAGGTCGTCGCGCGGATCGATCATCGCCTGCCCACGGCGGCGACGCTGACCGTACGAGAC
This sequence comes from Microbacterium esteraromaticum, assembly GCF_028747645.1. NCBI lineage: Bacteria > Bacillati > Actinomycetota > Actinomycetes > Micrococcales > Microbacteriaceae > Microbacterium > Microbacterium esteraromaticum. Next base: position 2,852,296 of record NZ_CP118100.1, read on the forward strand.
GATCGCCGGCAGCACGGCGAACAGCTGCAGGCTGCGCTGCAGGTTCTGCTCGGGGGTGCCGACGGCATCGAGCACATTGCCGGTGCCCGCGGTCTCGATCGCACCGATGACGCTGACGGCGGTGCGCACCTCGTCCATCGGGTGCGCGTCGAGCGGCAGCGCGTCGATCGCCGCCTTCACCTTGGGCGGAAGCGCACGGTGCGCACGCTCGGTCGCGCGGAAGTCTGCCAGCTGTGCGGCCGTGGGCAGCTCGCCGTGCCACAGCAGGTAGGCGACCGCCTCGAACGGCTGGGTGGCCGCGAGCTCCTGCACGGGATAGCCCCGATACAGCAGGCTGTTGGTCTCGGGATTGACCTTGCTGATCGCCGTCACATCGGCGACGACTCCGGCCAGCCCCTTCTTGATCTCGGTCTCGCTCATTCCGTCACTCCCTCGTGTTCAGCGATCGATGGTGAAGTTGAAGACGCCCGAGTCGAACCGGTTGTACGACTCGTAGTCGATCAGGTCGTAGAGATCGGCGCGGTGCTGCATCTCGCCGAGCTTCGAGGTCAGGTGGCCCTCGTCGATCAACGTATCAAGGGCACGACCGGTCGCGCCCATCGCGATACGCAGCATCGACACCGGCCAGATGACGATGTTCACGCCGACGTCACGCAGCTGATCGACGCTGAACAGGTCGCTCTTGCCGAACTCGGTCATGTTCGCCAGGATCGGCACGTCGACGGCGGCGCGGATCGCGGCGAACTCGTCGAGCGAGCGCATCGCCTCGGGGAAGATCGCGTCGGCACCGGCATCCACCAGCGCCTTGGCGCGGTCCTTCGCCGCCTCCAGCCCATCGACGGCGGCGATGTCGGTGCGCGCCATGATGAGGAAGTTCTCGTCACGACGCGCATCGACGGCGGCGCGGATGCACTTGACCGCGGTGTCGGCGTCGACGACGGCCTTGCCGTCGAGATGCCCGCAGCGCTTGGGGTTGACCTGGTCCTCGATGTGGGCGCCGGCGATACCGGCATCCTCCATCGATTGGATCGTGCGCGCGACGTTCATCGGCTCGCCGAACCCGGTGTCGGCGTCGATGATGGTCGGCAGGTCGGTCATGCGCGAGATCTGCTGCCCGCGACCGGCGACCTCGGTGAGCGTGGTCAAGCCGATGTCGGGCAGCCCGAGGTCGGCAGAGAGCACGGCGCCCGAGATGTAGACGCCCTCGAAGCCCTTCTGCTCGATCAGGCGTGCGCTGAGCGGGTTGAAGGCACCGGGAAAGCGCAGCAGCTCACCCGAGGCGAGGCGCTCGCGGAACGCCCGACGCTTCTCGTGCGCGGGAACGGTCGAGTACAGCATCAGAACAGCCCCTTCGTTCGCTCGGTGTTCGCTCGCTCGATGTTCGTAACTCCGGAGATTCTGGCGCCAGCGCCGCTCCTGGGCGAGATTCGGGCGAAATCGCGACGATTCTCCGGAGTTGTGAACGCGCAGCCCGGCAGGCTCAGCATCAGAACAGCCCCTTCGGGGCGTCGGCGGATGCCAGCAGGCCGGGCTTCGCGATGATCGACAGCTCGGCGACCTCGTCCGCGGTCAGCTCGGGCAGGCGCTGGACGAGCTCGAGGAAGCGGTCGATCTCTGCCGGCTCGAGCACGGGCTCGGCGAGGATGCGGAACTTGTTGATGTAGTTCTCGCGGGCGAACGGGCGGGCCCCCAGCGGGTGGGCATCCGCGACGGCGATCTCGTCGATCACCTTCGTGCCGTCGTTCATCGTGATCTCGACGCGACCGCCGAAGGCCTTCTCGCTGATGTCGAGCGAGTGGTAGCGCCGCGTCCACTCGGCGTCCTCGACCGTGGTGATCTTGTGCCACAGCGCAACGGTGTCCTCACGGGCGGCCCGCTCGGGAGCGTACGAGTCGACGTGGTGCCAGGTGCCGTCCTGCAGCGCGACGGCGAAGATGTACGGGATCGAGTGGTCGAGGGTCTCGCGCGATGCCGTCGGGTCGTACTTCTGCGGGTCGTTCGCCCCCGAGCCGATCACGTAGTGGGTGTGGTGGCTGGTGTGCAGCACGACGCTGTCGATGGCCGAGGTGTCGATGCCCTCGCGGTGCAGCTTGCGGGCGAGGTCGATCCACGCCTGCGCCTGGTACTCGGCCGAGTGCTCCTTGGTGTACGTGTCGAGGATGGCCCGCTTGGCCTCGCCGGCGGCCGGCAGCGGCACCTCGTAGGCCGCGTCGGGTCCGTCCAGCATCCACGCGATCACGCCGTCTTCGCCTTCGTAGATCGGCGACGGCGAGGTCTGACCGCGCATGGCGCGGTCGACGGCCTCGACAGCCATCTTGCCGGCGAAGGCCGGGGCGTGCGCCTTCCAGGTCGAGATCTCACCCTTGCGGCTCTGTCGGGTGGCGGTGGTGGTGTGCAGCGCCTGCGCGACGGCCTGGTAGATCGTCTCGGCGTCGAGGCCGAGCAGGGTGCCGATGCCGGCCGCGGCCGAGGGGCCGAGGTGGGCGACGTGGTCGATCTTGTGCTTGTGCAGGCAGATCGCCTTCACCAGGTCGACCTGGATCTCGTAGCCGGTGGCGAGTCCGCGCACCAGGGCGCGTCCGTCGCTGCCGACGTGCTGCGCGACGGCCAGGATCGGGGGGATGTTGTCGCCGGGGTGCGAGTAGTCGGCGGCCAGGAACGTGTCGTGGTAGTCGAGCTCGCGCACGGCGACGCCGTTGGCCCAGGCGGCCCACTCGGGGCTGGTGCGGTGGTCGAGCTCAGCGCCGAAGACGGTGGCGCCCTTTCCGCCGGTCGAGACGGGGTGGGCGAAGGCCTGGGCCCGGGCGGCGTTGATGGGTGCGCGCGTGAGAGAGGCCGCGGCGACCGAGGCGTTGTCGATGATGCGGTTGATGATCATGTCGACGACGGCGGGCTCGACCTCGACGGGGTCGGTGGCGACCTCGGCGATCTTCCAGGCGAGCTGTCCCTCGCGGGGCAGGTTCTCTTCGGAGCGGTAGACGCGAACAGGGTGGTTGACGGTCATCGTGTTCCTTCCGGGGACTCGAGCGATTCGAGGATGCTGTCGAGAGCGTTGTGCAGGTGGACGTGGGTGGCGTGGGCGGCGAGTTCGGCGTCGCGGGATGCCAGGGCGCGGGCGATCAGGTGGTGCTCGCCGGCGGATGCGGCCAGCCGCTCGGGCTTGTCGCGCGCCATGCGCCGCACGCGCACGAGGTGGGTGCGCACGGTGCGCAGCGCCGAGCTGAGGTAGTCGTTGCCGACGGCGGCGTCGAGCGCGGCGTCGAAGCGCGCGATCAGGGCGTAGTACGCGTCACGACCCTCGGGGCGGTCGAGGTCGACACGGGCGAACTCGTCGGCGAGCTCGCGGAACAGCACGGCGTCGCCGCGCATGGCCGCGAGTCGCGCCGAGGTCTCTTCGAGTGCGCGGCGGATCTCGAACAGCGATCGGATGTCGTCGGCGTCGAGATCGGCGACGACGGTGACTCGCGGCGATTGCTGCACGGCGAGCCCTTCGGCGGCGAGTCGGCGCAGCGCCTCGCGCATGGGCGTGCGGCTCACTCCGAGGCGCGCCGCCTGTTCGACTTCGGCGAGCACGGCACCGGCGGGAAGGATGCCGGACTGGATCTCATCGAGCAGCACCGCGTAGGCGCGGTCGCTGGCGCGAAGAGACTCAACAGTGGTGCTCACGGGATCAGCGTATACACAAACACGCGCTGATACCAGCTTTGTTCACCGATCAGCCCACTTGCGTATACATAACCGGGGTGCGGCGGGCGCTGGCGCATCCCTACGACTTTCTGCGATCCGGGGGTTGCGCTCCCACTACTCAGCGGTACTATGTAGTGGTAGTCAGTATCACTGAGTAGTACACGGAGGTGCCGGATGGGCAGACAGATGACAGAGATGCTCAAAGGCACCCTCGAGGGCATCGTGCTCGCCCTGCTCGTCGACCGACCGGCATACGGGTACGAGATCACGGCGCAACTGCGCGACCGCGGCTTCGCCGACATCGCCGAGGGCACCGTGTACGCACTGCTCGTACGCATCGAGCAGAAGGGCTTCGTCGACGTCGCGAAGGTGCCGAGCGAGAAGGGCCCGCCCCGCAAGGTGTACACGCTCAATGCGAGCGGCACCGCCGAACTGAACGAGTTCTGGATGACCTGGAGCTTCATCTCCGACCGGATCGCAGAGCTCCGCACGAAGGGAGAATGACATGGCAGCGAAGTGGATCGAAGCGGTCACCGGACCGCTCGAACAGAAGAGGAACTACCGACAGGCGAAGGCGCGCATGGACGCGCTGCCCGAGCCCTACCGCGTTACTGCGACCGCGCTGACGCGGTACCTCATGTACTACGGCGGCGTCACCGATGGCGACACCCTGGTGCAGATGTTCGTCGACCTCGCCGACCTGTGGGAACGCGCCGCACTCGACGCAACGCCGGTGTCGGCGATCACCGGAGAGGACCCCGTCGAGTTCGCCGAGTCGTTCGCCCAGGCGTACACCGGCAAGCGGTGGATCGACAAGGAGCGTCAGCGCCTGATCGATGCCGTCGAGGCGGCCACGCGTGCCCAGGAGTCGTCGTGAACGCCGTGCACGCCGATCCGCGAGCGATCGACGTACGCGGCATCCGCAAGTCCTTCGGCGCACACGACGTGCTGCGCGGCGTCGACTTCGCCGTCGACCGCGGCAGCGTCTTCGCGCTGCTCGGGTCGAACGGCGCCGGGAAGACGACAATGGTGCGCACCCTCTCGACTCTGCTCGCAGCGGATGCCGGTAGCGCCCACGTGCAGGGGATGGACGTGCACGAGAAGGGCGCCCAGGTGCGCGAGGTCATCAGCCTCACGGGGCAGTTCGCCGCCGTCGACGACGTGCTCACCGGACGCGAGAACCTCGTTCTGGTGGGGCGGCTGCGTCACTTCACAGCCCCGGGTGACACGGCGGATGCCCTGCTGGCCAGGTTCGGCCTGACCGAGGCGGGCTCGCGACGCGCGGGAACGTATTCGGGCGGGATGCGACGTCGGCTCGACATCGCGATGAGTCTCGTCGGGCATCCGCAGGTCGTCTTCCTCGATGAGCCGACCACAGGGCTCGATCCCGAGGCCAGACAGGAGGTGTGGGCCGTGGTCGAGGAACTCGTGCGCGGCGGCACAACCGTGATGCTGACGACGCAGTACCTCGATGAGGCCGAACGGCTCGCCGACCGCATCGCGATCCTGCACGAGGGGCGCATCATCGCCAACGGCACGGTCGCCGAGCTCAAGCAGTTGTTGCCGCCCACACGAGTGGAGTACGTCAAGCGGCAACCGACACTCGAAGAGGTCTTCCTCGCGCTGGTCGGTCCGTCGACCAGCGACGCTGAGAGGAGCGATGCCGCATGAGCACGCACGTGCTCGCCGATACGGCGAGCCTCACCGGTCGGTCGCTGCGCCACATCCTGCGCAGTGCCGACACCGTCATCACAACGGCAGTCACACCGATCGCCCTGCTGGTGCTTTTCGTGTTCGTGTTCGGCGGGGCCCTGCGGCAGAGCATCGGCGATGCCGCGTACATCGACTACCTGCTCCCCGGCATTCTGCTGATCACGATCGCCTCGGGGATCGCCTACACGGCGTTCCGCCTGTTCACCGATCTGCAGGGCGGCGTCTTCGAGCGATTCCACTCCATGCCGATCTCCCGCTCGAGCATCCTGTGGGCTCATGTGCTGACATCCCTCGTGGCGAACGCCATGACCCTGGCCATCGTGTTCGGCGCGGCTCTACTGATGGGCTTCCGTACATCGGCGAGTGTGTGGGCATGGCTGGCCGTCATCGGCATCCTCGCTCTGTTCACGCTCGCGCTGACCTGGCTCGCCGTCATCGCAGGGCTGTCGGCGAAGACGGTCGACGGGGCGAGCGCGTTCTCGTATCCGCTGATCTTCTTGCCGTTCATCAGTTCAGCGTTCGTGCCGACCGACACCATGCCGGGACCGGTGCGGTGGTTCGCCGAGCACTAGCCGGTCACATCCATCGTGAACTCCATCCAGGCGCTGTTCGCGCAGCAGCCGGTGGGAGCCGACCTCTGGGTCGCGCTGGCCTGGTGCCTCGGCATCCTGATCATCGCCTACGTCGTGGCGATGCGGGTGTATCGCCGGCGCATCGGATGACGGCCGCGGGGCGAGTGCCAGCCCCCGCACCTCGCGACCCGTCGCGGGGTACGGGGGCTAGCATGACGTGATGCCGCCCGACCATCAGCGTTCGAGAGCCGTGAGGTCGGCGATCATCGCGATCGCCGGTGCCGGCGCGCTGGTGCTCGTGCTGTGGGTCGTCACGCTGTTCCTGCCCGACCCTCGACCCGCGACGCTCGAGGCCGCGACCGCAACCGTGACCTCGCACCTCGATCGGATAGAGGACACCATCCCCGAGGAGGTCGTACAGGGTCGCTCGGAGCGTATCGCTCCGCTGCCGTGCCCCCTGGAGGAATCGGGCCCCAGGTGAAGGTGCAGCGCGTCATCGACGTCGATTCGCACCTCGATCGGGCGCGGTGGGCCGCGGACCTCAGCCACGAGCTCGCGAAGCAGGAGGGGTGGGTGATGCGCGTCACGACGCAGGGCGCCACGGATGCCCGCGATGACCTGCGCATCCGCATCGTGTCTCCCGACCTGACCATCGTGAACATGATCGCCAGCGACGCCGCCGGCGCAGCGCGGATCACGATGCACGCCACCAGCGAGTGCACGCAGCCTGGTTGAGTGGGCGGATGCCGGTTCGGCGGCCTCGATGTCGGTGGCCTCTCTCATACTGGATCCATGACGGCGCTGATGGATGCCTCACGAGAGCAGGTGGCCACGCTCGACGAGCTGGTCGACCTGGCTGTGGACATGCAGCGCTCGATAGCCGCGATGCAGGCAGGACTCGACGGCGTGCTCGCGCTCGCGTCGCGATGGGCGCTGAGCGCCGCCGGCGACGCGGATGAGGCCGACATCACGCTCCGCACGGTCGCGGCCGAACTCGGTGCGGCGCTCCGAGTATCCGATCGCACGGTGCAACGGCGCATGGGCGACGCCGAACTCAAGGTCGACCGGTTCCCGGCGGTGTGGCAGGCACAGGGCACGGGGCGGATCAGCGCAGCGCACGCGCGTGTGATCATCGACGCCGGCGCCCACCTCGACGACGCGGCGTCGCGCGACGCCTACGCCGCGCGCGTGCTGGAGTTCGCCGAAGAGGAGTCCCCGAATCGCGTACGGGCGATCGCCGCGCGAATCGCCGAGCAGTACCAGCCGCGCCCGCTGGAGGAACGGCATGCGGATGCCCGCGAGATACGCTCCGTCTGGGTGAAGGACGCCGATGACGGCATGGCCGAACTGGGCGTCTTCGGTCCCGCCGCCCTCGTGCACGGCGCATTCGAACGCCTCACGCGCATGGCCGCGACCGACACCGAACCAAACTCGGCGCCCGGGGCTGCTCCGGACCCCGACGCGCGCACGGTCGCGCACAAGCGCGCCGACCTCGCGCTGGATCTGCTGCTGACCGGTGCCCCGGCGGGGCATGACACCGCCGAAGGGATGCTGGGCGCGATCGCCCCGCACGTGTCCGTCACCGTCCCCGTGACCACGCTGCTGGGCGCAGAGGGCATAAGCACTCCCCCGGCAGCGCTGGATGGCCGCGCTCCGATCGACAGCGACACCGCACGGCGACTGGCCGGAGCGGTGACCGGATGGGATCGCATCCTCACTCACCCGATCACGGGAGCGATCCTCGCAGTGGATCGGTACCGCCCGACCGCGTCGATGCGCCGACAGTTGCAGGCGAGAGACCAGCGCTGCCGCTTCCTGACCTGCGGCATGCCCTCTCGCGAGAACGACCTCGACCACACGGTCGATGCGGCGCTCGGCGGCGCCACCGAAGAGAACAACCTCGGCGGACTCTGCCGCCGGCACCACGTGCTCAAGCATCATTCGCCCTGGCACGTCGAACAGCTCGGCGGTGGCCTCTTGGAGTGGACCAGCCCCACCGGCCGCACCTACATCGACAAACCGCCACCCCAGAACACGGTCAGATTCGCGGAGGACGGCGAGGAATCGAGTGCCCGTCCCGGCGCAGACCCCTGGGCTCACGTGCCCGCGCAGCTACTGGCGCCTTTCTGACGTCGAACGCGCCGGTGGCGTCCGCGGCGCCACGCCGCAGCAGGGCTCAGCGCACGGCAAGAATCAGCGCATGGCAAGACTCAGCGCACGGCAGGCTCGGGCAACGGCTCGACGAACTCCTGCGTCGCGGGCTCACCGAGCTTCACGAGCACAACCCCGACCAGCACCAGCGCTCCGCCAAGCAGCTGCACGGTGCCGGGCAGCTGGCCGAGCAGCATCCATCCGAACAGCATCGCGGCAATAACCTCGGCGAGCGCGACGAACGACGCCAGACGCGAGCCGAGCATGCGCGTCGAAGTGATGCCGAGCACGTATGCCAGAGCGGTGGCCAACAACCCGATGGCGATCACCGGCACGAACCACGGCACCGTCCCGAACCGGTAGGCGACGTCGTCGGTGTTCCAGGCCATCGGCAGGATGCCGATCAGACCGGCCGTGGTCAGCCCGAGCGCCCCGAGCAGCAGGCCGAGCCCTGCCAGCGCCATCGGCGGCAGCCCCGTGTCGCCGCGCCCCGAGAGCACGAAGTAGGTCGCCGCACCCACCATCGCTCCCAACGCCCAGAGGATTCCCCCGCCATCGATGCGCGCGCCGGTGAGCACGTCCAGCATCAGCACGAGCCCGATGAACGCGATCGCCGCGCCGAGGACGCTGCGCCGACTCGGGCGCTCGCCACGACGGATCCAGAACCACAGCACCACAGCCACCGGTGCGGTGTACTCGATCAGCAGGGCGATACCCACATCCATCACCGCAATGGCCTGAAAGTAGAACAACTGGGTGGCCGTGACCGCGAGCAGCCCGTAGGTGACGATCATGCCGGCGTTGGCCCGCACCAGACCCCACCGGCCCCGCAACGCCAGCACGGTCGGCACGATCAGCACGATCGCCGCGACCCAGATGCGTGCGGTGACGGCGGCGCCCGGCGTCCACCCGGCATCGATCAGCCCTCGCGCCCACGCACCGGACATGCCGAACGCGAACGCGGCCGACACGGCAACCAGCAGGCCGGCCCCGACCCCCGCTCGGCGAGTGTCATGGGTCATAGTCGTCATGATCGATGACACTACGCCCGGCGTGCGTAAGATGTCAACATGATTTTCACCGATGACACGGATGAGGCGCTGCGCGCTGCCGTCGCGCTGGTGAACTCCGCCGAACCCGTGGATGCGTTCGACCTCGAGGTGTTCCTGACTCAGCATCCCTACACCGGACGCATCGACCGCGACGAGACCGAGCTGGCCGAGCTACGCGCCCTGCGACCCCTGCTGCGCGAGATGCTGCTCGCCCCGCGCGATGAGATGGCCCCGCGCGTCAACGACGCGCTCGCACGCGTCACCCTCTCTCCCCGCCTCGCCAGGCACGACGGTGTCGACTGGCATCTGCACGCCATCGCCGACGACCGCCCCCTGGCCGAACGCATCCTCATCGAGACCGCCATGGCGCTGATCGATGTCATCCGCAGCCGCGAAGGCAGCCGTCTCACCGTCTGCGCCGACGACGACTGCCGCGCCATCGCCCTCGACCTCTCCCGCAACCGCTCGAAGCGCTACTGCTCGACCACCTGCGCCAACCGCAACGCCGTCGCCGCCTACCGGGCACGGCAAGGAGCCGGCACATGACCGATACGACACGGATCGAGACGACACGGACGGCGCCGCCGTTCGACTCCTGGTTTCCGGATGCCACCTTCGACGGCAGCTACGGCCACACCCTCGACACCCTGCGCGACATCGCTCCGATCGCTGCGACCCCCGCCTTCGCCGTGCAATGGCGCAGGTGGCGTACTGAGGCACGCCTGGTCGATGCTGCACCCCGCATTCTGTCCACCCAGCAGCGCGGCCGCCGCGATGTGTCACTGATCGAGCATTCCGGCGCGGACGGCACACGACTGCGCGCCTGGTACGTGGCGCCGGCCTCCGGGCATCCGCGCGTCGGAGTGGTGCACAGCCACGGGTACGGAGGTCGGGACCGCGTCGAGTACGGACGCGTGCCCGCTGATGCGGCGGCGATCTTCCCGGTCGCCCGTGGCCTCGGAGCCCTCAACGCCGGCATCGGAGCACCCGAGCCGGTCGGTGAACACGTGCTCGCGGGCCTCGCCTCGGCAGACGACTACGTGCCCGGCCTGTGTGCACGCGACCTGTGGCTGGCCGCCGACGCCCTTGTCTCGCTGGCAGGCGAACTGCCTCTTTACTACGTCGGAGAGAGCTTCGGCGGCGGCATCGGCGCGCTGGCCGCCCCATGGGACGATCGCTTCATCGGGGCCACGCTCGTGGTGCCGACCTTCGGGCACTACGACGAGCGCCTCGCCGTGCCCTGCCTGGGCAGTGGCGAGTACCAGCGGATGCACGTGCAACAGCATCCCGAGGCCAGGGAGCAGCTACGGCTGTTCGACGCCTCGACCTCTGCGGCGTTCTTCACGATCCCCGTGCGCGTCGAAGCCGCACTGTGGGATCAGTCCGTGCCGCCGCAGGGACAGTTCGCCGTCGCCAACGCCGTGCCGCACGACCTGCTCCAACTCAGGGTGCTGCCGGCGGGGCACGCCGACTACCCCGGGCTCGGTCGCGTCCTGGTCGACGCACGGCGCGAGGGCCTGGCGCACCTCGATCGCGCGCTCAGCTGACCATCCCCTCGAACAGGCCGATGCGGTTGCCGTCCGGATCGACGATCACCGCCCACGCGCTCGTCTCGGTGATCGGCGACTTCTCGAAGGCCACCGATCCGCCCGCGGCCTTCGCCGCGGCGATCGTCTCGTCGATCGAGTCGACCTCGACGTAGGAACGCGGATGCTCGAATCCGTCCTCGCGCGGGGCGAGCCCGCCGCCCGAGATCCCATTCGGGGCCTGCCACATCGGGTACCCCTCAAAACCAGGCATCTCGGCAATCTCCCACCCGAACAGCCCGTGGTAGAAGTCGATCGCCCGTTGCATGTCGCCCACCGGGATGTCGATGTGCGTGATGTCGCCGTGCGCCATGATCCGTCCTCTCGTCTGCCGACGCGGCCAGTCTGCGCCTGAGAGGGCGCGAAGACAAGAGGTTCCGGCGGTGCGCGTCAGTACGGCACGGCGAAGATCTCGTCGTGCACGGCAGCGGGTGTTCCGGTCGGCAGCGGCACGAACTTCAGGAAGTCGCGGTCGTCGGTGTCTCGGCACCAGCGCAGCAGCGCGGTGCGCATCTCGTCGCGCACGTCGTCGAAGGACGACTCGACGGCGAGATTCCGCTGCTCACCGGGGTCGTTGCTCAGATCTTGCAACTGCTCCCGGTGACGCCCCCAGCTGTAGACGGTGTACTTGTACGGACCCCGCACGAGCGCACGCCCTCGCGTGAGAGGCGGATCCGATCGCTCGAACCGGGTCTCGACCACCACGACGCGCTCGGCAGACCCGTCGCCGACCCCCAGGGCGAGCGGGGCTCCCCGCAGCTCGCCCGGTCGCGGGCATCCCGCCGCCGTCAGCACCGTGGGCAGCAGGTCGAGCCCGACCGACACCACCCCCGACCGCACCCCGGGCGAGACCCCCGGACCGCGGACGATGAGCGGAACGCGCACGCATTCCTCGAACAGTGCCGTCTTCTGGTTCCACCCGTGCGCGGCGTCGCCATCGCCGTGATCGCTGGTGAAGATCACCAACGTCGAGTCGCTGAGTCCCGCACTGTCGAGCGCGTGCAGCAACCGCCCGACGTACCCGTCGACCCGCTCGACGAGCCGACGGTAGGCGGCCCGGTACATCCGCCAGTCATCCGCCGTGTAGTCTGCCGTGCCGTACACCTGCCCGGCGGCCGCCTTCTCGAACCGCACGGCCTCGGGTTCGAATGGCGCCGGAGCGAAGTTCGCCGGCAGCGGCGGCGCCTCGCGCGCCCCTCCGGCATCCACGTCGCCGTACGGCATCGACTGCCGCCGCGCGTACTCGCAGATGGTGTGCGGGTCATCGAAAGAGGCGACGAGCAAGAACGGCTCCTCCTCGTCTGCGCGCCCCCGCAGCCACTCCGCGCACGCATCGACCAGCCCGCGATCGCCGAACGGCGCCAGCACCTCGAATCCGGCATCCGCGGGGGCACTCGCCTGGGTCGCATGCCACTTGCCGGCGTACGCGCACGTATACCCGACCGCCGCCATCGCATGACCGAGACTGTCGGCGCGCGCGCCCGGCTCGACGACGGTGTCGGACTGGGCCCGGTTGCCCCCGATGCCCACCTCGTGCGGCATCCGACCGGTCAGCATCGATGCGCGCGAGGGCACGCACAGCGGAAAGGTCACATAGGCGCGACGGAAGTCCGCGCCGTCGCGGCGCAACCCGTCGAGATGGGGCGTCGCCACCCACCCCTCATCGCGGTCGAGCACGTGCGCTCCGAGCTGGTCGGCGGTGATCACCAGGATGTTCGGCTGCACGTCTCAGCCCTACTTGCCCATGCCGAGCGTCAGGCCCTCGGTGAGCCGACGCCCGAGCCACAGGTAGATCGCCAGCATCGGCAGCACGACGATGCACAGGCCGGCGAACAGGCCTCCCCAGTCGGCGCCGGAGTACGTCTGCTGCTGGATAAACGAGATCAGCGCCACCGGCAAGGTGTACTTCTCGGTCGATTGCAGCAGCGTCAGGGCCAGCAGGGTCTCGTTCCAGTGCGAGATCACCTGCAGCACGAAAGCGGTGAGGATTCCGCCCTTCGCCAGAGGGAGGGTGATGCGCCAGAACGTACCGAAGGCCGTTGTGCCGTCGAGCGCCGCCGCCTCTTCCATCTCGAGCGGCAACGACCGGAAGAAAGCGGTCAGCAGGAACACGGTGAACGGCATCGAGACGCCGATGTAGACGAGGTTCAAGCCGATCAGGCTGTCGGTCAGATAGACCTCGTTGAGCATGACGAACAGCGGAATCACGATCACTTGCGCGGGAATGCCGAGACCGAGCACGAAGTACAGGGTCAACGAGTTCGTCAGCCGGTTCTCGACGCGGCTCAGGTAGTACGCGGCGGGGGCGGCGAGCGCCACGGTCAGGAAGGACGACACCACGGTGGTGACGACGCTGTTCATCGTCGCCGTCGCGAAGTCGCCGACGGTCCAGGCTGTGACGAAGTTGACCGGATCCAGCGATGTCGGCATGCCCCACGGGTCTGCGAGGATCGCGCGGGTGTCACGGAACGCCTGGATGACCATCCAGACCATCCAGGCGACGTTCAGCACGACGAACGCCCACAGCAGCACGAGGCCGATGCCGCGCAGCACACTGCGGTCGCGCCCGATCGCGGCCCGGTTGCGGTTTCTGCGCCGCGGCGAGGGCACGACGAGCGTGCGGGTGGTCTGATCAGACACCGGTGGTGGTGCGATAGCGGTCACGATGTTCTCCTAGAACTCGATCGCGTCGCGCTTCATCACGCGACGCAGCAGCAACACGAGCACGGACACGAGCGCCAACGACAGCACGGCCGATGCGGATGCCGCACCGTAGGCCGGCACCGATTCGCCCGAGAACGCGGTGACGTACGTGTAGACGGCGGTGGTCCAGGTCTGGGTCGGAGGCATACCCTGCCCCGTGGACCCGCCGAAGATCCAGATGATCTCGAAGATCTTCACCGATGAGATGGTCCACAGCACCGCGCAGGTGCCGAAGACGTCCCAGGTGAGCGGGAGGATCACGTAGCGCAGCCGCTGCCAGGCATTCGCTCCGGCGAGCGCGCAATCCTCGTAGTAGTAGGGCGGGATGCGGTCGACGCCCGCCATCAGGATCGTGGTGAAGTACCCGGTGGTGATCCAGGTCATCATCACCATGATCAGCGGGAACAGGTTGTCCTGCGCCAACCATGCGGGCGGGTCGGTGACGCCGAACGCGCCGAGCAGGGTGTTCACGAGCCCGCCGGGGTTGAACACGAAGCCGGCGAGCACGCCGAAGATCATCGCGTTGACCAGGTGCGGGAAGAAGATCACCGAGCGTGCGATCTTGCGACCGGTCATGTCGCGCAGCACGAGCGTGAGCGCGAAGGCGATGACGAAGATCGCGAGACCGACCACGAACAGCAGCAGCAGGGTGTTGCCGAATGACCGCAGGAACAGCTTGTCCGAGAACAATCGCACGTAGTTGCCGAACCCGACGAACTCCATGGGACCAGCCCCGGCCCACTTGTTGAAACTGATCCAGATCGCGTACAGGGACGGGACGACGAACAGGATCGTGTAGAGCGCGAAAGCGGGGCCGACGAAGGGCACGAGCAGCCGGCGGCGAGCGCGATCGATCGTGCTGCCCCCGCCTCGCCGCCGACGAGCGGCCGCGAGGCGGGGAGCGGCAGGCGCCAGGGCGGCATCGGTCATGAGTTGAGCTTCCAGTAGTCGACTTGACCGGTCTTCATCGTCTCGACGAAGGCCTCCGCATCGATCTTGCCGAGCACCAGGTCGCTGACAGCCGGCCAGAAGAGCTTCTCGGAGTACCCGGGGAAGCTGATGCCGTCGTTCTGCTGGTAGTAGGAGTCGGCTGCCGCGAGGGCGTCGGTGACCGTGGACATCTCATCGCTGACAGCCGCGTCGGGACGGATGGGGATGATCTTCGCGTCGGTGCCGAGCGCGTCCTGATACTGCTTCTTCAAGAAGAACGCGGCGAGATCCTGCGCGTTATCGGAGTTCTTCGCACGGGCGGGGACGGCGAAGCCGACGAAGTCCGCACGGGCGCTGCTGCCCAGGGCGGGGAAGGGGAATGAGGAGTACTCGAAGCCCTCGGCCGCATAGGGGCCCGTCTCGGTGGGGATCCAGGTGCCGTTGAACATCAGGGCGGCCTGGTTGTCGGACCAGGCCTGCTGCTGAGCCGGCCACTTGCTGGCGTTGTACCCGTCGATGAAGTACCCACCCTCGACGAGTCCCTCGATCATCTGCGCGGCTTCAAGCGCCTCCGGTGCATCCCACGCCTCACCCGTCTCGTCCGCCGCCATCTCACGCAGCGATCCGGGCCCCGCGAGCCCCACCATCGCCGAGGTGTACCAGTAGGCGTTGTAGCCGGCGACATCACCGTCGATCGCGATCGGCGTGGTGCCGGCGGCCTTCATCTCGTCCATCACCGGCAAGAACGACGCCCAGTCCTGCGGCGGGTTTGCCGCAAGGTCGGGATGCTCGGCGGCATTGAACCAGATGGCATCGCTGGTGAGCGAGTAGGGCAGCATCCACGGCGCGTCCTCACCCTCGACGGTCACGACATCGCCTGCGAGGTACGCCTCGGGGATGAGCGAAGAGACGGCGTCGCCCTCGATCTCGGCGCCATACGCCTCGACCAGGGGCTTGGCCTGGCCGGTCTCGGCGAGCACCGGGGCGAGCTTGGCGAACGACCCGTCGACGAGGTCGGGCACCTTGTTCGTGTTCAGCGTGGGAACGGTCTTCTTGATGTTGTCGCGTCCCTGCCACTGCACGTTCACCTCGATCCCCGTCTCCTCCTCGAAGTCGGCGATGGCGTCGGCGACCACCTTCTGCTGGGCCTCGCCTTCCTTCCACATCGACCAGTAGGTGAGTTCCTTCGAGCCGCCGGCGTCGCCGGACGCCGAGGCGCATCCGGTGAGAGCGAACGCACCGACGAGGGCGACTGCGGACAGTGTGCGGATCTTCGCCATCGGTTTTCCTTCCGTCTGGGAGAGGCGTCTTCGCCTCTGTCGGTCGACTCTCGCGCCGCCTGACAAGAGCATTCAAGGAGTATTCCGGAATTCATCTGCCCTCATCGCCCGAAGACCGCCGTCACCACCGGAGAACTGCGAGCGAACTGACGACGGAATCCCCGATTACCCCTTTATTCCTTTCTTTGAAGAGAACAGAATCAGAGGAAGAACGACGGAGGTGGGGGCATGGCATCACAGCGCAGCGCAGCGGTGCGCGACGCCGAGACACGGGGGCTGAAGTTCGAGATCCTGGCCGACCAGTTGCGCCGGGGCATCATCGCCGGCACGTGGACGGCCGGGCAGAAGCTGCCGACCGAGCAGGAGCTGTCGAAGGAGACGGGTCTGTCGCTGACGACCGTGCGCCGCGCCTTCGACGAGTTGGTCGCGGAGCGGATCGTCGTACGCCGTCAGGGCGCGGGCAGCTTCGTGGCGCCCGCCCGCCCCCGCGAGGAGCGAGCGCGCCGGCGCATCGGCGTCCTGCTCCCCGACACGCAGCTGTACTACCCGCGCGTGCTGCAGGGGATCGATGAGTCGCTGTCGGCGGCGGGAGCGTCGCTGCAACTGGCGACCTACCGCTACGACCCCGATCGCGAGGACGAAGCCATCGCGGCACTGCTCGAGGCCGGGGTGGATGGCCTGCTGCTCGCCCCGACGCTCTCGGGGATCAACGACCCCGCGGCCCGCGCACAGCAGCTCATGGCGCTGCCGGTACCCGTCGTGCTGGTCGAACGCAGCCTGCAGGGCCTTGGGCCCGCCGACATCACCGAGCACGTCTGCTCCGACCACGCCGGCGGCGCCTACGACGCCGTCGCCCACCTCGCCAGGCTCGGCCACCGTCGCATCGCTCTGCTGACGCGGTCGCGCACCGTGACCGAGTACGGAGTGGTGCAGGGGTACCTGCAGGCCGTCACCGATCTCGGACTGACACCGGATCTGCGATTCTCGCAGTCGAAGACCGAATGGGAGGCCGATTCCGCCGAGGCGGCCTACCGCGCGCTGCGCGACTTCGAGGCGACCGCGGCGCTGACCTTCGGCGACCGGGAGGCTGCGATGCTCGAAGGCGCCGCGCGACGCAACGGCCGGCACGTGCCCGACGACCTCGCACTCGTCTCGTACGACGACGAGGTGGCTGATCTCGCCGAGGTACCGCTGACTGCCGTCGCCCCTCCGAAGTACCGCATCGGTCGCATGGCGGCCGACGTCATGTTGCGCCGCCTGATCGAGGGCGACGAATGCCCCTTGCACCAGATCCGGCTGCGCCCCAGGGTCGTCGTGCGTCGATCGTGCGGCGCCGAGCCGGCATCCGCGACGCGCTGACCCGCCGGCCGTTTCACCCGTACATCGAAGAGGAGATCACGTGCGCATCGGATTGATCGGGGCGGGCGCTGTCGCGCCGTTCCACATCACGGCGGCGGCCGAGAACGACGGACTCGAGCTCACCGCCGTCTGCGACATCGATGCGGATGCCGCGGCCCGCGCGGCATCCGGATCCGGCGCGGCGGTGTTCACCGACCACCGGCGGATGCTCGCCGCCGGGGTCGTCGATGCCGTGATCGTGAACACCCCACACGCCACGCACCTGCCGATCGGCGCGGATGCCGCGGCCGCCGGCGCTCATGTGATGGTGGAGAAGCCGATGGCGACCACCCTGCAGGACTGCGACCGACTCGCCGAGCTGTGCCGACAGGCGGGTGTCGGGCTCACCATCGGCCACATCCAGCACTACATGCCCGAGAAGGTCGCCGCGCAGCGCGTGCTGGCGACCGGTGAGCTCGGGGCGGTGCGGATGATCCGCGACAACCGCAGCACCGACTACCGTCCGGGATCGCGATCGGAGTGGTTCTTCTCCCCCGAGATCGCCGGCGGGGGTGCCCTGATGAACATCGGCGGGCATTGCCTTGACCGTTCCCTGTGGTTCGGCGGGGGCCGCGCGGTCGAGGTGCTCGCCACGACCGTGCACCGGTTCGGCGCCGCCGTCGAGACCGACGGTGCGATGCTGCTGCGGCTCGACAACGGCGTGGGGGTGAGCATCGCCGTGGTGAGTGACCCCGGTACGCGCGGTGACCTGTTGACGATCGTGTGCGACCGCGGTGTGATCGAGATCGACCCGCGGGTGGGCACGACGGTGCACGCCGACGGGCGGTCGCGGGTCGTGCACGAGCATCACGCCGACGACATCCAGCGCGCGTTCACCGCACAGCTGGCCGACTTCGCAGCGGTCATCGCCGGGGCCGAGCCGACCGTCGCGCACGAGCACGCGCGTCACGTGGTCGAGCTCGTGCTCACGGCGTACCGTTCGGCGGATGAGGGCAGGGCGCTGTCGCTCCTGCCTGCCGGGGTGCCCGCGTGACGAACCTCCCGAACCTGATCCTCATCGTCAGCGACGACCAGGGTCCCTGGGCGCTCGGCGCGGCAGGGAACCCCGAGATCCGCACCCCCGTTCTCGACGACCTCGCCGCCCGCGGCATCCGACTCGACCGCTTCTTCTGCGCGTCGCCGGTGTGCTCACCGGCACGGGCGAGCCTGCTGACCGGCCGCATACCCTCAGCGCACGGGGTGCACGACTATCTCGACGGCGCGCATGTCGGCACCGAAAGCCAGGACTACCTGCAGGGGGTGCCCACACTGACCGACGCGCTGGCTGATGCCGGCTACCGACTCGGGCTGTCGGGAAAGTGGCACCTTGGAGCCAGCGACGCGCCGCGTGCGGGGTTCGTGCACTGGTACGCCCTGGAGGGGGGCGGGAGCGCCTACCGCGACGCCGTCATGTATCGCGACGGTGTCGCCGAACACGTCGGTGAGTACCTGACCGATGTCATCGCCGACGACGCGATCGCCTTCATCGACGCCGAGCAGCAGCATCCGAATCCGTTCTTCCTCGCGCTGAACTTCACCGCGCCGCACAAGCCGTTCGCCGGGCAGCACCCCGAGCGGTTCACCGACCTGTACCGCGACTGCGCGTTCGAGAGTTGTCCGCAAGAGAGCCCGCACCCCTGGCTGCAAACACTGGACGGCGCCCCGATCGGCGGCGAGTCCGATACGCGTGAGGCACTGATCGGCTACTTCGCGGCCGTGACGGCGATGGATGCCGCGATCGGGCGGGTACTGGATCGGCTGCGCGCGCACGGCATCGAGCAGGAGACGATCGTCGTGTTCCTGAGCGACAACGGCTTCAGCTGCGGTCATCACGGGTTCTGGGGCAAGGGGAACGGCACGTTCCCGATGAACATGTACGACGAGTCGGTCATGGTGCCCTTCATCGTCTCGGCCCCGGGCATGCTCCCGGTCGGCGTCGTGCACGACGACCTGCTCAGCGCCTACGATCTGCCCGCGACCCTGCTGGAGCTGCTCGGCCTTCCCTCGCACGAGTTCGAGCAGGGGCCGGGACGCAGCTTCGCGGGGCTGCTGCGCGGCGAAGCTCCCGCCCGCCCCGAGCGCCCGGTCGTCGTACACAGTGAGTACGGGCCCGCGCGCATGATCCGCACGGCCGATCGAAAGTACGTGCACCGCCATCCGTACGGACCGCACGAGTTCTACGACCTCGCCTCCGACCCTCGGGAGTCGCGCAACCTCATCGACGATGCCGCGTATCGCGATGATCAGGAGCGGCTTCGCGGGATGCTGCACGACTGGTTCGTGCGGTTCTCACGATCGGATGCCGATGGCCGGGCACTGCCGGTGGTCGGCGCCGGTCAGCACCGTGCCCTGGGCACGGATCCCCTCGGCGCGTTCTCCGCTCCGGGGTGGGACGGGGCCGTCTGACACGCACCGCACCGGACGCTCAGGCGTTCATGGGCGCGAGGCGATAGGTGTCTGCCAGCGCGTGCGCGCCGGCCCAGTCGTCGCCGGCGGCCGTGAGGGCCTCGTGCAGCATCCGCGCCATCGTCGCCGCCAGGGGCGTCTGCGGACGGCTGCTGAGCTCGAACGGGTCGTCGTCGAGATCGAACACCTCGACGGAGAGCCCACCCTTCGGGTCCCACGTGGCGACGATCTTCGCTTGAGGCGTTCGCAGGCCACGCACGCTGGTCGGATCGCTGCGAGAGGCGTAGCGGTAGTACATCGCCGTGTCATCGCCGGCTCCGCCCGGCTCTCCGCGCAGCGCTCCGGAACGGTCGCGCCCCGCGACGGCATCCCCACCGAGCGCGAACCCGACGAGGCCGAGGATCGTCGGAGCGACGTCCATCGAGTCGATGACGACCTGTGATTCGCCTGCGGGGACGAGCTGCGGCGAATGGACGATGAACGGCAGCCGCATCGACTCCTCGTAGGCGACGTTCTTGTACAGCAGCTCGTGGCTGCCCATCTGCATTCCGTGGTCCGAGGTGAAGACGATCACCGTGGGACGGTCGCCCGAGCACGCCTGCACGGCGGCGTGCAGGCGTCCGATCTGCTCATCGACGCCGGTCACGGCCGCGTAGTAATCGCGGGCGATGCCGGCCGCCTTGTGCGCGGTCTCGGTGCCGAGGCGGACGTTCGGGCGGGGCAACAGGGTCGCGTCGTCGAGCTCTGCGTAACGCGTTCGATAGCGATCGGGTACCAGTTCGAACGGCGGATGCGGCGGATTGAGCGACAGCATCAGCGCGAACGGCTCGTCACCGGCCTGCTGCAGAAAGCGGATCGCGACATCGGTCTCGTGCTCGGCCGACCACTGATCGATATCGACGCGCTCGTGGCGCCCGGCACGGGTCGTCCAGTAGTGCGGGGTGAGGTGACGGTCGGCGGCGCCGTACGAGTACCAGAAGTCGAACCCGAACCGGCGATCGGGCGGCGACCAGGCGTCCCACACCTTCCCGTCGCTGCGGCGCCCCTCACCGAACTTCGCATCCTCATCAACGGGCGGTTCGAGATGCCATTTGCCGATGTAGCCGGTGCGCCATCCGTGCCGACGCAGCACGCCGGCCCACGTGTCGAGCCCGCTGCGCAGACCGATGCCGTCCTGCGCGGTCTCGGAGTTGACGTTCAGGGTGACGCCGTTGTCGACCGGCCGCATGCCGGTGAGGAACATCGCGCGGTGCGGACTGCAGACCGGATAGTTGCTCACCGCCTGCCGCACCAGGCACCCCTCCGCGGCGAGCCTGTCGAGATTCGGCGTGTGCACGGGGTCTTCACCCAGCATCCCGAGCGATGCCGCGCGGAACTGGTCGGCCATGATGACGAGGATGTTCGGGCGATTCGGCAAGGGGCCTCCTAGGGTGTCCGCTCCAGTCAACTCCGTGCCGACAAGAGGAATCAACACGCACCGCCGCGGTGCGTCGGATCAGCCGCGTCGGTACCCGGTGTGGTCGGGGTTGGGTGCGAGTCGCCATCCTTCACCATCAGCCACGACGAGGTTCTTCATACCGCCGGCATCGGCGATCAGGGCGTAGTCCTGGCCGGCGTCCGCTGCGTAGCAGAACAGGGTGACGAACGGCTCGTCGCCGGTGTTCACACTGCGGTGGATCCAGTGTCCGGGCACGTTCACCGCTTTGCCCGGGGTGAGCTCGACCGCTTCGGACTGCCCGTCGACAGTCTCGAGCAGCATGACCCCGCGACCGCTGAGGCAGTAGTACAGCTCGGCGCGGTTGGCGATGGCGTGCAGATGACCACGGGTCACGGCGAACTCCTCGCCGATGCGTCCTGGCAGCAGAGTGCTGGTGCCGACGATGAGCGCACCCGGCCCGTCCTGATACTTGTGATCGTCGACCCAGTAGACGAGCTCGGAGTCGCCCCGCTCCTCGACCGCGGCCCGCCAGGCGGCCTCGTCGCGGTAGACACCCGACATATCGCCCAAGAACTTCTCGTACCGACGGGAGCGCCCTTCGATGCCGCCCGCGGGTGAGATCTGCAGCGGGACGGGGAAATCGACGACGGTGTGAGTGCTCACGGGGACCTCCTGGTAACTTGTAATTACAGGTATACTCCCTCGTACCTCGAAACCCAAACCGCACCTCTGCCAGTGAGACAGGACGAACTGTGATCATCGCGCACGACCTCGGCACGACCGGCGACAAGGCATCGCTGCACCACGACGACGGCCGACTGGTGGCCTCGGTCACCGTCCCCTATCCCGCGCACTTCGCCGCCGGCGGCGTCGCCGAACAGAACCCGCAGGACTGGTGGGATGCGACGGTCACGGCGACCCGAGAGCTGCTCGCCCGCACCGGCACCGCGCCCGCAGAGATCGCCGGCCTGGTCGTCAGCGGACAGATGATGGGCGCAGTCCTGCTGGACTCGGCGGGAGAGCCCGTGCGGCCCGCCATCATCTGGGCCGACACCCGATCGGGTGCCCAGCAGCGCGAGCTCGAGGCCGCGCTGGGGGCCGAGCACGCCTATCGACTGCTCGGGCACCGCCTGAACCCCACCTATTCGGTCTCGAAGATCATGTGGGTGCGCGACAACGAGCCCGATGTCTGGGCACGCGTGCGTCGCACGTGCGTCGCGAAGGACTTCATCGTGCTGCGCCTGACCGGGCGTCTCGCCACCGACCGCTCTGACGCCTCGGGCACCAACGCCTACGATCAGCAGCGCGGCACCTGGTCGGACGAGGTGCTGACGGCGGCCAAACTGGACCCGGCGCTGTTTCCCGAGATCCTCGACTCCACCGCCGTGGTCGGCGCACTCACCGCCGACGCCGCCGAGCAGCTCGGCCTGCACACCGGCGTGCGGGTGGTCATGGGCGGCGGCGACGGGCCGATGGCAGCGGTCGGCTCGGGCATCGTCTCACCCGAAGACGGCGCCTACGTGTGTCTGGGCACGAGCTCGTGGATCTCGTTCGTCACCGAGGCGCCGCTGCTCGACCCCGCGATGCGCACCTTCACCTTCGACAACGTCGCTCCCGGCCTGTTCGTGCCGACGGCGACCATGCAGGCCGGCGGCGCATCGGTGCAGTGGATCGCCGAGGCGCTCTCGCTCGATCCCGCGAAACCTGAGACGGGTCGGCTGACTGCCGAAGCCGCCGACGGCATCGACACTGAGGACCTCTATTTTCTGCCCTACCTGCTGGGCGAGCGCGCCCCGATCTGGGATCCGCACGCACGCGGAGCCTTCGTGGGCATCGGCCGGCACCACACCCGTGCGCACCTCGTCCGCGCGGTGCTGGAGGGCACCGCGTTCAACCTGCTCACCTGCATCCAGGCGTTCCGCGCCTCGGGCGCCGTGATCGATCGCATCGACGCCGTCGGCGGCGGGGCCCAGAGCGACGCCTACCTGTCGGTGCTCGCGGATGTCTGGGGCATTCCGGTACGCCGGCGCACGATCGTCGAAGAGGCCAACAGCCTGGGCGCCGCGGTGACCGCCGCGGTCGGACTGGGCCTGGCCGATTTCTCGGCCGCGCGGGCGCTGAGCGAGGTCACGGCCGAGTTCGTTCCGGATGCCGCCCGGCACGCCGCCTACGCACGACGCCACGCCCGCTTCACCGCCGCGTACGAGGCACTGGCGCCCTGGTTCGCGGCCGCACCGCATGTTCAGAACGCCGACATGCTGGCCGAGGGCGGAGCCCACTGATGGCTGTGATCCTCGTGACCAGCCGGTCGTTCTCGGATGGCGACCTCGACCTCGTCGAGCGGGCCGCGTCCGCCGGGCACCGCATCATGCACGGTCCGGCGCACCACGCCCTCGACGACCTGCGGCCGTTGCTGCACGGCAGCGACGCCTGGATCGCCGGCACCGGCCCGGTGACCGCCGAGCACCTGGCCGCGGCCCCGCGACTGAAGATCATCGCGCGCTACGGCGTGGGATACGAGTCGGTCGATCTGGTCGCGGCTGCGGCGCGCGGCATCCCCGTCACCAACACCCCCGGCGCGAACGCGAACGCCGTCGCCGATCACGCCGTCGGGCTCATGCTCGCGGCGCTGCGCACGATCCCGGACGGCGACCGCCGCGTACGCGCAGGCGACTGGAGCGTCCGCCGCGGGCGCGAGCTGGGGGCGGCGACCGTCGGCATCGTCGGCTTCGGCCGCATCGGCCAGGGCGTCGCCGCGCGACTGCGCGGCTTCGGCGCTCGGATGCTGGCATCCGACCCCTACGTCCCGGCCGAGGCGATCCGCGAGGCGGGCGCGGAGCCCGCCACTCTCGACGACCTGTTCCGCGAAGCGGACCTGATCACGTTGCACGCGCCAGGAGGTCAACGACTGGTCGATGCGGCCCGGTTGGCGCTCCTGCGCCGCGGCACCGTGCTGGTGAACACCGCGCGTCCCGACCTGATCGACGAACAGGCCGTCGCCGCCGCGCTGCACGAGGGCGTCATCGCCGGGTACGCAGCCGACACGCTCGATGGCGACACCGCGGGCGGCGCCAGCCCGCTGCTGGCCCCCGACCTCGCCGACCGCGTGATCGTCACACCGCATCTGGCGGCGCAGACCACCCAGGCCGTCGACAACATGGGACGCATGTCGCTCGACGACGTCATCGCCGTGCTGCGCGGCGATGCCCCCGCCCACCCCGTCACCCGCTAGGAGCAGCCGATGACCACCCTCCCTCTCTCCGATGACCACGTGGCTCCCTCTGATGACTACATGGGCTTCGTCGGCGTCACCACCGGCTCGTCGTCGATCATGAAGGTGTTCCCACTGTGGGCCGACATCCTCGGCCTGCCGACGCGCACCCTTGTCGGGCATGATCTGCCGATGGATGCCGCCCCCGGCGTCTACCGCGAGATGGTCGAGCGCATCCGCGACGACGAGCACCACCGCGGCGCCCTGGTCACAACACACAAGATGAACGTGTTCGCGGCGGCATCCGATCTGTTCGACGAGCTCGATCCGTTCGCCGTCTCGTGCTCCGAGATCTCGAGCATCTCCAAGCGCGGGGCGAAGCTGATCGGACGCGCGAAAGACCCCCTCACGGTCGACCTCGCGCTGAACGACTTCCTGCCCGCCGATCATTTCGCCCGCACCGGTGCCGAGGTGATCATCCTGGGCGCGGGCGGCTCCGGCACGGCGCTCAGCTGGGCGCTGTCCGAGCGCGCGGACGCGCCCGCACGCATCACCGTCACCGCGCGCACGCAGGACAAGCTCGACCATCTGCGCGAGGTGCACCGCCAGCACGGCACCCCGGATGACCTGATCCGGTACGTGGTCACTCCGCACGCGACCGACGCCGACGCCCTCGTCGAGGCGGCCCCTCCCGGTTCGGTGATCGCGAATGCGACCGGCCTCGGCAAGGACCGCCCCGGTTCCCCTCTCACCGATGCCGTGGTCTTCCCCGAACGAGCGTGGGCGTGGGAGTTCAACTACCGCGGTTCGCTGGAGTTCCTGCACCAGGCCGCCGCCCAACGCGACCGCCGGGCGCTGCAGGTGGTCGACGGCTGGCGCTACTTCATCCACGGCTGGTCGCAGGTCGTCGCCGACGTCTTCGAGATCGAGCTGACCCCCGACACGGTCGACCGGCTCGCGGCGGCAGCGGAGTCGGTGCGCTGATGACCGCCGTGGTGCGCACCGTCCTCGGTGACGCCGAACCGGCGGCGCTGGGCAGGGTGAACTACCACGAGCACCTCTTTCAGGTCTCGCCCCTGCTGCCGGGGGACGAGCTCGATGACGAGCAGTCTTCGAGCGCCGAGGCCGCTCTGCTGCGAGCCAGTGGGTTCGAGACCATGGTCGATGCCACGCCGTTCGGACTCGGGCGCGACCCCGCGGGTTTGG